>NZ_JBVVQI010000031.1:0-64168 GCF_055811495.1 Mesorhizobium sp. WSM4830 | reverse complement strand
GCTGTCGTTAGCTGTGGCAACCGCTGGCGCTTCGGGCGCCAACTGACCATTTGCCGGAAATGCCAACAGCAGAACGAGGCATAACGGAATGAGGGACGGCATGGCGGTACACCCCCTGCCGCGTATCTCGTGAAGTAAAATCAAGGGCCGTCGTTTAATAAAGGTGAAGTCACAGCGGAGGGATTTTGACCTGGTACTCTGCGCATGATTCATCACTGAACCTCACCGATCGCGGCCCTCACCGCTATTGTATTCTCCACTTACTGCACGCCGCGGCAACGTGGATGCCGCATCAAAGATCAATGCTAGTGAAGCACCCTCGGCAACGCCAAAGCACGGAATTGCGCGCAAAGGCTGTTTCCTATTTCCTTAGTTGTCATCATTCGAACAAACGGAACTTTCGGCTTTCGGGATGACCATCTTCCCTACGGAACGGCTGTGATGCGGCGCAAAGCAGCCATTCAGGTCTGCGAAGGTCGACTTCGGGTCAACACCAAACTTCCGCTAGATGGTACAGCGTACCTCACCCAGCCAGTACCGCTGCATCCAGCCCGCGAATGATCTTGGCCAGCTCGACGCATTCGTCGTGACGGACCTTGTTGCGCCGCCAGGCCAGGCAGATCGTGCGTTGCGGCATTGGTTCCTGGAACGGCACGATCTTCAAGTCGGGGATGGTGCTGGCCGGCCCGGCCGCCATTTCCGGGATGAGCGTGACGCCGAGCCCGTGCGCCACCATCTGTAAGAGCGTCGTCAGGCTGGTCGCGCCGTAGCTTGCCATGGCCACCGGCCGCACGCTGCCGCAGACGGCGAGCGCCTGTTCGCGCAGGCAGTGGCCTTCCTCCAGCAGCATCAGCCGCTCCAGCGCCGGGCTTTCCGGCGGCACCGGCGGCGAGGCGAAGGCGGGATCGCCGGCAGGCACGGCCAGGAAGAACCGGTCGGAGAAAAGTTCCTCGGTAACCAGGCCGGGATAGTCGAGCGGCAGCGCCGCGACGAAGGCGTCGAGCTTTCCCGAGCTGGTGTCCTCGACCAGCGAAGCGGTCACCGCCTCGCGCAACTCCAGCTGCAAGGCCGGGAAATGCCGTTTCAGCTCCGGCAGCACATGCGGCAGCAGGTAAGGCGCCACCGTCGGGATGATGCCGAGCCGGAAGCGGCCTTCCAGCGCCGGGCGGCCGCGCCGGGCGGTGGCCTCGACGTCGCTGATATCGGCAAGAATGCGCTCGATGCGCGGCAGCAGGGCCTGCGCCTCGTCGGTCATGCGCACCGCCTTGCCGCCGCGCTCGAACAGCCGGCAATTAAGCCGCAGCTCCATCTCGGCGATCTGCGAAGAAAGCGCCGGCTGGCTGACGCCGGCGAGTTTTGCCGCGCGGCCGAAATGCAGCGTCTGCGCCAGCGCTTCGAAATAATGCATCTGCCGGACGGTCAAACCGATCATAAGGAAAACCTATCAGAATAAACAGCAAAGGCAATTTGTCTTTATCGGCTGGGCAGGCTAGTCTGGAATCATTCCAGAATGGCGCGGCCGCTGGCCCTGCCCGGAAAATCAACAAAATCCCGGAAAATCAACAAAATCGGAGGCAAAGATGGACGCGAAAACCGACGACAACAGCGCCGGCAAATGCCCGGTCCCACATGGATCGGCCAGGAGGAGCAACCGTGACTGGTGGCCGAACCAGCTTGATCTTGGCGTCCTCCACCAGCAGTCCAGCCTCTCGGACCCGATGGACGAGGACTTCGACTACGCCAAGGAATTCAAGAGCCTCGATCTCGATGCGGTGATCAGGGATCTGCACCAGGTGATGACCGATTCGCAGGATTGGTGGCCGGCCGATTTCGGCCATTACGGCCCGCTCTTCATCCGCATGGCCTGGCACAGCGCCGGCACCTATCGCATCGGTGACGGCCGTGGTGGCGCCGGCGCCGGCCAGCAGCGTTTCGCGCCGCTCAACAGCTGGCCGGACAACGCCAATCTCGACAAGGCGCGCCGGCTGCTGTGGCCGATCAAGCAGAAATACGGCAGGAAAATCTCCTGGGCCGACCTGTTGATCCTCACAGGCAACGTCGCCTTGGAATCGATGGGCTTCAAGACCTTCGGCTTCGCCGGCGGCCGCGCCGATGTATGGGAGCCCGAGCAGGACGTCGACTGGGGATCGGAAACCAAGTGGCTCGCCGACGAGCGCTATTCCGGCGACCGCGAACTTCACGGCCATCTCGGCGCCGTGCAGATGGGGCTGATCTACGTCAACCCGGAAGGGCCGAACGGCACGCCCGATCCATTGGCCTCGGCACGCGACATCCGCGAAACCTTCGCCCGCATGGCCATGAACGACGAGGAAACCGTGGCGCTCATCGCCGGCGGTCACACTTTCGGCAAGACCCACGGCGCCGGCGATGCATCGCTGGTCGGGGCGGAGCCGGAAGGCGCCGGCATCGAGGCGCAGGGCCTCGGCTGGTCGAGCAAGCATGCCACCGGCATTGCCGGCGACGCCATCACCTCGGGCCTCGAGGTGACCTGGACCACGACGCCGACCAAATGGAGCAACAACTTCTTCGACAATCTGTTCAACTACGAATGGGAGCTGACCAAGAGCCCGGCCGGCGCCCATCAGTGGACGCCGAAGGGCGGCGCCGGTGCAGGCACCGTGCCGGACGCGCACGACCCGGCCAAGCGCCGCGCGCCGGCGATGCTGACCACCGACCTCGCGCTGCGCGTCGACCCGGCCTACGAGAAGATTTCGCGGCGTTTCCACCAGAATCCGGACCAGTTCGCCGATGCCTTCGCCCGCGCCTGGTTCAAGCTGACGCATCGCGACATGGGTCCCGCCGTCCGCTATCTCGGCCCGCTCGTGCCGCAGGAAGAGCTGATCTGGCAGGATCCGATACCGGCAGTCGACCACGAACTGGTCAACGAGCAGGATATCGCCTCGCTGAAGGCGAAGATCCTGGCCTCCGGCCTGTCCGTTTCCGAACTGGTCTCGACCGCCTGGGCCTCGGCCTCGACTTTCCGCGGCTCCGACAAGCGCGGCGGCGCCAATGGCGCACGCATTCGGCTGGCGCCGCAGAAGGATTGGGAGGTCAACCAGCCGGCGCAGCTGGCCAAGGTGCTCGAGACGCTCGAAGGCATCCAGAAGGGCTTCAATGCCTCGCAGACAGGCGGCAAGAAGGTCTCGCTTGCCGACCTCATCGTTCTCGGCGGCGTCGCCGCGATCGAGAAGGCGGCCAAAGACGGCGGCCATGACGTCAAGGTGCCCTTCACGCCGGGCCGCATGGACGCCTCGCAGGAACAGACCGATGTCGAGTCCTTCGCCGCGCTCGAGCCGAAAGTCGATGGCTTCCGCAACTATGTCAGGGGCAAGCCGCCGATGTCGGTCGAAGCGATGCTGGTCGACCGGGCGCAGCTGCTGACCTTGACGGCGCCGGAGATGACGGTGCTCGTCGGCGGGTTGCGGGTGCTCGGCGCCAACACCGGCCAGTCGAAGCACGGGGTGTTCACTGACAGGCCGGGCACGTTGACCAACGATTTCTTCGTCAACCTGCTCTCCATGAACACGGTGTGGGATCCGGCCGCCGGCTCCGATGAAGTCTACGAAGCACGCGACCGCAAGACCAGGGCGGTCAAGTGGACCGGCACCCGCGCGGACCTCATCTTCGGCTCACACGCACAGTTGCGTGCGCTTGCCGAGGTTTACGGATCGGCCGACGCCGGGCAGAAGTTCGCCCGGGATTTCGCCGCTGCCTGGGCCAAGGTGATGAACGCCGACCGTTTTGACCTCGCGGCCTGATCCGGGCACACGAACTTCTCGACGCAACAAAAAGGCGCGGGCCTCGACCCGCGCCTTTTTCGTTGGGCTTGCGAAAAGTCAGTCCTTCTCGAAGATACCGGCCTTGGCAACCACGCCGGCAATGGCGCCGCCGATCAACGGCGCGACGATGAACAGCCAGAGCTGGCCGATCGCCGCAGTTCCCGAAAACAGCGCCGGTCCGATCGAACGGGCCGGGTTGAGCGATGTGCCGGTCACCGGGATGATGGCGAAGTGCAGGCCGGCCAGCGTCAGGCCGATGACGAGGCCGGCGAAGGCCGTGGTGTGCTTGGCGTTGGTGACGCCGAGGATGACCGTGACGAAGGTGAAGGTGCCGATCAGCTCCCACAGGAAGGCCGAGCTGACGCCCCATTTCGTCACGTCCCAGCCATTGGCGCCGAAGCCGCCGGTGTGGCCGCCGACCTGTCCGGAGACGATGATCCACAGTGCCAGCGAGGCGATGATGGCGCCGATGACCTGTGCGATCCAATAGGGAATGACATCCCTGGCCGGCATCCGCCCGGCGAGGAACACGCCGAGCGTCACCGCCGGATTGAGGTGCGCGCCCGAAATCGGGCCGATCGCATAAGCCGCCGCGATGAGGCCGATGCCGAACGCCAGACCGATACCTTCCTGGCCAAGCGGCAGCGCGCCGCCGAAGCCGCCCGTCACCACCGAAGCCGTGCCGATGAACACCAATAGAAACGTGCCTAGAACTTCCGCCAGATAAGTTTTCATTGCCCTCTCCTCGTATCGACCCGCGGCTTCGCCTTTTTCTGCGACGCGAATCACCGCGCAAAGAGTATTCGCAACCGCAAAAGTTGCAAAGCAGAGCAGTTGCACCAGCCGGCGTGCTTGTGCGTGTCAGTTGCGCGCTTTAGAGCGGCATACGTTCACTTGCGCGCACAAAGCACCCTTTAGCCACTTTGGAATCCACGCATCGTGCTTTCCGAAAATCGGTTTCCGATTGTCGGGCCGATGCGATAGAGCAGGGCCGCAAATAGTTTGCTGAGTAATGGAAGACGACAATGAGACTGGGCGGGCGGCTGGCTGCAGCCATCGAAGTGCTTGACGACATCGGCCGGCGCCACCGGCCGGTGGCCGATGCGCTGAAGGACTGGGGCCTGTCGCACCGCTTCGCCGGTGGCGGCGACCGCGCCGCGATCGGCAACATCGTCTATGACGCGCTGCGCCGCAAGCGCTCGGCCGGCTGGCTGCTCGGCGAAGACACGCCGCGCGCCATCGGCTTCGGCGCGCTGCTGCTCGAATGGGGCCAGACGGCGCAGTCGCTGAACGAGGCGCTCGAGGGCGACAAGTTCGCGCCGTCGCTGCTTACCGCCGACGAACTGACAACGCTGGCAGCTCGCCGGCTTGCCGATGCGCCGCCGGCTGTCAGGGCAGACATCCCCGACTGGTGCATGCCGCTGTTCGAACGGGCGTTCGGCACGACCTGGGTGGAAGAGGGTGCCGCGCTTGGCACTCGCCCGCCGCTCGACCTCAGGGTCAACACGCTGAGGGCCGATCGCGGCAAGGTGCTGGCGGAATTGGCGGAGACCGGCGCCAAGCCCGCCCGGATCGCGCCGCACGGCATCCGAATCCCGCCGATCGAAGGCGATGGCAGGCACCCGAACGTACAGGCCGAGCCGGCCTTCCAGAAAGGCTGGTTCGAGGTTCAGGACGAGGGTTCCCAGATTGCGGCCGAACTGGCCGGCGCCGAGCCTGGCATGCAGGTGCTCGACTTTTGCGCCGGCGCCGGCGGCAAGACGCTGGCGCTGTCGGCGGCGATGGACAATCGCGGCCAGATCTTCGCCCACGATGCCGAGAAGGCAAGGCTGGCGCCGATCTTCGACCGCATACGCCGCTCGGAAAACCGCAATGTGCAGATCGTCACCAAGCCGGCCGAGCTCGCGCCGCTCGGCAAGCATATGGACATCGTCCTGATCGATGCGCCTTGCACCGGCAGCGGCACCTGGCGGCGCCGGCCGGATGCCAAATGGCGGCTGACGCAAAGGCAGCTCGACGCCCGCAAGGGCGAGCAGGAGACGATACTCGATGCCGCCAGGGACTTCGTCAAACCCGGCGGCCTGCTGGTCTACATCACCTGTTCGGTGTTCGACGAGGAAAATGGCGACCAGGTTTCGGCCTTCCGGGACCGCCATCCCGGTTTTGTCCCGGTCGATCACCGCCAGCTTTGGGACAGCCGTTTTGCGGGCCACGAAGCGGCAGTGCGTATTGGGGCTGCGGGCGGCATTTCGCTGTCGCCGTTGCTGAGCGGCACCGACGGCTTTTACTTCTGCGCGCTGCGCCGCGCCGGCTGAACCTTTGCCATGGACACAGAGCCGGGCAGAATGCTGCAGTGCAGCATTTGCGATTGCCTGCCGCCCACCCCTCTGCGATAAATGCCTTTGCAATAAGATTTGCCGAGAAACGAAGGTCGACGGCCATGGCAGCAAAGATCGTTCCTGCTCCCGATTATGAAGACCGCGTCAGGACATCCTTTGCGCGCCAGAAAGCGATGATGACGATTGGCGCCGAGCTGACGCTGGTGACGCCCGGCATCATCGAGATCGAAATGCCCTATTCGGCGGCACTGACGCAGCAGCACGGCTTTCTCCATGCCGGCGTCATTTCGACGGCACTCGACTCGGCCTGCGGCTATGCGGCATTCTCGCTGATGCCGGAAAATTCCGGTGTGCTGACTATCGAGTTCAAGGTCAATCTGCTGGCGCCCGGCCGGGGCGAGCGCTTCCTGTTCCGCGGCTCGGTGACCAAGCCCGGCCGCACCATCATCGTCGCAGACGGACAAGCCTATGCGTTCGCCACCGACGGCGAGGCCAAGCTGATCGCCACAATGACCGGGACGATGATGACAGTGCTCGGCCGCGACGGTATCGAGGGGTGAGGAGCGGTCCGCGCAGCGGACGAAAAGCCCCTAAATGAGCTTTTCGAGCGACGAACGCCCGGAGCCATAGCGAAGGGCCGGGGACCGGTGAGGGCACGTCGCCCTTCTTACCTTCCGGCTCCGGTGGCAGGGCCAGAAAAAGGAGTAGATCGTCGTGACCGGTAAAGTGTCTCGCCTGTCCGGCAAGTCCGTTCTCTTCGTCATGGCGGCCGAAGCCGAATACGGTCCACACCTGCAGCGGCTGTTCACGCCGCTGATGACCGGCGTCGGACCGGTCGAGGCCGGTGTCGGGCTCAGCGCCGAACTGTCCCGGCGGGCGGCCGAAAACGCGCTGCCGGATCTCGTCGTGTCGCTCGGGTCGGCGGGCAGCCGGACGCTGGAGCAGACCGAAATCTACCAGGCCGTTTCAGTTGGCTACCGCGACATGGACGCCTCGCCATTGGGCTTCGAGAAGGGCGCCACGCCGTTCCTCGACCTGCCCGTCAGCGTGCCGCTGCCGTTCAGGATACCAGGTATCAGGCCGGCGACGCTGTCGACCGGGGCGGCAATAGTCACCGGCGCCGCTTACGACGCGGTCGCCGCCGACATGGTCGACATGGAGACTTTCGCCTGCCTGCGTGCCTGCCAGCTGTTCGACGTGCCGCTTATCGGCCTGCGCGGCATTTCCGACGGCGCGGCCGATCTGAGGCATGTCGGCGATTGGACCGAATACCTGCACGTCATCGATGAGAAGCTGGCCGCGGCGGTGCAACTGCTGGAACGGGCGATCGCCTCCCGCGCGATCGACTTCAAGCTTGTTGGGGCGGCAGGTTCTTAGCGTTGCCGAACAGCACGCCGATCATCCTGAAGCGAACGGCGTTGTCGCGATTGACGTAAGTGACTGACCCGGGCTCGTGATCGAGGGTCCAGCGTCCGGTCGCGCCGGTGTCCCAGTCGGCGACATAACCGTCATCGAGCATCCGCCAGCGCCCGCTTCGCGCCTCGCCATCGTCGAGCAGCATGTGCGCGGCACCCTCGCTTTCAAAAAAGACGTAAGCCTCCTTGCCGTTTCGCTCCAACACATGGGTCATCCCCGGAATGAGCGTTGCAAGGGTTTCCTTCTGAAGTGCTGCCATGATTTCCTCCTGAATTGAAGTCGCCGATTGCCTTGACCAGCATCGCCACTTAGAGTGAACTAGTAGTCAAGATGCTTGACTATGTATCGGGTGAGAAGAATTTGGTCAAGAGACTTGACGAAAAACCTGAAGCGCTGCCGGATCACATAGGTTGGCGGCTGTGGCAGGCGAGCCGCGCCTGGCAGACCGAGTTCGCCGCGGCGATGCGCGCTGCCGGCCATCAATGGTTCACCGAAGCGCGTGCCGGCCTGCTTGGACACATCCCCCGCGGCGGCATGCGCCAGTCGGCGCTGATCGAGCGCTCGGCGATCTCAAAGCAGGCGGTTCAGCAATTGCTCGACGGCTTGGAGACGGAAGGTGTGTTGCAGCGTCTGCCGGATCCGCAAGACGGCCGCGGCAAGCTTGTGCGTTACACGCGCAAGGGCCTGGACGCCCTCCGCGATGGCGACCGCATCAAGCTGCAGATCGAACGAAGCTATGTTGCCCGCCTTGGTAATGAGCGTTTCGCAGCGCTGATAGGCGCCTTGCGGTTACTCGATAGAACGCAAACTGATGCATTGGACAAAGCCTCTGGCGTTCAGGACGACGCACCTGAATCGGAGTGACCGCGCGACCTCACAACCCATTGCGCCGACTCGTTTCTTTCTCTAAACGCTCGCCATGAAAACAGCCAATCATCCCGACACCGTTCTGATTGTCGATTTCGGCAGCCAGTTCACCCAGTTGATCGCCCGCCGCATCCGCGAGGCCGGCGTCTTTTCCGAGATCGTGCCCTTCCAGTCGGCCGAGGCGGCGTTCACGCGCACCAATCCGAAGGCAGTGATCCTGTCCGGCGGTCCGGCCTCGACCGGCGACATCGGCAGTCCGCGCGCGCCGCAGATCGTCTTCGATGCCGGCGTGCCGGTGCTCGGCATCTGCTATGGCCAGATGGCGATGTGCGTGCAGATGGGCGGCATCGCCGAAAGCTCCGATCATCGCGAATTCGGCCGCGCCTTCGTCGAGATCGCCAAGGACAGCCCGCTGTTCGAGGGCTTGTGGGCGCCCGGCCAGCGCCACCAGGTGTGGATGAGCCATGGCGACCGCGTCATCACCCTGCCGGAGGGGTTCGAGGTGCTCGGAAAATCGGAGGGCTCGCCCTTCGCCATCTTCGGCAATGTCGAACGCAAGATGTACGGCCTCATGTTCCACCCCGAAGTGGTGCATACGCCGGACGGCGCCAGACTGCTCCGCAACTTCGTCCACAACATCGCCGGCATCGAAGGCGACTGGACGATGCGCGCCTACCGCGAGCACGCGGTCGAGACGATCCGCAAACAGGTCGGCAAGGGCAAGGTGATCTGCGCGCTGTCGGGCGGCGTCGATTCCTCGGTCGCGGCCTTGCTGATCCATGAGGCGGTCGGCGACCAGCTCACCTGCATCCTTGTCGACCACGGGCTGATGCGCAAGGACGAGGCGGCCGGCGTGGTGGAGATGTTTCGCCAGCATTACAATCTGCCGCTGATCCTGGTCGACGCTTGGGACCGTTTCATCGGCGCGCTCGAGGGCGAGTCGGACCCCGAGAAGAAGCGCAAGACCATCGGGCGGCTGTTCATCGAAGTGTTCGAGGAGGAGGCCGAGAAGCTCGGCGGCGCCGATTTCCTGGCACAAGGCACCCTCTATCCCGACGTCATCGAAAGCGTCTCTTTCAGCGGCGGCCCGTCCGTGACCATCAAGTCGCACCACAATGTCGGCGGGTTGCCCGAACGCATGAACATGCAGCTGGTCGAGCCGCTGCGCGAACTGTTCAAGGACGAGGTGAGGGCGCTCGGCAAGGAGCTCGGCCTGCCCGACAGCTTCATCGGCCGGCATCCGTTCCCCGGTCCCGGTCTTGCCATCCGCTGCCCGGGCGGCATTACCCGCGAAAAGCTGGAGATCCTGCGCGAGGCCGACGCCATCTATCTCGACGAAATCCGCAAGGCCGGCCTCTACGATGCCATCTGGCAGGCCTTCGCCGTGCTGCTGCCGGTGCAGACCGTCGGCGTGATGGGCGACGGCCGCACCTACGAATTCGTCTGCGCGCTGCGCGCCGTCACCTCGGTCGATGGCATGACGGCCGACTTCTACCATTACGACATGGCATTCCTGGGCGCCGCCGCCACCCGCATCATCAACGAGGTACGCGGCATCAACCGCGTCGTCTATGACGTGACGTCAAAGCCGCCGGGCACAATCGAGTGGGAATAAAGCTCAGTCGTTCGCCAGCATTCGATGGCTATCGACGGCGTATACGTAACTAGCTGACTTGTAGTCATTTTCCTCTCGTTTACTATCGCTAACTATCGCCCGCAAGCGGAATCATTTGGCGGTAGACCTGACGGCATCCCTTTCCTCACCATTCTCGCTCGAAGCTAATACCGTCACCACCTTACTTCCTAACGCATTAGGAAGTATTTAGGTAAATTGTTGAAGCGCAAACGAAATTATCATACCTTGACGGTAAAATCGATGACGGTAAAATCTGGTGCTGGATATGCGGCCCCACGCGCTCGGATTGCCCTTGCCATGCTCACCGACATTGCACTTAAGAAGCTGAAACCAAAAGACAAAATATACAAGGTCGCTGATCGTGACGGTATGTACGCCACGGTGTCCACGGCCGGGCAGATCTCGTTCCGATACGACTACCGATTGAATGGAAGGCGAGAGACAGTCACGCTGGGCCGCTATGGTGAGGGCGGCATCTCGCTAGCAGAGGCGCGTGACCGCTGCATTGCCGCCCGAAAAATGGTGGCAGCCGGACAATCGCCGGCGCATGAAAAGCAGCGTGAAAAGCGGCGCCTGTCTGCAATGGCCACCTTCGGCGATGCCTGCCTGGCCTGGTTTAAGGAGGCCAAGATGGCGGATAGCACGCGCTCAATGCGCAAGGCCATCTTCGATCGAGACATCTTGCCGATCTGGGATAAAAGGCTCCTCACAGAAGTAACAGCTGACGATTTGCGGGCGCTCTGCGCAAAGGTGCGCGACCGTGGCGCGCCGGCAACAGCCATTCATGTCCGGGACATTGTTAAGCAGATCTATGGCCATGCCATTCTGCACGGCGAGAAGATTGCCAATCCAGCAGACGAGGTAGGACCGGCTTCGATTGCCACGTTCGAGGCAAAAGACCGAGCATTGTCCCCCGCAGAAATCCGAATCATGCTGAATGAGTTGGAAAATGTGCCGACGTTGCCGACGATACGGCTCGGCCTAAAGCTGATACTGCTCACGATGGTGCGGAAGGGTGAGCTGCTGGACGCGACGTGGGACGAGATCGATTTTGAGAACGCTGTTTGGAGCATTCCCAAAGAGCGAATGAAACGGAAAAAGCCGCATAACGTCTACCTGTCCCGCCAATCCCTCGATATCCTGATTGCACTCAAGACGTGCGCAGCGAACTCCCGATACGTGCTCCCATCTCGCTATGACGCCGACGAACCCATGTCGCGGGCCACCTTCAATCGGGTTACCATGGCCATTGTCGACCGCGCAAAAAGACACGAATTGCCGCTTGCGCCCTTCACAGTGCACGACCTACGGCGGACCGGCTCGACACTCCTAAACGAGATCGGATTCAATCGCGACTGGATCGAAAAATGCCTTGCCCACGAGGACAGCCGCACTTCGCGCGGCGTCTATAACAAGGCTGAATACGAGCCGCAGCGTCGTCATATGCTGCAGGAATGGGCTGACATGGTTGAGGCCTGGGGGGCGGGCAAGAAGCACACGGCCGTACTCCAGCCGACCGCCGGGGCGATCATCCTCGATCCGATTTGACAGGCCTCGTCTTCCGCGACCGCACGTCTGGACCTAGGGCGATGTCGATAGTGCCGGCAGACGACGCGTTTCGCTTTGCCCGAACCCAGGCCTCGACCTCTGCCAAATCCCAAACAACACAGCGGGGCGTCAGATTGAAGCGTCGTGGGAACTCGCCACGTTGCTCCATTTCATAAATGGTCGTGTCCGATAAGGGGACGATTTCTCGCAGCTGCGACCGACGAACAGTTCGCACGACGCGACGCGATCCGAAGTGTGGCAGAACCGGAAACTGGCCAGGCTGCTCAATTTTAGATTTATTCACCTCTGAAGACTGCTGCGGTTTGACCATTTCGTACCCCGGAGGATTGCCTTGCTGGCCAATCATCACGCAACTTTCCGAGGTCGCGTACAGCCATCAATTGCGACCACCTATCCTCGCTCGCGCACCAGGAAAACCCGAAGGCGCTCCATTTCAGGCAGTGTCAGGACGCACTGGGAACTTTTCTCAATGTCTGCCGGTCATTGAAACCTAGGAGTGTTACACGTGACGTGAAGTGAAGTGGTTGCCAAAGCTTCCACGTGTCGGAAAACACCGCCACTAGCTTTCTAACCGTGTCATTATCTTCCTTCGCACCAAGGCGCAACCGGCCGTCTCCCAAACCACCACCTCCGCAACGTGCGGTGGATGGCCATTCCAAATCACACGTCCCATCGGCTCGCTCCTCAAACAGTCGGGAGCCGGCGCGATCGGGCAAGCGATATTCCTCACACAGACGCTGGGGCCCCGGACCGATAAGGACATCCGCCGAACAGTCGAACGACAGATCGACACCGAGCGCTGGACACAGCTCGACCGCCAGCTTGTGCGCGATGCCGATCGCCTTGGCGTCATCGATCTTGCGCCACCTCACAGCCACCAGCCCGACGAGTTCCTGACGGTGAAGATCGGGCGGCTGCGTAAGTTGGAACGTCTTAGCCTCGCCAACGAGATCCGTCCTGGCCAATGGATACTGGGCGAAGAGGTTGAGCCAACTTTGCGCAGTCTCGGTGAGCGCGGCGACATCATCAAGCGGATGCATCAAAGTCTCGCCGGGAAGCGCGTCGACAGAGGCGCGGCCGACTATGTACTCCCGGCGGAACAGATCGACAAACCAGTCATTGGTCGGCTGCTTGAGCGTGGCCTGGATGACGAACTGCGCGGCTCGGCCTATGCAATCGTCGATGGTGTCGACGGACGCGTCCATCACATTCGCTGTAGTGATCTCGACGCCACCGGAGATTCCGCGCCCGGCTCGATCGTTGAACTGCGCCACTACGAAGATGCAAGGGGCCGTGGCCGAGTCGCGCTCGCCGTCCGGTCAGACCTTTCTGTCGAAGAGCAGGTCCGCGCCGGTGGCGCGACCTGGCTCGACCGGCAGCTTTTTGGCGCGCGAGCCCGCTGAACACGGTGAAACTGGCTTCGGCAAGGAGGTGAGGCAGGCGCTGGAAAACCGTACCGACTACCTTGTCAAGCAGGGTCTCGCGCGGTGCGACGGTCAACGCGTCATCTTCGCTTGCGATCTGATCGACACGGTACGCGATCACGAGATGAACGCGCTTGGCGCTCGGCTCGCTGTAGAGACCGGACTGCCGTTCACGAAGGTCTCGGAAGGCGATCAAGTAGCTGGCATGTACCGGCAACGCTTCGCGCTCGCTTCCGGGCGTTTCGTCATGATTGATGAAGGGCTTGGTTTCCAGCTCGTACCTTGGTCGCCATCTGTCGAGCGAGAGCTGGGAAAACATATTCCGGCCTGGCCTGTGCAGGTGGCGGAGTCGATTGGGCCTCTGGAAAGAAGCGAGCACTCGGGTTGTGAATTCTGATGACTTTCGTGCTAGTTCATTCTCGGCAACGGACACTTCGATCCGCTGTCAAACGGCCGCTTGGCGCCTCCACGTCACTCCAAGTCTGCGATACGAGAGCGCAGCCGCTCGTTGAGCGCACGGATCGTAAGGTTGAACGGGAAAGTATGGGGAACAGCCGACTGGTCCCGGTCGGGGCGTGGCGCTTGCTCCTGAAGGGTTGAACTGAAAACGTCTTCGTACGCCTTCCATGTCGTCCAAGCCTTGGCCTCTGACGTCGCGGCCGAGGCTGCATCGGTGAACGCTTTCCTCAGCCAGTCCCAACGTTCCTTCACAAAAGAATCCTCGTCTCCGTTTAGCGTTACCGTACCTTTGTAGTCGTGCGGAAACTTGTCGGCGGTAAGTTCGGAAACGACATTGCCGTCCTTGTCGTACCCATAGATTCGGAATTCCACGGCTTCACGCTTGAGATAGCCACTCCTGTCATGGGAGCTATCGACTGGCCTAGGAGGCGGGTTCGGAACTTGCGGAGCTAGCAGGTGGGCATCCGGGCTGCTGCCTCGCCGGGCAATACCGATACCTGGGTGTATTGACGCTCGGACGATCGTGTTGGCCATGCTTATTTCTCCCATACGACCTTCGGCAGGCGGATTCCCCGTTTCGTTGCAACTTACTTCCTGAATTCGCAGCCCTCATGGAAGACCTCGACCGTCACCAGTCCGGCGCCGGCCTCCCAGCCGGCCCGCGGCACAGCCGCGCCTTGAGCTCTACTGCAGCGCGTCGTTGAGCAGTTTGGCGAGGCGAGCAGCGGCGCGAGACAACTGCAGCTTGGCCACGTCACGGGCCCGCTTTGCCTAATCTACTTTTCGATCGGAATTGCGACAGTGCCTGATGAAACGACGGAGCCCCTGGGATTGCCCGATTGCCCGAGGGTCTACCTGTGGTGGTACGGAATCAAATGGGAAGGCGGACAGCCCCTACCTGCAATCGCCCCAGGGCCATGTGCGACAAAACTTCTCTTCGGTGGTCCGCCCGATTTGGTGACTGGTCGGCTGAAAAGCCCGTTCGCGCGCAATCTAGTAGTTCCCTATGCTCAACTCGGCAATCGGCCGAACGACGAGCTCAAAGTACGATCGGTGGCGCGCCAATTCGATCACGACTTGGCTCGTCGCGACCTCAGCCACGCTATCTTGATCGGTGGCGATTTTCGCGGCGTTCGCTTCGACGGTGCCAATCTGAGTTACGCGGACCTCACCGGCGCCAAGTTCGACTACGCCTCTTTCTGTCAGAGGAACGCCTTCGGCCAAATGGACGGCTGCGCATCGTTGAATGGTTCAGAGTTGAGCCGCACGACGTTTCGTGGTGCTGACTTGTCATTTTCCGACTTACGACACGTTCGGGCTACCCAGCCGAACTTTTCCGGTGCCAAGTTATTTGGGGTTCACTTCGACTACGCGCGTTTCGATTTTCCTGTTTTCGACGATGCAAGCGGCGCGCATTTTGAGGGTGCCCGGCTCGAGAGCGTCCGGGCCGAGGGGGCGAGCTTCGCAGGGGCGACGGCAAACGGTGCCTACATCGACGGAAACTTTCGAGGGGTCAACTTTTCCGGCCTGAAGGCGCTCGGCGCCTATCTTCAGCAGAGCGAGTCTGGAATTCCAGGAGCTGACGAAACACCGATTATCCTGGGCGGCTACGACGCTGCCCAATTCACGGGCGCGCAACTCATGGGCGCCGAGTTCCACGCCGGATTGAGGGGGGCCGACTTTGCATGCGCGGACCTGCAGGGCGTAGACTTTCACTCTTCGAAGCTGAGCGGAGCGAGCTTCAGAACCGCCACGGTATGGGGAAGCAAAGTCGAAACCGTGGAGAGCGCGGAGGGGGGTCGTGCTTGAGTCGATGCGAATTGTAGATAACGAGGCACTTTGCCAGTTAGAGCCGCTCGAGCAGCGAGACATTGACAGCGCACGAGCGACGCTCGAGGGCGTTGCGAAAGGTCTTCCGGGCACGGATCCGAATATGCTTCCCTCACATCTGAAGAGAGCATTCGACCGCGTCCACGGCCTGTCATTGACGCACTGGAATTCGCCCTCGAAAGGCTGGTGGCTTGAGCGTCAAGGTGGCGGTCCGAGGCAACCAAGCGAAGCTGATGTCGCAGCACGACTGCACAAGTTTGTCGCCATCGCTTGCGTGCTGCAGACCGGCGGCCCGACCGTCACCCATCCCGGCATTGCAGGAGCATTGCTTCGTCAGGAAATGTGGAAGGACTATCCGGATTTCGCCGCAGTCTTTGCGAAGGTGGTTCTTAATGGCGACCAGTGCCCGAATGCTAAGGGTATGCGCTACGACGTGCGAAAGCAGTACCAAGACCTCGCTGCGCGTATCGTTCCCAAGGATAACCCGCTATTCCAGCCAGAGACGTATTACATCATCAAGACAAGCAAATTCTGATTTTCTGGTTACATCATCAAGACAAGCAAATTCTGATTTTCTGGTTGTCCGGCATTCGCCTGGCAGGCATCCGCAGAGCAGTGGGCGAAGGGCCGTTCGCGAGGCGGGCGCAGCCCGCGGCCGGGCAAACAGTAACCGCGTTCTGGCTCGGCCATGGGCGAAATAGTCTATTCCGGAAACCATTTCTGTGTTTCCGTGAGCGCGCCTTCGCGCCGCTCAAACTCCTCGCTAATGATATCGGGAAAAAAATTTAGCCCGGTCACCGCTTCGAGCCTGTCAATGGTGACGGCAAAGTGTCGGAAAGCTGGGTCGGGGTTTTCCACGTTCGGAACGAGAAAACCTATCAGATCGGTAGGGCCGTTAGCGTCTGTGCGCGCGACGATTTTAAAAAAATGGCTGGGAACGGCGACCTTCGCGTCGCCAATGGTCGGAGCGGTGCCCGGCGCATCGCGTTTAACATCGCCGTCGTAGTCGAATACGGGCCCGGTAATGATATAGACGGTTTTGTATTCTATTGCCCAGTGGCGGATCGCATTCTCAAGGGAGGACCAGGTGTCGCGGTTCAACTTCGCGGTCTGTGGCGTGAGATTGGTGACGACAAAGACGCTTGCGGCGGCCGGGTCGCTTCGCGTCATGTCAGCGCGCGGCACAAGGTGACCGCGGTCATAAACTGGCTCCTGGTAGTCCTTCAATGTCGCCAGGTCTTCTGGCGCAAATCGTGGGTCGGGCCGCCAACAATCGGTGCGGATCCGGTTTATGATCTTCGACCCATCGAGTTTGTACGCGACCCAGACGGGAACCTTCGCGGCTGTGTCATACAAACCGATCCACCACGCTTGAACCAGATTGGGCTCACTACCTGTTCCATCGGAAAAGCGCGGGGCGCCCCACGGTGAATGTTCAGCGACCGCCACCGTCGCTTGGCCTTCGTTCAGCACCAGTGCCTGGTCATACGCGGCGGCATCCGCTGGGCTGCAGGTGCGTCCAAGGGCATCCGCGGTCCCGGTAATCTCTTTGGCTATGCTTGCGACGAGATGATCAGGTACTCCGGCAGCGTTGAGCTGGTCGACAAGGCCGAGTATCCTGTTAAGGCCGTCGCGCGCGCTGCCGATCTGCGCGTCGATTGCGCGTTTGTCGCTTTCAAGGGCAAGCAGCTCCCCCTGCATTTGCTGCGTTCTCGCCTCGGCCTTTTTCCGCGCCGTCTCAGCCGAGGCCTCGCGATCAGCGGCTTCCTTTTCGCGATTTTCGGCGGCACTAACGCGGTTAGATGCGTCCACTTGCTTTTGGCCGGCCTCGAGCAGAGCGCGTTCGACCTTGATGTTCGAAAGAAGACTTTGCCCGAAAAAGCCACCGACCGCGACTATTGCCGCGACGAAACTGAACCAATTCGCCGGTCGTCGATAAAAAGGCTTCTTGAGTTCGGCTATCTCAAGCCGGAGCTTATCCTGTTCAAGGCCTTCCGTGAGGTGCTCGGCGTCGAGCGAGGAATTATCGGCGCTGGACATCTTGGTTGAAGCAATCCGAAACCTCAGTAGCTATCAGGAAAATCGGCGCCACGGCAATAGCAGATTCACGTGCTGAAAAATTGCAAGTGTCAAGTTCCAGTGAGGCGCGCGGCTTCGACATGGGCCTGAGTTCCGTCTGGTTAGTCTTGAATAAAGGGATGAACGAACGCGTTGCGTTCGCCGAAGGTCGAACTGTCTCGCAGGAGCCCAATGATTTCCTCCTATTTTGTGACCGGGCACAGTATGGCGATAGGAGCGATGGCTTGTTGTTCAGAGGCAGAGGCCAGCGCACTCTTCCCCCGCGCGAGCAAAGAACACACTCGGGGTGTGAGCGGACTGAAGCTGACACCTGCCGACGAGTCCAGCCATCATGGTCACGTGGGTTGTACTCTTTCGCCTCGACTCGGCGTCATAAACGCCGAATTGTTCACCTCGACCACCAGCGAGCCGAAACACCCGTGCCTGGCTCGGGGTGTTGGCGAAGGTCGTCGGCGTGCCTAGACGGGCAAACCGGCTCTGAAACGGCGCTAGATATTCCAGCCCGAGAATTTGGAACGACAAATGTCAGAGACTTACGCGGTTTCAACGAATATCGGTTGTACGCGGCCGTATTCTAGTTCAAGCTTGCGATGCTGGATGTCAGATTTCGCGCTGATCAGGACAAAACTGATCGAAAGTAGTCTAGAAGCGAGGCTCTCGGGGGACGGCCGTGCGTGATGACCAATATGTATTGAACCATTGTACACCGTACCTTTCTCGGGCGAATATAGATAGCCGACACAATTTTGGATTCGGTCACTACGCTGAAACCGATCCACGCGGTAGAATTCGGGAAGCTTGGCGCTTTCCGATCATCGATACCTGTTCAGCGCCGCCGACTGGCACCGTCCGCTCGGACCTGAATGATGTGACATTTGTTTATTCAACATTTGAAGATGCACCTAGCGCAGTCGAATTGATCGGTTCATTTGCTCCCCTCTACGAACGCCAGCTCATGCGGCGTGTTCGGTTTCTCGATGACGACACCGCCTTCTTCGCGGTTACCATCACTGTGCCCCGACGCGAGGCGTTCTTTTACAAGTTTCTGGTCGATGGAACCGCGATCGCCGACCCAATCAATCCGCAGGTGGTGCGGGCCGACAACGGCCAAACCTGGTCGCGGTTCTTCACCTGGGAACATAGCCAGCCGCTATTCTTCGAGTCGTTCGAACTGGCTCTGGTGCAGCGATTGTGTAATCACATCCTGCCATTCCGCACGCGGGAAGGGCAGCGGTTCCTCTCCTGGTACTACAATGGCCTCGATACCGACGCCCGGCGCGGCGTTCAGAGACGGACGTATCGCTTCGACGACTCCGCTGGGGCCGCCATCTACATTGACCACATACTGGCGCGCGAAGAAGCACATCGCGGCGTTGACTATAAGCTTTGCTTGGAACAGATCGCGAAAGTCCTGCGCGCCCGGGATCCGGAGCATGAGCCTGGGGATGTCTCGAGAGATCTTTTCGAGCAGCTCTACAGTGAACTCGCATCAGGAACGGTGATCGGATGGGACACCGCGCGCTATCAGGATCCATCGAACTTCCTGAAATTGCTGCGCCGGCATGCTTTCACCGGGGCGTTCTCTCATCCGAAGTACGGCGGAAATGCTGCCCTGGCGGGCTGGTCCTACCTCGACAAAGAACTCGCGCCCGCTCCGGACGGTTCGATCTTCGATTGGCGTGCGAGCCTTGAGAAGCCGCTCGGAACCAATTCCTCCTATCTCGGCTAACCCTTCTACGAGAACGGCATGGCGCAGACAGATTTCGATGTGATCGTAATCGGGAGCGGCGCCGGCGGCTCACCGATTGCCTACGAGATGGCGCGCAGAGGGCGAAGCGTCTTGGTTTTGGAGAAGGGGCCGCTGTTCCGTCCGCAGGACGAGACGCCGGGAGGCCCATCGCCCTCAGACTACAAGCGCGACGAACTGTTCGCGACCGGGCCGGAGAAGCGGCTGACCCACGCTCTCGTCAACCGCTCCGCTTCCCTGTTCAACAGCCATATCGAGCCCGACCTCAATGACGAGCCGCACGTCTACCAGAATGCATTGGGTGAGGACTATGCGACCATAGAGGGCTATACGGCGCAAGCTGTCGGGGGTGGAACGCAACTCTACGGGGCGGTCTCGTTGCGCTTCACCGATACTGACCTTCGTCTGCAAAGCTTCAATGCCGGGCGCGTTTTGCCGCATGATCCGAAAGGCGACGTCGCGCGTGAGGCACGGGATTGGCCGATCTCGTACGATGACCTCGAGCCGTATTATTGCAAGGCGGAACGGCTCGTTGGGTTGAACGGCGAGCAAATGGGCCAGTCGAAAGCCTTCAGCGATCCAAAGACTTATCAGAAACCCCTGACTCCCAACCCAATCAGCGACTTCGCCCGCAAGGGCATGGTGGCATTGGGCATGACGCCCTATCGGACGCCGCTTGCCGTCATCACCGAAGACCACGCGGCGAGCGGACGCTTCATGCCGCGCGACGAGAACGGCAGGTCGGATCCGGAACAGGCAAAGACAGGCTATGTCAATCGATACGGCGACCCGCTGGGATTCAAGTCGAATACGTACGTCGCGCTACTGCGGCCAACCTTGCGCAATCCGAAATTGGGGCCATTGCTGGACCTGCGCGCCAACTGCGTCGTCACCCATCTCAGCCAGCAGAACGGCAAGATCAGCGGCGTCCACTATCTCGATCCGTCCGGCGCACCGCGCACCGCAACGGCGCGTAAGGTCGTCGTGGCGTGCTCGGCGATCGAGAGCGTGCGGCTGCTGCTGCTCTCCGGCGGTATGGAGGCGGAATTCGGGCGGCGCCTGCATGCGGGCAAGAGCGTTGCCGACAGTCTCGTCGGCAAATACTTCCTCACCCACTGCTTCGGCGGCGCAGAGGGCGACATCCCCGCGCCCATCGACAAATCACGCTCGCTCGACAGTGACTATGCGACGGACTTCTGCGGTACGGAGCAGTTCCTTGAACAGGAAGGACTTTGGGCGGGTGCCGCTATCTACAACAACACTTCGGACCAAGCGCTTCCGATCTCGCTTGGCCGGACCCACGGAGCCCAGGACCTCGACACTATCTGGAAGGCCTACGTCGATGATGCGTCCCTTGTCGGCGACAAGTTCCTTGATTGGCTCAAGGCGAATTTTCAGCGCGGCCTATCGGTCAGCTTTATGGCCAACCAGGTGCCGATGCGCACAAACCGTATTGAGCTGCATCCGTGGGTCAAAGATAAATGGAACCGACCCGTAGCCTATATTATCAAGGGTTGGCATCAACACGACCGCTATCTGATGAAGCGCATGGCCGAGATGTGCCGCGACATCCTCGAACGCGGAGGGGTGGCCGTGCAGGGCTTCGGTCATGTCGGCGACGATGCTCGGGCCCGCATCGCCAATCACATCCTCGGTGGTCTACGCTTTGGACCGGACCCAAGCGATTCCGTGCTCGATCCCAACTGCCGTCATTGGCAGTTCGAGAATCTGTATGTGACCGATGGGGCCTTCATGCCAACTTCGGGCGGTGCAAACCCCACATTGACCATCCAGGCGAACGCCTTCCGCGTAGCCGACAAGCTCTAAGATGGAGAGGCCCCGGTGAGCGTTCCTTCTGGAAGGATGTATCTCGAGCAACCCCCGTCCGCGGCGGAGACCTTCCGGCGACTCGTGGGAGACAGCGGTGCGGCAGTGATGCCGCTGCCGCCGAGCATCGGACTGGGCGGTCCCACATCCACCTTGGACCGCGCAACCATTCAGCCGGAATCGCCCCCGATGGCGCAGCCGCAGGGCGATGCTCTGGTTCAGTTCCGGGACATCTATTCGTCGCCGGAGAATCAGATCTTCAAGGTCGTCTTCTTCCCGGATCGTATTTTTCATGCGCAGTATCTCAATGCGACCCGCGCTGCACAGCGCTACCGCTACGCGGTTTCCGACGCTCGCTCGGTGCTCGATATCTCGGTGTTGAAGGCCCAGCTCTTCATGGATGGCCGCAAATTGGCCAATCTGGTGCGGATCGAGTATCGCGCCGGCCGCCTCGTCGAGAAGACGCGCGAGGTCGGCCGGTTCCTGCGCGAGGAGGTGATCGCCAAGGTGCGGCTGACCGGCAAGGCCATCGTGCGCAACGCAAAGGGCGAGGCGCTCGATGAAAACGGTGACCTTCATGTGTCAGGCGGCGACGTCGCGCCGAAGGTGGAAACCCGGGTCGTCGAGTCTCCAGTCAAAATGCATTTCTGCCCGTGGATCAACGCGTATCAGGTTGAGATCTGGCAGACGCTGGAGCCGCCGTCGAATTCCCGTCACCATTTTCAGGTTTCGGCGCAAATGGGACCGAGAGGGTCAATAACCCGAGTCCGTGACTTCACGCCGGTGTTGGAGCTGATCGACGAAGTTCGTACTGTCGAGATGTTGTTTCGCGAGAACGATGTCGACTATCCCTTCGGCAAACCGATCACCAACGTCATGTGGGACGACAATTTCGAGCGCAACTACCAAGACCCGCGATCGCCTTTGCCGAGCGACAACAGCAAGAACACAGTTCCCGTCGGCAACTATCTCGTCAACTTTCAGAAGGGCTGGTTTCTCGACGCGAACACGACGCCGCCCGTTCGTTATCGCAACGCGATGATGGACACCGGCAACCCCGACTATGTCGATCCGGCGTTCCATCCTGAGCTTGGTGACGCAGCCGCGTGGCAGGGCATCCCGCCGCAGCAGGCTTTCAAGGACGCAAACGTCATCGAAATGCGATGGCTGCTGCAGCGGGAGCTGGGCGGCACAGTGGTGTTCTTCCACGAGGTGACAATCCCGCCCGGGACGACAGAAGGCACCCACTGCCATGTCGGTTCGGAGGAACTCTACTACATCGTCTCAGGGGAAGGCATCGCTTACATGGCCGCTGGAGACGATCCGGAAACCACGGGCACGGACCCGGCCACTGGGAAACCCAAGTACAACGTTGTCACGCGAGACATCTTCGGCCTGTTTGAGCGCAAATGCGTGGAACTTCCCGTGAAGCCAGGCAATGTGATCTTCACCAAGAGCGGCGGTGTGCATGGGATCCGCAACGTTGGCAAGAAGCCGCTCAAATTCGTGGCCTTCCTCTACCACAGCGCCTGACCGCGAAAGGAATACACCATGCGGATTGTCGATACAGATCCTGTGGCCCGGGAGATGCCGCCGGGCATGGAGCCTGACTACCAGACCGCCAACCCAATGCAGCGCCTCATGGACGTCTACGAGGGCTTCCACTTCGCGGCCGAGCGCGATCATTATCAGCAGGATCTCGTCCAGGCGTTGCTTCCAATAGAGTCCATTGCACTTTATGGCCCGCGGGCGCCAAACGAGCATCGCCTCGATCCGACGGATCAGGATTTCGTCGACTTTCAGAAGCAGAACGTCTGCGACTTCATGCTGGGCGACGTCAGGCTTTTGCGCGGCTGGGTAACGGTCGAAGGCTGGACCGGCCCATTCCTCCAGGTTTCGTATCGAGGAGGGCCCGACAGTCGCCTGTCCGCAGCGTCCGGCCACAATCTTGGCGAGACTATCAGGCTGTACCTTAGGGTAGGCGATCGGGAGACCGAGACCCTCTTAACAGTACCCTACAACACGGAAAGTGACCGCTACGAACTCGAGATATGGTCCTATCCCGATGACGATTTGCGCGCGAAGCTCGACGTGCGTGGACAAGCGGCGCTGGATCGCGCCCATTTGATCGTGCGCCCAGACCTTGTCGCCGGTTCGGCAGAGGAATTTCGCCGGGAGTCGGTCGAGGACAAGCCCATGAACCTTGTAAGTCCCGGGCATGCGATGCATCCCATCCTGCCGCTGCGCATTGAGCTCGCGTGGAGCGACATGACCGGCGCGTCCTGGGATTCTCGCCATGGTCAAAACTACGTCTACGAATTCTCGATGATTGTTCGCGGCTGGGACAATTATCTGAAAGTCGGTGGCAGCTCGAATCCTCACGGCGGTGTCGGCCGGCTCGAATATCGAAATCTTTTGTCAAACTACTTCGAGTTCCAGAACAGCGGAGAGCTCGGTCGCACCCCCGCGCCTTGGAGCGCTGACGCGTTCGGGGAAAAACCGCATCAAGGGCGGCGCGAGCCTTTCCTGAGCGTCGACTATATGGACTTTCACGTCATCCGACCGAATGCCGGTATCGGCTTGCACAGGCATCGCGACAACCAGGAGATCTTCATGGTGATGGAGAACGAGGTTGTCATGATCGTCGGCGATTGGTGCGAACTAACCACCCGACAGCGCGCCTTTGAGATCAGAACCCTGCGTGCCGGCCACTTTGCGCTGCTGAAGCCAGGGCAGATCCACGGACTCATGAATCCGACGGACGAGGACATACCTCTGCTGATGTTCGGCGGGTATGACTGATCGGAAAGGGAATGGGAGCTGCGAATGGCAGGGGAGAATGATCCGATGGGCGTCCATCTCGTAGAGGGCGGCGCAACGTTTCGCATTTGGGCCCCGGAAGCGCGCAATGTCGCGGTTCTCGGTTCATTCAACCAATGGAACAGACAGGCGTTGAGCCGGCAGCCGGACGGCAATTGGTGGACTTTTGTTCAGGGAGCGAAGGAAGGGGACCAGTACAAGTTCGACATCGTAGGTGTTGGCTCCACGGGCGCGAAGCGCGATCCACGCGGCCGGTCGAGGACGTGGGACCCTCCATTTCCAGCCTGCAACAACTTCATCACGCAGCCGGCGACCTTTCCCTGGCACGACGCGGGATTTCGGCCGCCGCCCTTTCATGAGCTCATCATCTACCAGCTGCATGTGGGAGCGTTCGTCGCAATGGACGCCAGCGGCGTCGACGCGCGCCGGCAGCGGCCAGGCCGATTTTTGGATGTGCTGACGAAGCTCGAATATCTCGCGGAGCTCGGCGTGACCGCGGTGCAGTTCCTGCCAATCCAGGAATTCGAGACCATGCGCTCCCTGGGATATAACGGCACCGACCTGTTCGCGCCCGAACTGGACTACGCGTTGCCACCGGGCTCGGCGGAATTTCAACGCTATCTCGACCTCGCCAATACGTTGCTGGCCAAAAAGGGGTTCGCGCCGTTTCAGCCCGGCGAGCTAGACTGCCAGACCAAGCAGCTCATGGCAATGGTCGACCTGTTCCACGTATACGGCATCGCGGTCATGTTCGATCTCGTCTACAACCATGCCGGCGGGGATTTTGGCTCGGAGAGCCTCTATTTTCTCGACCGGCAGCCCGAGGGCGACAACAATCATAGCCTTTATTTCACCAATGCCGGTTGGGCCGGCGGATTGGTGTTCGCCTATTGGCAAGCGCCGGTGCGACAATTCCTTATCGACAACGCCGTCTTCTTTTTGGATGACTACCATGTCGACGGATTCCGCTTCGACGAGGTGACGGTCATCGACAGAAATGGCGGCTGGAATTTCCTCCAGGATCTCACTGACGCATTGCGCCATCACAAACCGAACGTGGTGATGATAGCGGAGTATTGGGCAGATCAGTCGGCCGTAGTTCGCAACCGCGGTCAAGGTGGCGGAGGCTTCGATTCCGTCGTCGATTCCGGGCTCCGCGAGAAGGCGCGCGCCGTGCTGCAGCAGGCTGCGCAAGGACGCGATGCTGAGATCGATCTCGACGGGGTTGCGCGGGAGCTTTTCCCGAAACACGGCCAAGCTTGGCGTTCGGTGCACCATCTCGAAAACCACGACGTTGTGCGGGTCAACAACGAGTCCGACCGCGAACCGCGGATTGCCGCCGTCGGTGATGTGAATGACGCTCGATCGTGGCATGCGCGATCACGCGCCCGGTGGGCGAATGGGTTGCTGCTGACAGCACCCGGCATCCCGATGCTTTTCATGGGGCAAGAGTTTCTGGAAGACAAATATTGGAGCGACAGCCCGGACTTCTATGGGGACTATCTCCTTTGGTGGGACGGGTTGGACCGCGACCGCGCGATGCAGGATCATCTTCGTTTTATTCGCGAACTGATTGCGGTACGTCGAAGAGAACCGGCGCTCACCTCCGATGCAATCAACGTGTTCCATGTCCACAACGACAACCGCGTGCTCGCCTTCCATCGCTGGGTGCCCGGTACCGGAAATGATGTTGTGTTGGCATTCAACCTGCGTGAAGAACCGTGGCTCGGCTATGAACTCGGCCTGCCGCGGACAGGAACTTGGCGAGAAACATTCAATAGCGATGTGTATGACGGTTGGGTCAATTCCGAAGCGATCGGCAACGGCGGCGGCGCGTATGCTTCAGACCGACCTATGCATGGCTTAAATGCCTCGGCCAAAATCAATGTCCCCGCTAACGGCTTCATCGCCCTAAGCTACGCTGGTTAAGAGGAAATTGAATGCTAATGTATCAGCTACTTATTCATAACGACGTGATAGGCACGCATCCGCTTTTTGCCTGGACCTCACCGACGCCATTCATGGTCCCCGTGGTAGGTTCACTTATCGACATTCCCGGTCATGGCCCGCCCATGTCAATCAGACAGATAGCGATGAACCTCGCGCAAACTTCGCCAACGGCCATGGTCCAGACACTGCATATCGTAGTCTGAATTGTGCTCGTGCCACTTGTCTCCAATTTCACGGCAATAAGGTCGAGTTCGCCGTGGATATCGGCGCCGCCGTACCTTGTCAGCCTCTGCTCTCCAGTCGCGCGCTTCGATCTAGCCGGTGCAGCTATTACCTGAAATATCCTTAGGGACTCGCTCACAAAACCCGAATGTGACGCGTTGACGGGTAGGATCGCCCTCAACCGATGAGTGGAGGATTGGTCCAACGGATCTTGATTGGCACCAGCATCATATTGGCGTTCTCGGCAACGATCTCGCTTAGCGGTTTCGATAAGGGCCGGTCAAAAGGATAGCCCATTGGGCGCGCATCTGGATATTCGTCCCCGACGCCGCAGAAGCTCATCGAGCCGCATTTCTTCTGACTGCCGACCTTGTCCTTGTCATTATCGGTAGCCATCGCGAACAGCTTGAACGGCAGACCATCCTTCGTCCCGCGCGGAAGTAGCAAACCAAATGGCCAGCCGCACGTACAGGTACGTGCGTCTGCGTCCATGACCTCCCCGTCGAGGTCGATCACCTCGGCCGGATCAACGATGGCTGGTCTCCGAACGATGGACATTTGCCGCCCTGAGCGCCCAACTGTTGCTGTACCCGGCTTTGATTGAACCCGTGCTTTGTCCAGTTCAATCACGAAGCGGCGCATTTGACGGCCCGGTAACGTGGTCGGATCCTCGTTTACGTCGAACAGCCCGTCCGGCAATAGGAAGAAGCGTAGCGTGACCGCCTTCGATGCAGCCGTCAGATTCTGAAGCTCGGCAGCGATGAAAAATGGATTATGGGTCAAAAATTCGTAGCGGTAACGGTTGCCATCCAAGAGCTGGTAACGCCCCATTCGCATCGTCGTCTCAAGAGTCTCGGCGCCCGTTCCGGCAATCGCGGCCTGCGCAACATTTGATAAGTCAGCGCCATCCTCCCCACTTCCGGGATGATCCCCCTCAAGCGCGAGAGACACTCTTGTGACCGAAACGCGAGGTCGATCGTCGAAATCGTGCGGCGGCAGCGTGTCCTGATAGACAAAATGCAGGTCATCCACATGGCGATGCCAGCGCCAGAAGGCTGGATCGCGTATTGCCGTCGCCGGCGACAGAATGACCCCCGGGCGCTCCTCAAGATCGCCGATGAGAACATGGCCGGTGCCGTGATGATTTCTGTAGACAGGATTCGCGGTAGCGTCCGTACTTTCCGTCGTCATGCCCAGAATGTTTGAGCCGAAATGATCGACGAGCGGTATCGCTTCGTTCGACACGGCTGTAAGTGCGCGAGCGGCAACTCCTTCGGCTAGGAGGCCTCGTAAAGACTCCTGCGTAGCCGGAGAATCTCCATTATAAGGAACCATTAAGCTGTCCGTCGCGCGAGCCGAAAAACCATAATCGGCGAGACGGCCTGGATCGTAGCCTGCACCGAGAGGAGCAGCATAGTCGTCAATTGGATCAACTCTTGACAGGCCCACTGCAAGCCGCTCGACGTCATAGCGAGCAAGCATCTGTTGATGCATGTAATAGAAGAGTTCGCCGTGGCGCTCCTTGACTTTATAGAATGGCTCTCCGGTCCCACGCCGATTGGGGTACACCCAGTGCCAGTGTTCGTGGTGCTCGTTGAGAAGAGGATCTTCCCGGAACCAATCGAGCTTCGCTTCTTCGCCGTCGGCACCACTTCCCAGATCGATCTCGGGAAGGTCGGCGGCCTCAGCAGTAATTGCAGTTCGTCTGAGAAGCGAAGGCACTGTCAGCTTTCGCCCGAGTGGATGGTGGGTTAGGAAAAGGCCAAGTGCATGCTGCACCAATCCCTCGTCGCCTGCTGACGCCATGGCACGCGCCGTTCCCATAACCGCCGCGAGCCGATCGTCGTCACCTGCTTCGGTCTGATCGTCGGCTTGTCTGGCGAAGGACTCCGCAAGCGTTGCTGCCCGCTGCTGATCGTTGGATAGAAATGGCGTAAACATGCGCCTTTTGCTGGTCGGATCCGTCTCGTCGCGGATACCTGCCATAGCAATACTCGAAGATTCACCACTAGAGCTTGGAACTCCAATTCCGAAGATCGCGTCCCGATCACGGCGCGCCCGCTCGAATGCTTCCATTACGCTCCCCAATCCAGCTGGCGCCAACCTATTATCTTAGCGACATTTCCGTTTCTTGAAATCAGATTCGCACTGAACGCGTAGCCGTGGCCGGAAAAGTCAAGTTATGTTCAGTGTAAGGCTGACGTCGCCGTTGAAGGCGGAAGAAAGTAGCCCGCCGGATTGCGCTTCCAGTTTAGAGACGAGAGTTTCTACCGCTGCGAACGTAGCCTGTTGTTGGCTTCCGGCGAGCTGAGCGTCTGACGTTGTGCTGAACCAGAACTTGAACGGACGGCCGCCGGCGGTCGGCGACAGCGCGCGCTTCTTCATTGACCCAAGACGCGAGTCATAGATCGCCTGAATAACTGATCGCTCCGGATTGCCGTTCAAACCGTTTCCACAAAAGACGTAGTGGTCAGCCGACACAATTCGACAAAATTCCTCATCAACGTTGTGCTCTGAAGCGTGATGCTGGACCTTGAGAACATCAACGTGAATGTGGCCATCATCGAGAAAACCTGCAAGTTCGAGGCCCTTCTCAATGATTCTTTGCTGCGAGTCTCCGGTCAGCAGTAGGCGTTTTCCATCCTCCTCGACCATGAACATCAATGATGCGATGTTGGGGACCGTGACGCCTTCGAAGTCCTCTATCCCGTTCCAGTCGCGGAGATGAAACTCCTCCTGACCAAACGCGTCCACTTTGCGCTTTATCTCCGCTCGCAGATCTTTGAGTTTTTTTCGGCTGGTCGCGTCCCGCAGGAAATTGTTCCAGCCATCCCTCAGCATCGCGAGTTCGCTCGCCGTCGGACCGACGATTGTCAGCGTCATCGATCCGACTTGGAACGAAGATTGGCCCTTGCGAAACATTAGGAGCTTTGCTTCGTCCACAGCACCGGGCAGCTTGTTCACCGGGATTCCAAGCAATTCAGGGGATGCGTAGCGCGAAACCTTAATGGCCTCAGGAATTGAGACTGCGATCTGCTGGAGTTCCTCGCCGATTTCCATCAGAGAAGGGACGGAGCTTGCAAGAAGCGCGGGCGCTGCAGCGGCCATGAGTTGTTCAACATCGCCGGCGTTCTTCCCGATCTGATCGCGGAAAGCGTTGTGCCAAATCCCCGAGATTTCAGGCGGCCGGGGCACCTTCGGCTTCTTGATCGGTGTTCCGTTGGCCTCGTGGTACTCGTAGAGCCGCCACTCAAGCTCGTCCTCGAGCAATTGAAGAACCCCTGAAATGTGATCCTGGTCGATGTGAGAAATGTAGACGTAATCCAGCGCCAGTCCCGCATCACGCAGTTTCGACAATTCAGCGCGAACATAGCTTTTCATGCTGCTCGCCATGCCGCCGTCGCTGAGAATGCGCTTCCCGTCGCGACTCTCAAGCAGGAGGCAATCTCCCTTGTCAGACTGAAAAATCTGTAGCTTCATGGCCCGCCCCTCAAACTTCGATGCGCTGATTGAACGTCCGAGCTTCCTCCACGGCGGCGACCGGATCGATAACGCCGAAACCTGCGTCATTCCGCCACTCGTAGGATGCACCAGGGAGCGGCCGGGCAGTACGCTGCAGGATGCCGGAACATTGTGCGGAGGTGAGAGTGTCGTTTGCCGCGAGCATCAGGCCAACGACACCTGTGACGTAGGGGCTGGCCATGCTTGTACCTGTCATGCCAATCCATTCCCGATCGTCCTCGCTGAAACCTTTTGCCGCGACGATGTCGGTGCCCGGAGCCGCGACATCAGGTTTGCTGCGAGCATCGCGCGTTGGTCCCTGACTGCTGGAGATGTTGATGCGCTGCCGCGCGTCGTCGAGGTTTGCAACCGAGATCACTCGATGCCCGCATGCAAGAGAGCTAATGGAGTGCGAATCGATGTTGGACGCCTCGGAAAAGAATGACGGAAACCTGTAGAAACGAACGCCGCCACGTGCGCCTATCTCGATAGGGTCATCTCTTTCTATCCAGCAGTCGAACCGGCCATCGCGAATCTCGTCGCCGACTAACCTGATTGTCCAAACTCCAGCCTCGACTCCACGCAAATTCAGCGGGTCCAGGTTGGGCGTCAGGTAAATCGCGGCGTAGTTAGCACCGTTTGTCGGATGATAGAGCTCATTATAGATCGACAATGTCGTTCCGCTCGGCAGCCGCTTGTTCTGCACGTATTCGCGGGGCCGAACAGTGATCCATGGCGACCCCGGACTTGGCGCCTTTACCATCACCGTCACGCGATCCTGCGCGCCGTACCAGATCTCGAGCTCGTTTTCGGACAGATCCTCAATACCGTTTCCGATGACGGTCCATTCCAGATCCGTGCTTAGTCCCCGTGATGGTATCCTACCGCTCGAGTGGATGCGCCCTGTGATGAACCCAAGGTCTTCGTTCGACTGTGCCTTCTCCTGACCGGCGTTTCCGGCCGCCACACAGACGGCCCGTCCCGGCGTAGACAGAAGAGCATCCAACCACCGCGACACGCCGCTCGAACCGTCATGCGCCCCGCCGTTGGTGCCGAGGCTTATGTTTATGGAGATTGACTTCTTCTCACGCTCAGCAATTTCGAGCAAATACTCGACGGCATGGACGATCCGTGTGGAGTCGGTGAAGGTGGAACGGCGTTCCTCCGAGGAATCCTTCAGCGTTGGGACCGAAATCAGAACTGCAGCGATATCCGCTTGTGGGCAAATCCCAGAGTTTCCTGCGGCGATACTCGTCACATGGGTGGCGTGCGAACCCTCGGTGCGTTGCGACTGGCGTTCGCTGAATGTCGCGGGGAACTTCCCCGCTGCCTCTGCCACGATCGCGGCATCCATGAGCCCTTTGGTCAGCTCGCTGCCATAGTTGAAGTGGCTCTTTCCTCCACTCTCCGAAGGGGGCCGCCTGAAATCGCCACCCTGATCCCATATCGACAGGAACCGTGTGCCGCCGGCGGCATTTCTAAAATCGGGATGCGCGAAGTCAAAGCCACCGACGTCGATTATGCCAATGATGACACCTTCGCCATCACGATGATGTTTCTTGATCTCCGCGCCGCCAACACTGCGTGGCGTCGGGGTCTGGAGCTTTGTGTCGACCAAAGGTTGATCGAGCCTGAGCGGTTCGGAAGGGTGGACGAAAGCGACCCCTGGGTCGTTCTCGAGCTCAGGTAGCGAGGCGATCGGAACCGTTACCGAGACAAAGTTGCGCCTTACCAGTGGGTCGTTTCCGATCGACGTCTCGTTGCCTTGGTCCGGGAGCGTCGCCAATCCGCGCTTAGCAATTTGCTTTATCCGTTCGATGGCGCCTTTGTCGATGTCAGCGCCGTCAGCCCCGCGATCTCGATAGAGCTCCACGAAGATATTCACAAACGACGCATCCGCGGGAGGTTGATCCGCGAGTTTCGGTCTTTTGGAAAGTCTCGTCTTTTTCCGAGGCATCTCCTCCGTCATGATGGTCGATTGGGTCTCACGCAACAGCGTGAGATCGAGGTTCTCCGGAATACCAAGAGAAAACATCGAGGCGCCTGTTGCGGTCGCAACGATCGCACTTAAGTCAGAACGCAACGCATTGACCGTGCCATCGCCGTTGCGCAAACATCTGAGGCGCGGATGCAGCCGCCGCGAGCCCTCGTCGTGGTCTGCCATCGCACCCCCCCAAGCTCAGCTTATCCGTGAAGACTCAGTATATCTTCTCGTATAGCGCGAAATTTTGCCTGTGTCGCGAACTTTAGTGAATATCGTGCGTGGATGAAAGCAACACTATGATATTCTCCACCTGCGCCAATGACGGGGAGATCATCCCGAGTACGGCCATTGAGATGCCGTCGAACGATTAATTTTGTTGGGCGATCGGAAGCAGCTTGCCGCTGATGGTGCTGGTCCGCCCCCGCTGACATCGTCCGCCACATGAACGACGACCATGACTTCGGCTTGCGATCATTCGCCCATAAATCGCTGAGTAATGCTATCTGGGACGTGCAGAACAGAATCCGGCACGCGGGGTGCACTATTCCCACGCGCAGCATCCTCCTCCTAAAAGGGCTTCAGTTCGATCGAGTTGTGGTGGTGGCCAATGGCGCAATGATTGGAAAAGACTGATACGCTGCGCTGACAAGAGCCAGTAAAGGCGCCACTCTTCTTTCCACCTCGCCGAACATTCATCCCGCCGCGCAAGGTGCTCCCATCCCGGGATCGGCGGAATGACGGGCAGCGGAAGTGGCCGAAATAGGAGTGCCCTGCAAGGGATGCAGGAAAATTTGCTGCGGAGCGAACCGCCATTCGGTTCGCGCTGTACATCGGCGGTGCACTCGCACTACTACTAGGCAGGGACGGTATGTTTGATGGCGAAGCGCCATGAAAGCAAAAAGCAGAATACGAGCGCTCTTGGTGCTCTCCTTGATGGCTTTCCAGTCGGAAGTGGTCCTCGGTGCGTCGCCGTGCGATCCCAGCATTCGGCCCCAGCCCTTCTTGGGCTATTCGGAGTTGGGGTCTGGCCAACAGCTCCGCTGTGAAGGGTTTTTCACCGCCAACATATCCGGAGAGCCTCTTGAGATTGTTTCGTTCACTTCCGGACTGTGGCCCATACCGCCGAAGGGTATGACCCTGATGAATCTGGTGCTTTCAACAGGCACGCAGGTATCGGCGTCCTCGGTAACCATAAGTGCACAGAGTCTGGAGCGGCGCACGCATTATCGCATGGATGCAGAAATTCAGCCTGCCGGCACCTTGGAGTGGCCACTAAACGAGGTAGTGTTGCAACCAGGTGGCCCGAAGGGCGGTCTCGGCACCATCGCGCACTTTTCGGATGTTGAAGGACATCGCGTGCTCGTTCCCGTGTCCGAAAAGTCTGTCGCGGGTGATCGCCTTCATCTGGTTGTCCGGGTCGGACCCACCCTTGAGAATTTGCAATGGCGGTCGCACGAGGACAACACCAACGCGCAGTTCGGAGGTTGGATCGCGTCCGCCAGCCGAGCCTATCCTGGCGACACAATTGACGTGGATGTTTCTTCCCTTCCGGTCGGAGCGCACCTCATCGAGATCGCGGGGAACGTCCCGGGAAATATCATTCCGAAAACTATTCAAGTCCACATCGTGCGCTGAATCCATGAGCAATGGCGGTCCACCGACTGGAAAAAATTGGATCGACTTACGGGGTGTCATGCATCGCTTCCGGGCACGTGGTCGCCACTATCGTCAAAAACGCCAGTATTATCGCTTGCTCTCCATGGCCAAGGAGCGAGCGGTCATTGATGTTCGAGAAAAACTGAAAGGAAACCTCGCTAGTCCTGTCGACGATGAGCTTGTTGCGATCGAGCGGTTTGGTCGCGCAATTGCGGAAGAGCCGAAGCCGTGGTTGGGTGACGTGCTTTGGAGTCTCGTGGTTGCGCTCTTCTGCGTCGTAGTACTCGGTTTCCTCGCTACGACGCGGATCGAGCGGAGTGACTTGGTGCTTTCCGTGAAGGCCAGGGCGGTCGAGGTTGTTGCGGCCCAAGACTGGAACGCGGCTACGGCGCCGACCTTCACGATGAAGCATCCGTTCAGCGTTCGAAACGCGAGTCATGCGGATTTTCGCGGCTTCGATCCCAGCCTCGGATACATCGATAATCCACCGACTGTGCATGTCGAGGCTACCGCAGCAACGCTCTCCCTCAATCGAGTCTCCGCGGGCGACTCCCTTCGCGTGGCGTGTTTGGACACGGGTGAGCTTGAGCTGACATTGGCCAGCGCGTCGGGGGGCGTCGCCGTCTCCACCGCAGGGTTGTCCCGCGTCTCAAGTGGATTCGCAGTCGATGGAGGGAAACCGATCGACAGCTCAGTGAACGTGCCGGTTGCAACGATCCTGTTTCAGTCAGAAGCTCAGCAACCGATCATCCTCACTGGTGGGAGAACCGACTTCAAGACGACGCTGGCTGGGCCAATTTCAAGCTTGTCGTTTTTGGAGGATAGCACAAGCACCGCGGGGCTGCCGGGGTTCGCCTCCGCAATAGTAAAGGGTACCGCGCTGGTAAGCGATTTGGATCAGAAATACGAGCTCTTGCCCTTCAGCGACCTGTCGCTTGCTGGTGTTTCAGGAAATGCAGCGATTGCGATCGGGAGCGGTTGCGTGCAGGTGGATTTCGCCGGCTCGGTCAGTGTGATCGAAATTGGACGCAAGCCGTTCTCGGTCAACGTGGTGCCGTCGAGGCTGAGTTACATTTTTCGCGAGCAAGGGCTGCCTTACTATCTCGGGATTTTCGGCACGCTCTGGGCAGCGTTCTGGGGAGGGCTGATGTGGCTACGGCAACGCGTTTCTTGATCTTCATCCTCGCTGAATTGTTTGGAATCATTCCGGCAGGCATGGCTGCCGCACAGAGCATGGCAGAGGCGATGCAGCCTGGCGTGGTGGCAATTTCGAATGGCCGCGGAGCCGAGGGGTTTGGCATAATAGTGGCAGAAACGAATGGCACGCTCACGATCGTTACAGCCAATCACGTCGTTCGGGACGTGAATACGAACGCGGCCTTGGAACCGATCACGCTTAGCTTCTTTGGCATCGGTGAAACGGAAACGGCAACGCTGATTCCTAATTTTCTGCGTGCGGACGTTGCGGTTCTTCGGGCCCCCGCACCCGCGAACCTCAAGTGGTCGAAGAACGTGACGGCCAAGAGTGGAGATCTCTCACGCGGTGCAGCGCTGTGGTTCGTCGGGCGGCCGGGGCCGGACTGGACGGTTCCCGTCGCCCCTGGCGCTTTCCAGAAGCGGGACGTGGAGGGCTTCTTGCATGTGGAACGGCTTGGCGTGACTGGCGGCAGCTCAGGCGGTCCACTTGTGTCAAGGGCCGGCCTTGTGGGCATGCTGGTAAACGACAACAACGATCTCGATTCGGTCGCGGTCCCCATTGAAGTAATCTTCAACGCATTCTCCGCCGAGAATTGGAACCTCCCATGGGACCTGCGGAGTGCCAAAACCCGAGCCATCCTTTCGGTGTTCTCCGATTGCGATGGCTGCCCGGACATGGTCGTTATTCCAGCTGGGCAATACACGATGGGATCTGACCCGTCGGTCCCTTGGCCCGACAAGTCATCCCAGCCGCAGCATGAGATCACGATCGCGTACAATTTTGCGGTCGGGCGGACGGAAGTGACCGGCCCTCAATGGCTTGCGTGCGTCAGAGCTGGTGCATGCGCGAGTGACATCGGCTACCAAATTGATCCACATACGAACAACCCCATCCAGTTTGTCAGCTTTCAGGACACACAAGACTACGCAGCGTGGCTGTCAAAGAAGACCGGCGCGGTCTATCGGCTGCCCAATGAAGCGGAGTGGGAATACGTAGCCCGGGCAGGCCGCACTAGCACCTTCCCTTGGGGGGATTCAATGACGGATACGCCGGCAGTCTGTTGGGGTTGCGGTGGTGAGTTTGATGGTTCCAAGACCAATGCCGTCGCCCCTATCGGCAGATTCCCTGCCAATGAATTCCACTTGTACGACATCTCGGGCAATGTGGCTGAGCTTGTTCAGGATTGTTGGCTCGATAACTACGATGGCGCTCCCAACGATGGAAGCGCGCGGGTGTCAGAAGGCTGCTCGGATCGCGTAATTCGAGGCGGTTCGTACTTGGATCCTCCGCTAACTCTGCGCGTCTTTGCTCGTTACAAAACGCACACCAATGACCGCACTGAGTCCGTTGGCTTCAGAGTTGTGCGAGATATCGAGAGGTAGTTGTTATAGCCCGTCTTTGATGTCGCTGATGGTGAAGCGACGAGAACTACTCCAATTGTCGCGCAGACACGACCGTGCAATATAGCTCAACGCTGGATAGTGCCGCATGAGCAAACACAGCCGCGAAGCGGATGGCCCGGGGTTCGGGGGATCATCCCCCGATGGGAGTGCGGGGGGAAGCCCCTGCTATGTCAAAGCGCTTCCTCCGCGCGTGCGATGGCCTACCGATCGGCTGCTGTCTTGGATCGACCAATCGCTGGCGTATGTCACCTGAAGCCGTCGAGGGCATGCCCGATGACAGGTTCCTTGCCGAGTACCAAACCGCACATGATGAGCCGCGCTCGCCCTCTGTCGCACTGGTTGCCGCCGTGCTTGAGCGCGAGTGGTGGCGCCGGTGGCCTGAAGGTCGCGACGCATGAAACGCCGGCCCAGTTCAACCCGCGCGACGTCCTTCAAAGCTGGAGGGATCGATCTTTACCAAGTGGTCTGCGGCCTCGACCGCAGTTCGTATCCTGCTGCGCAGCGCGAGATTCTCGGCCAACATTTCTTCAGTGCGGCGAAGCGCGAGCTCAGTCCGGTGCATACGCTGCGTGGCATTGGCAACTTCGGATGTCAAAATATCGGCCCCTATCCCGTGGCCCTGGGATTCCATAGTGTCCATGGATTTCTAACACGTGGGGGCCGATATCGTTCCCTGATGTCGTGCGAAAAGGGGTGTCGCAGTTCCTCTATCAGTGATGAGCGCTGTCAATATGGCCCGGCCGTCATTGCAGCCGCGACAAAGGCGAGATGGGTCGAATGACCAAGGCGCTCCCTGCCAAAACAGCGTCCAAAACAGGGCGCGCGCCTCGATCGGTGCTGATGCGGCCCGATGAAATAGGGAATCTCAAATCTGCCGCCGACTATGCTGGCCGAGATGACAGGACTATTCCCCGTCGGGCAAAACGCTATGGGATCGGGCGCCAGAGTGGACCAGGCGCACCAATCGAAATCAGCCTGCCAGCCTTGGAAATGGTGTTGCACGGCGAATGGGGAGGCGCTTGAGAGCCTGCGCGCCGGCGACAGATCAAGTCCGGACGTGATCCGGATATTCGATCACATTGGGTTGGCGCTGTAGACGTTATCGCGGCTTAGGAGCGGTTGCCTCGTACTGAAAGAGCGGCGATGCCTTTGGATCGCGGCGGGTTTCTTCACTCGCCCATATCCGCCATTTGGCAAACCCAACGGCATTGTTGCCGACACCGCCGTTGATTTGCCCACTTTCGTTGCCGATCTTCCACCATTCCAATGCGAAACGCCCGGACTGATCCACCGGAGAAATTGCGAAGCTCATCGCCCAGCCCGACTGCGCCAAACAAAGCCAGCCAGCACGGCGGGAACTGGTGTTTCCGGGAAAGACAGATGGGTCGAATATCGGCTCTATCGACCAATCCTTCCCCAGGCTGAGGCAGGGCGTATCGCCCCATGGTCTTAGCAACTGGGGATGAGGTTCGTTCGCAGATTTCAGCACCCCGATCAGCGGCTCGGCATTCGCTTGGCCGGCAGCTACGACGATGCCGATCTCTTGGGTCTCATCGCCGAATGCGATCAACTCCCCGACTGTGAGTTCGGCCATCTTGCGCAACGTTGCATCGATCGAGAATCGCATATGTCCCTCCCGTGGCGGCGAATGATAGTGGCCTCACAGGTCCATCTGTGTCCAATCCGCAAAATGATTTGCACATGATCTCTTAGCTCCAGTCAAAACAGGACCGGGAGCTAATGAGAATGACGTTTCCCGCTACAAATCAGGCTCGCAACACAGACGAAATCGTAGCCGTCGCCTTAAACGGTGGCCGCGTCACGTTCGGCTTTCGCGCTGCGCTTTTCGAGGCAGCGGCCCGCGCCGGTGTGAGCGTGAACGAATTCGTGTTGAAGGCCGCGGCTGAAAAGTTGCTCGCCGCCGGCGCCGATTTTCCGGGCGTCTTTAACTCCCTCGATATCGATCACCACAACGACAACGGACAGCAGAAGGCAAGGCGTAAAGCAAGAACGCGACTATCAACCTCGACGACAGAATCGCTGCGGCCTTCCCAGGATCGCCGACGTCTGACGATACGGTTCCCTCCTCAATGCCGTTTCCGCCGCCGATACGAAGGCAAAGGCGGAACATGCCGCAGCCAAGGAGCGAGCACTGAATCCGGCGACACCATCCGTCGACGTGGCTAAGGCCCGAAAGGCGATGGAAGACTGTCAGTTCTCTTCGGCGCGCATGAGCGCCGCGACGACGCGCCTCAACGAGCTTCTGGCTACAACCCGGAACGAGGCCGAGGCGGCTCACCAGAAGGAAATGGCCGCTGCCACTGCCGAGCGTGACCTCCTGGCAGCAGAGCTGGCCAAGGAATAGCCAGAGATCGAGTGGAAGCTTGTCGACCTGATGTCTCGCCTGGTGGCGAACAATGATCGCCTCGCCGTGTAAGCGGAGGCGCCGTGGTGCTAACCGCTGAGGGCATCGCCCGACGCGCGCCTGACAGCTTCGAGGTTCCATGCCGCAGCTGGCCCTCGCGCTGGAGCTGCCGTCGTTCTTCGGATTCCAGCAAGGCTACGTTTGGCCGACACTATCGGGGCGCTGAGATGTCCCTGGTCCGTCTCAGATTTCCGATGCGCGGGAGGGCAGTCCGTTCCTTTCGGCCCTCCCGCAACCCGTCAAGAGGCGAGCGGCAATGACCATGGTCAGTAACAAGTGCCCTTCGGCTTGCTTCGTCGGCCGATGCGATTGCGGAGCGATCGTCAACGACGTCCTGCAGAAGAGCCGGACGTTTCACATCCCCCTCATGATGAAGGACAGCGCCCCTTCGCAACCCGAAAGAAGAGCTTCGATATGATGACCGATGCTGAAAAGCGATCGATCAAAGACAGCGTCAAGGGCATGCCTTTGTATAAGGCGGCCGCCCTGCCAATCTATGATGGCGTCGCGGCTGCATCGCCAGTGGCCGGCCCGCAGAAGAGTATTACGCCATCGTCGACGGTGCCTCTTTGTAGCGATGCCCTCGGCGGGCGCGAGAGAAGCTTCGCCAACATCGACGCGGCGGCCCAATCGATCGCAGCCCGTCACCAGCGCGACCACGATCTCGCCAACGCTTGGCGCAAACCACTGAACGACAACAAGGCGCGCTAGCCGTCGTGACGAAGAGCACGCGCTTCAAGCCAGGTCAGTCCGACAACCCTCGCGGGCGGCCGGCAGGATCGCGTTCGCGTGTCACGCTCGCTCGCGAAAAGCTGCTCGACGCCGATGCCAGGGCGATCACCACGAAGGCGATTGAACTGGCCGAGGCCGGCGACACTGTCGCTCTGCGCCTCTGCATGGATCGCATCGCGCCGCCGAGGAAGGGATCGCCGATAACCTTCGCGCTGCCGACTATGACAAAGACCGGTGACGTAAAAGCGGCGGCCCTAGCCGTTCTGCAAGCCGTAGCAGCCGGCGGCATCTCTCCGGAGGAAGGCGCCTCGGCAATTCCGATCATCGAAGCTGCCGGCCGAACCATTCTCGCCGACGAGATCGTAACCCGCCTTGAAGCGCTCGAGCGCGATGCGGAGCGAGGCATACGGCCATGAATCTTTCCCACATCGATACTCGACTGCGCAAGTTGGAAGATGCGGCACGCCAGGCGCGCGAAGCCGGATCTATGTACACGCCGGCCGATTTCGAAGCTCTGACCGATGAGGAATTGGACAAGCTCGAAGCCATCGTTCTCCGCATTATCGAAATCACCGGCAGCGAGGACCGAGTTCTCTTCCCGGCCCACTTGCCGATAACCGAAGTGATCGCCTTGGAGGCCAGCGACCCGGACCACTTCTATCAATCGCTGATCGAGGCGGCCGCCAAATGTTGAAGGATCTCAGCCGCCGAATTGCCGCGCTTGAGCGGTTCCGCCTTTTGTGGTCGAGAGTGTCAACGACAGGGCGGTGCCAGCCTCACGGCGTTCATCGCCGAGACTTTCGAGCGGGAGCCGAATGGCACCTATGCGGACTGCCGCCAAGCTCTATGGCCTGCCGGACGCTCGGGCCTTTCTGAAGTGGTGTTCCGCTCGCTTCACCGATGAAGCTCACGCCATGCTTGCCAGGAACGCCTATGGCGACGACTGGCGCGAGAAGGTCGACGAGGTGGCGGAGGAAGTCGCCGCGCGCTGTAGCGCCGTACACGGCCGGGGTGGGAACAGATCCTGCTCGACCGAATGAGCAGCGGTGCCGGTCATTCTCGCTACCGACACGAGGGGATAAGCCCATGACGACGGCTACCCTTGATTCGCCATCGACTCCAGCCAGGCTGTCTCGGCAGAGGCGAACCTAAAGAGGATGAGTGCGGCCAGCGCGCAGGCTGAGGCCGCGCAGCAGAAGCTTGCCGCCGCGTCGTCTGCGTCGAATGCTGCGCTGTTGCGCATGGCCGCCGGCGTCGACGCTGCAAACGTCATGCTCGCCAAGCTGGTCGCCGCGACAGATGCCTCAACAGCGGCGGCGGCAAGAAACGTCGCTGGCACGCGACAGATGGAACCCGCCAACATCGCCGGGGCTAAGTCGGCTGAAGTTGTTGTTGCCGTGCAGCGTCAAACGGCGGCGGCCACAGACCAGGCGACGGCCGCGATCGCCCGCCACAACATCGAATCGGTCCGGCAAATCACCATCGCAAAGGCGCGCGCGGCCGCCGGTGTCGACGTGTGGGGCCGGACGGCGGCGGAACTGGCCGCTACCAGAGCGCTCGGCGCCGGCCCGACCAACGCTAGCGCAACCTGCCGGTGGCAGCGCCTGCTGCCCACGCATGACTGAGGCGGCCGCGGTCACCGCGTTGCTGCCGGAACAAGCGCTGTGTCGACTTTCGGGGCTGTTCTGGGATCACTTATCAATCCGACGACCGCTATTCAATTTGCGTTGTTCTCTCTCGGCGGCGCGGCGGTCCAGTATTTCAGCAACATGCAGATGGGTGGCAAGCCACAAGGCGCTGATAGACCAGATCGCCGGCGCATTCCCGCTCGCTGCCCAGGCTGCCAAGGCCTATGAGGATGAAGCCGCAAGATTGCCGTAGTCCGTAGCCGCTGCCGATTTCGCGAAGCAGATCGAGGACGAGCAAAAGAAAGTCACCTCGCTCCTCGATGGTCTTCGCATCGACTTCAAGGTGATCGGTGGCGACTACGGCATGTTCGGAGCCGCTGGATCGAAAGCATTCGCCCAGATTGCCGGTGAACTTGAACATGGGACGATCGGCGCGACTGAGCTTCAGAAGCGGTTGGGAGAAATCAGGCTTGACAAGAGCCTTCCTGAATATGCGCGGCAGTTCGCCGAGACCCTCCAGGATACCGCAAGTTAGGCTGCTCAACTCGGCATCTTCGCGGGTCCAGCGCAGCCGCCGCTACCTTTCAAGGCGTGACCGTCGGCCGTGGTGACGACGGCCCTAAGATGCTGAAGCATATCGCGAAGAACCGCGAAACGCTCCGACAGCTTCAGCTTGAGCAGTCAGTGGCCATGGGCCGGATCGGCGCCAGGTCTCCTCAGGAACTCGCAGACGCTGCGCGGGCGGCGGAAGCAGCCAAGCCATTCGACCCTTCCGAGAGGATAGCGCCGCCGCGCTGGCCTATACTAAGGCGATGCACACGCTGGACCAGGCGCAAAAGCAACGTGCCCGTTCCGTCGATGCGACCATTGCCGGATAGCGCATTGACCTCGATCTGATCGGCAAAACTGCGGGCGCGACCGAAGCGCTGCGCATGGAGTTCCAGTTGACGCAGCAGCTTCGCGAAAGAGGCGTCGCGAAACAATATCCCGGTCGATCAGCAAGAGCTCGAGATCATCAGACAGAAAGCCGCAGAACTTGGAAGGGTTGTCGACCTTCAGGGTCGGCTCAATCTGAATAACGATCTGGCGTTCGAGCGTTCACAGCAGTTCCGCACGCCCGAAGAGCAGGCAATCGTCGCGCGTCTTCGCGGTGCCGACATGGGCATGGCTCCACCCAGGCGCAGGCGATGCGCGACATGACCCGGTTTGCCGACGCCAAAGACCTGGCCCAAGGCTTCCTGACTGACTTCAAGTCTGAGCTGCTGAGAAACGGCGGTGACCTCGGTGAGGCGCTCGGCGAGTCGATCCTGAATGCGCTCACGGCGTCGATGGATAAACAGCTGAGCGACATCTTCGACCGGCTTGCGACGTAGTTCGCGTCACTGCTGACGGGGCAGGCACCTGGCGCAGCCTCAGTCGGGGCGGTTGCCAGCGCCGCGACCTTCGGGACTGCCGGAGGCTTCGCATACATGCTTGGCCTTGGCGCCAGCAACGACAACTACGCGAAGGGCGCAGTGAAGCGCGCACCGCTGCCTGATCTGACAGGAATGGCCGGCTACATTCAGCAAGCGGCTACCGCGCCCGGAATCGATCCCGACATCGCACTTCGTGTCGCTCGCTCCGAGGGACTCGCCGGCGTATGGCATTGTCGGCATCATTTCTGCTGCGCTCGACGACAAGGGCATTAGCTATCGCCACCAATTCGCTGAGCGTTTGATGGCGGCCGCTGAGGGTACATCGGACATCTCGCGCGGGGCTTCTTGTCGGCCTTGCCGAAGGTCTGGTTCCCCCGAGCCCTCCTAAGCTCACTGTGGTGAAAGAGGACGATCCAAAAGGGCAGCGATAAGCGGCCTTATCACTACAAAGCCAGACGCAAGGGAGCAGGGATGAAATCGAGCGACGGCACCGAAATCAATGCGGTTTATTTTGGCTCTGGTCCAATTGAAGGCCATCTGCATAACGGATCAGTTGCTGACCCAAATCCCGCGCCGCATTGGGAGAAATTGAAACCTGCGTCCGCTCCGGCGGCTGAACCTTCGCGCGCACCGCCTCAAGATGCTCCGGTGAAGTCGCGTAGCTAACGCGCAGGACGACGCTGGTTCCGGACAGGGCAACGCCCCATGATGTCATGGCGTCGAAAAGCAGCACGCCGTTCGACATGTTCCACTCAGACCTGTCGATTTTGTCGTCATCATCCATGTCTACGTCCTATTGCTTGAACGCGATGCCGCTGCGGCCAAAGCCGCGACCCCAACGCCCTTCTTAGGGGCCAGCCTGTTTCAGTTGCTGCGTAAGCCAACCAAGACTGGTAATCCCATCCACGACGACGGAGTAGTCCGTCGCAGACGATTTGCTATTGCTTTCTGAAGCGTATTCGCATGTCGCGGCGCCTCGAATCGCCGCTCCATAGGCGTTCGGCGCATCGAAGGAGATAATTTCGGTGAATAGCGTCGGCTCTCGATTACCGTTGATCGATTGCTGATAGATCCTAGTCCAAAGGTCACGACTATCCTGGCTGTCTGGATTGTGCATTTTCACGTAATCAGCGAGTGACAGGTCTGATTGGAACTCGGAAATCTCGATCCGCTGGTATCCTGAAGGTGATCGCAACCGCTTCTTGAGCGTCGCCTCGCAAGCTCCGGTCATTGCGGAGTCAAAAGGGCTGTAAAACCCCGACCACATGCTCCAACCGAGCCCGCTCGCAACGGCGACTACACCCACCGCCAATATTCCAGCCCCCCTCAATCGTCCCTCCAAAAAGCGTGGCAGCCAAAAGCCATCATTTTCCAAGCCCGAGAAATGACAATCGCGCAACCGTAGCGCGAGCGCAAGAGTAGCTGGCAGTAGCGATAAGGACGGTTCTCGCAACTCTCCGATCCGCCGTAGTGTGGCTGGAAAGTCCTCGTGAGCGCCTCGCCTGGGTAAACCGGGTCCGACTAGGGCAAACATAACCCCGGGCGAAAAGACCGTGGGGCGGGATGGGCAACACGGCTCATCCCACCTGCGAGCGCGTGGGACGCCCGGCTATCTCGCGGGCGGATTGTCTTCGAGCCACTTCGTCGTGCCCGCCTTCGCGCCGGAATAATGGCTCGTCTTGGTCAACTCACTCACCCACAGGGCATCATTCTTGTCCATGAGGGCTTTGAAGTGGTCGTGAGTCTCCTTGGCGGTGTTGTTTAGATTTATGAGCCACGCAGAAAATTGGTACCTGTGCGCCTTGAGGCGCTTAAGCTCATCGATCAGCGGCTTATAGTCGTCCGATGTCTCCTCCTTGTTGAGGTCATAGGTCAAAACGTAGGTCGTCATCTGCTTTCCCCCTCCCAATGTTCGAAAACAATCAAAGGTAATCAGACGTGGGACGCGGTGGCAAGCGAAAGGGCGCGGGGCGAGATCCGATGAAGAAGACTATGGAGCACAAGGACGCATGGAGACTAGGCGTCAAAGGCAGGCCGACGAATTGCGCGGCAATGTCAGCTTGGCCCTCTCCACCGCGGCTTTGATAATGTCGAGGGTCGCGCTGTATCGTTCTTGGTAACTTTATCAAGGCCTTGCTCAAATACAGGCATTATTGCAAATATCCGGCGTCATTGATGTCAAAGGCGCAAATTGAGCCGCGGATCACCAGCCGACGTCGAGCCTCGCGTATCTGCGCTCTGCGCCGAATTCGAAGTCGAGTTCATCCCCAAGAGCCGCTATCCGAAGGAAGGGCAGACCCGCGCCGTCGGCTCCGACTGATTGACAATCATGGTGCCGAGCATGCGCGGCTTGTCCTGTGCGTCCTAGCTGAAGGCCGTGGCAACCACGCGCTCATCGAAGGAAGCAGCCTGACGGCCGTCTCTGATCTGTTGCTGGCCTGTCCGGAGCTGGTGGAGCAGGGCATGGCTGCCGTGCTCGAGGTTTTCGACGCGATCCCGCTCGGCGCATTACGGCGATCGTGAATGAGCTGCGCGGCCACGCTCATCAGGGGCATGCTCTGGCTGGTATCCTCTATGTGTACCTGCGGCGCCTCAGGGAGACCTCGCTAACGGCAAAGGAGACGATTCGGTCCCAAATAGCCAAGGCGGACGCCAGCGAGGCTGAAAAGGGCCGCCAGGGCTTCAGCAAGCGCCAGCGCCGGCGCGAGGACCTGATTGCGCTCGGCAAGAGGATGCTGGCGGTAAAGGCGTCTCTGCCACATGGCGAGTTCGGCCGGTGGCTGCGTGACCAGCCGATGACCTACGATATGGCGCAGAAGGCGATGCGGCTGGCCAAAGCGGCCTGAACGCGTATAGAACCGCTTTCCGAGGACGCCGTTTCTCAAACGGCTAGCGAGAAACCCATTTATCGCTATTCTCTCCAAAAACCGATGGCCGATGGAAATGACCAAGCCGCCAACGAACCAGAAGATCTATCACATTGTGAATGTCGACAAATTACCTTCCATCCTTGCCGAGGGCCGGATTTTCTGTGATTCCGAAATGGCAAAGAAGGCGGGTCTCGGAGGGACCACAATCGGAATGCATGCGATCAAGGAGCGTCGATTCGCTCTTCCGGTATCATGCTACTCGAACGCCAAAGTGAGCGACTTCACACCCTTTTATTACTGCCCGCGATCGATCATGCTCTATGTGATACACTGCGCCAACAATCCCGAATTGACCTACCGCGGGGGACAGGATCCGATCGTCCACTTGGAGGCCGACCTGAATAACGCAATCGATTGGGCGGATAAGAACAGTCATAGTTGGGCTATTGCGGGCTCGAACGCAGGTGCGGCCTACACTAAATTCTGGAAATTGAAGGAGCAGTTGTCGCAGCTGAACTGGGAGCATATTGCGGCCAACCAATGGGCGGCTTCAGAAATAAAGGAAGCTAAGCAAGCGGAATTCCTGTTCTACAATTACTTTCCGTGGCATCTTGTGGAACGTATCGGCGTGAGAACTCTTGCCACATTCCACGCTGCAACTGCCGCAGTCAAGAACGCCGCACACAGGCCAACTGTGCAACAAATGCCCGCCTGGTACTACTGAGGAAATGGCCATGATGACATTCACGACTGGCAATATCTTGGAGGCTAATGCCGAGGCTCTGGTCAACACTGTTAACTGTGTGGGCATCATGGGCCGTGGGATTGCGCTGCAATTCAAGAACGCGTTCCCGGCGAACTTCAAAGCTTATGCTGCGGCATGTAACCGCAACGAGGTCCGGCCCGGCCAGATGTTTGTAGTCGAAACAGGCGAATTGACGCCTCGCTACATTATTAATTTCCCCACCAAGCGGCATTGGAGGGGTAAAAGTAGAATGGAGGACATCGACTCTGGATTAAAAGCGCTGGTGGAGGTTGTGAGAAAGCTTGGAATCAAGTCTGTCGCCATTCCGCCGCTCGGGTCTGGTCTGGGCGGTCTCGACTGGTCCGATGTGCGCCCGCGTATTATGCAAGCGATGGCGGACGTACAGGCGGAGGTCGTGATCTATGAGCCATCAGGAGCACCGGACGCTGATGCCCTCGCTCGAAATCGACGAACACCTAATATGACCCCAGGTCGTGCCGCGCTGGTCGTTTTGCTGCAGCGGTATCTCAATGGCCTGATGGATCCGTTCGTAACACTCTTGGAAGCCCACAAGTTGATGTTCTTTATGCAAGAGGCTGGCCAAGGGCTTCGATTGCAATACGCGAAGGCAAACTACGGCCCATATGCCCAGAACTTGAAGCACGTCTTCAATAGCATCGAAGGGACGCTCGTTTCGGGATACTCCGACGGCGGGGACGATCCCACTAAGCAAATCAGGCTGGTGCCGGGGGCGTATGAGGATGCCGATAGCTATCTTTCAGACGACGCGGAAACGAGGCAGCGCTTCGATCGGGTGGCAGAACTCGTGGCCGGCTTCGAAACCCCTTATGGCCTGGAATTGCTGTCAACAGTTTATTGGGTGGTAAAGGATGAAGGCGCAACTACCTTAGATCAGGTTGAGATGGCGATTCATTCTTGGAGCGAGCGCAAACGGCAGTTTAGCCGCGATCAGATCGCAGTCGCCATGCAAGCCTTGTCCAAGAACAAGTGGCTCAATCTGGAAGTGCCTTCTAACGACAAAAAATCGGCAGAATTGCCCTCTGTCAGCCATAGGCAGACTGCTTAGAGGAAACCGTCGCCCGCGTGATCGTTGTACCGATCGGCGCGGCGCACATAGTCTCGACCGACCGAGGATCTCGATGGCGGGACACTTCCATGATGCGGCTGATCGAGGCCCGGTTGTCGGCTGCCGAGGTGATGAAGCCGGCGCGCAGCGCATGCCCTGACAGCTCGCCACGTCGAGCCCCGCCGCATCGGCATAGCGCTTGACGATCAGCGCTACGGATTGCGCGGTGAGGGCATCGGCAAGCACGTTGTCGCCGCGGCTTACACGGCGAAAGATCGGGCCGGCGGTGATCTCTGCCGCCGCCATCCACTCCCGCAGCCTGTCAGCCACGGCGAAGGCCTTTCCATTGAGAATGGCGACGGACTGGCCTTTGCCCTCCTGATCGGTCTTCGAGCGGCCTAGAAACACGTCGACGCCCTTGTCATTGAAGGTCAGATGCTCGACCTCGATGCTGACAAGCTCGGATCGACGGAATGCGCCGGCGAAGCCGAGCAGCAGCAATGCCCTATCTCGCTTGCCCTGCAGCGTGTCACGAGGCACATGCGCCAGGATGGCGCCTTTTGGATGACTTCGAGACCATGCTGGCTGATTTGATCGACACATAATCGCGTCGGCAGGGGCACGAATTCGAGGTCATGGCCGGCGTGAGGGACCATACGGAACGATGCGGGAAGACTTCTGATTTCGGCCCACCAAAAAGTCAATGAAATCAACGTTTCTAGGACGCCCTCCGGGCCCACCATTGTCATTATTTATCAACGACTTAGAAAAATTTTACCTCGGTTAGCCATGTCATAACTGGCGAACCTTCATCCATGGAATTGATTTTGTTGATTTATGGTGGGCTACCGAGGACTCGCTGCAACCGAAGTGGAATGGACCGTAGGCGCCAAGAGGCGCGTTGAGATCAAAAGCTCGATCGCGATGGGTCTGAAGCTTCTCTTGGCGCTGAACGCTAGTGGCGCTATTGCGCCGCTTCCGCGAGCTGTCGGCAATACTGTGTAAGCCGACGCGTATCCAAGTTGGTCACGCCGAGCAGGAGCCCCTGCCACGGGGGTGATCGGACGCACCATTGAGAGAGGGGCGACGGAGCCAAGCCGAACGAGCGGGCGCGGCGGGCGATCTCCACGCCCGACAGAGAGGCGGTTATCGAGACAATAACGGCCAAGCCAGCGGTGGCTTCGACTTTCAGCGACTCCGACCCGACCTGCGCGAGGCCCTCAAGCAGGGCTTGCCGCCGAGACGCGTAGAGGCGCTTCATGCGCCGCAGATGCCGAATATAGTGCCCCTCGCGCACGAACTCGGCCACCGCGCCTTGGAGCGCCAGGGCCGGAGCCGGCGCCAGGCAGGCGCATACGTCACCGAACCGGCCAGTCAGTTCGATGGGCGCAACGACAAACCCGAGGCGCAGAACCGGGCTGATCGTCTTGCTGAAGTTGCCAATATGCACGACCCGTCCACCGTGATCGAGCGAAGCGAGCGCTGGAGCCGCCCGGCCGGTCAGCTGCAGCTCGCTCAGATAATCGTCCTCGATGATCCAGGCGTCGCTCCGCCGAGCCCAAGCGAGCAACGCAAGCCTGCGGGGCAGCGACATCGTCATCCCGAGCGGCGCATGTTGCCCTGGCGTGACGATCGCCAGCGCTGCGTCCTGAGCGCTCCGGACGCCGGAAGCGACATCCAGGCCTTCGGGGTCGACCGGAACGGCCGTCACGGTGATGCCGGCCAGGTCGAGCGCTTTGCGTGTGATCGGGAAGCTCGGGTCCTCGATCAAGGCTCGCGATCCCTCGACCTGCAGAGCGCGCACCGCCAGACCGATCGCCCCGGAATAGCCTGCCGCGATGAACACCTGGGCGGGACTGCACCGAAGACCCCGCGCGATCCCGACATAGGCCGCGATCTCCTTTCGCAGCTGCGGATCGCCCCGGGGATCGGGATAGCTGAGCGGCGCGGCCGCCGCCCGCCGCGCCGCTCGCGCGAAGACGCGCGACCACAGCTTGAAACGGAAAGGCGTCTTGCGAGGGCACGCCCATCTGGAAGGGCAGGGGCGGCGTTCCATAAGTATGGAACAGCTCCGGCAGGGGCGGCACGTCTGGCGACCACAAGGGCGCCGACCAAGGCGACGGGCTCTCGGCGACGCGGGTGCCCGCCGCGCCGGCGCCGACCGCGAACTGCTCGTCGATGAGGCGCTGGTAGGCGACGCGTACGGTGCCGCGCGAGACGCCGAGCTGAGCGGCCATGTCACGCCAGGAAGGAAGCTTTGCTCCCGCGTCTAGCCGCCCCGTCTCGATGGCGTCCCGGACCGCCCGGTAGATCTGCGTCGCCAGCGGCGTCCTTGCGGCGCGGTCGAGATGGATGGGCACAGCAGCCATGGCGCAATGGTACCATCATTCCCGCTAATCTTGGTCCTGTTTCACGACCAGAGCCGGACATATCTACCGGCCATCGCCACGTGACAAATGACCGAGGAGACAATTCCGATGAAGGCAATCGTTGTGACGGATCAGGCCGCGGGAACGGCCGGGATGAAGCTGGCCGAGCGGCCCGAGCCGCAGGCAGCGATAAACGACGTCGTCGTTCAGGTTCATGCGTCAGGATTCGTCCCGACTGAGTTGGCGTGGCCATCGACCTGGACCGATCGCCTCGACCGTGACCGGACGCCATCGATCCCCGGGCACGAGCTGGCCGGCGTGATCACCGCCCTCGGCTACGGGACGACGGGACTGTCCGTGGGCCAGCGGGTATTCGGCCTCGCCGATTGGTATCGCGACGGCACCCTGGCGGAGTATGTAGCCATGGAGGCACGTAACCTCGCGCCACTGCCGGGCGACGTCGACTTCACGGTAGGCGCCAGTTTGCCGATCTCGGGCCTGACTGCGTGGCAGGGTCTGTTCGACCATGGCCGCCTTCAGGCCGGGCAGAGCGTCCTCGCGCATGGTGCGGCCGGCGCAGTCGGGTCGATGGTGACGCAACTCGCACGAGAGGCCGGCGCCTATGTCATTGGCACTGGACGCGCTGCCGACCGTCAGAAGGCGCTCGACTTCGGCGCGAACGAGTTCGTCGACCTCGAGAACGACGCCCTGGAAGATGTCGGCGGCGTCGATCTGGTGTTCGATGTCATCGGCGGCGACATACAGAAGCGATCCGCAGGCCTGGTTCGAGCCGGAGGAACACTGGTGACCGTCGTCGGGCCGCCCGACGCGCAGCCCGCCAATGGCCTGGCAGTCGACTTCGTTGTCGAGTCCGATCGTGCTCAACTGAGTGAAATCGTCCAGCGGGTGCGGGACGGACGGCTCCGGACGAACATCGGCAACATCTCGACCCTCGATGATGCCGTTTCCGCCTTCAACCCGACCGAGCGACGCTCGGGGAAGACGATCATCCGAGTTCGTCCGTGAGCGACACGCGCGTATCGATGCACGCGGCCGACCGGCGCTGTCCAGATCGGCCGGCTGCGTCCTAGTCGCGACCCGCGGCGGACCGCTCAGTACGCGCGAGGCGTACGGCAAGCTGCATAGCCTCAGTCCCCGGATGCGATCAGAGTCGCTCAGACCGGGTCTTCAGGATCTGGTACAGCATGTTTCGGATGCGCAGCCAGACGGTCAGACGCTTGATCATGCCTTCGCTTCCTGTTCATCGCAGATACCTGCGGGTCAGATGATCTGTGCCGCCAACGCCATACCGACCACCGACGTGCCGACTCCTGCCGTGCGGATGGCGCCCGGCCAGCGCCGAAGTGTCAGGGCGGCCAACGCGCCGGTCGCGTGAAGAGCCGAAGTAGCGACCACGAAGCCAACCGCGTAAGCGATGCCGCTGGTCGTCTCGGGAATTTCGAGGCCATGGACATTGCCGTGGAAGAGGGCGAAAAGGGCAGTCAGCGACGCAGCCACAGCGAGCGGAAACGGCTTGGCAAGCATCATCATGGCGCCGAAGACTACCAGCGATAGCGCTATGCCCGCTTCCAGTGAGGGCAGGCCGATGCCGGCGATTCCGAGCAGGGCGCCAGCGACCATCGCCGAGACAAAGCACGACGGGACGATGATGATCCCATTGCCACCGGCGCGAGCGGCAATGATGCCTACAGCCATCATGGCAAGCAGGTGGTCCATACCGGCCAGCGGGTGCTGAAGGCCGTCTACAAACCCATGAGCATGAAAACCGCCGCTGTGGGCGAAGGCCAATGAGGGGATGAAAGTTGTGGCGGCTGCCAAGGCGAGTCTGCCGAAGAATGAATGCGTTTTGTTCATGGTTCCTGACCTGTTTGATAGAGGTGCGATCGGTTCAAGGCCGGTGCTCATTGTCCGGCCCCTGGCATGGTGAATTGTGCGGCGCCGGACCTGTCGGCTAGAAGCCGCGCCTCGCCGAAGTCGAGGGGCGTTTGTGCCTTGCCGTTGTGGTAGACGAAGGCCAGGCGGCGCCGACGCGACGTCAGTTTCGCGGGCAGCGGGTGATAGGTGACGCCGGCGCCGCCGATCAGCGGCATGACGGCGCCGACATCGACCATGTCCTGCGTCTCGACGCGCAGAAGATGCAGCCGTACGCCGTCGGCGGTCTCGCCGACGAACGGAATCCCGGCGAGGCGCAGGAAACTGGAGGGGTCTGGCGCCCGCGAAAACCCTTCGAGAAACGCGATCTCGACGAGATCGAGATCCGTCGCCCGCGTGTCGGCGGGTTCGGGCGCATGGTGGTGCGGCAGATGCGGTGTCTGCCATTGCAACGGCTTGCCGGCCGGCCCGTTGTGGCCGACGGGGTGCGGATGGTGATGATGACCGTTCGGCCCGTCATGGTGACCGTCGCCATGGTTATGGTCGTGGTGATGATGATCATCGTGCATGGTCAAAAGCTCGTCGGCTTGTCGATGATGGATTTGTGCTTGCCGAGATTGCCGTGCGCGACCATCGAGCCGAGCGCCTCGACGACCACCCGCACGCCAAACAGCGCCGTGATGTCTGACGTGTCGTAGGGCGGCGACACCTCGACCACTTCCAGTCCGCAGATGCCGGGCGCCGACACCAGCCCGAGCAGCTTCAGTGCCTCGCGCGGCAGGAAGCCGCCGGGCTCCGGCCAGCCCGTACCCGGCACGAAACCGCAATCGATGCTGTCGACATCGAAGGAGATGTATACGGCGTCGGTGTCCTTCCATGCGAGCTCGAGCGCGATCTCCGCCGCCTTCTCCAGCCCCATCTGTTCGATATCGGAAATCGTCAGCACGTTGGTGCCGCGCTTCCGCGCCTCTGCGACGCCGTAGCGGGGCACCTGCCAGCCGCCGATGCCGAGTTGCACCAGATTGGTGGCCGAGACGTTCGGCAGGTTGGTTGCCCAGTACCAGGGCGTCGTGTGCATACGTTCGTCGAGATCCTTTTCCTGAATGTCGATGTGGCGGTCGAAATGGATGATGCCGATGCGCTTGGAGGTCACGTCGGCGATGCCGCGCACGCACGGAAACCCGATCGAATGGTCGCCACCGAGCATGATCGGCAGCGCGCCGGACGAGGCGACATGGCTGACGCCCTTGGTGATCTGGTCGAAGCTCTTTTCGAGATTGGCGGGAATGGTGAAGACGTCGCCGGCATCGCAAAGCGTCATCTGCTCGCGCAGGTCGACACCGAGCTCGTAATTGTAAGGCGTGTAGAGCGCCGAGATGCGGCGCATGCCTTGCGGCCCGAAGCGGGTTCCGGGCCGATAGGTGGTGCCGCTGTCGAAAGGAATGCCCATGACGGCAGCGTCATATCTGCCGACATCGCGGACGTTCTCGACATAGGGCGCCTTGAGGAAGGTGTTGATGCCGGCGAAATGCGGCAACTCGCCTCGCGCGAATGTCGGGATCGACTTGTCGATGATCGAATCCGATCCGGGCAGGCCCATGTCGAGTGCCCATTTCTGTTCCTTGCGCCAGCCATCCTCGGGCAGCTTTCCTTCCGCCTCGATCGACTTCCAGCCCTGCATGTCGCGGATCTCGAAGTTCGGATGATGGAAGCGTTGGCGCGGCTGGCGGTCGGTGAGCCCGGCGCGGCGATGCCGACGTTCTGGACTATCTCTGTGCATGAAAACCTCCTTCACGACGCCGTCGTCGCGATTGCGCTATCCAGTCGGGTCGTCCCAACCATCGCGGCCACTTCGGCCACGTCTCGTGTGGAAGCCCGGTGCTTGCGGTCGAGCTTCAGATCGTAGGTGATCGTCGCGCCATAGGCGGACGGGAACTGGGGGTCGTGGCGCACCTTGTCGAAGACCAGCACGCGGGTGCCGAGCTTGAATGCCTCGCCGATATCGTGGGTGACCATGACCACGGTCATGCCGTGCTCGGTCCATAGCTCGGTGAGCAGCTCATGCATCTCGGCACGGATGCCGGGATCGAGCGCGCCGAACGGCTCGTCGAGAAGCAGGATCCGCGGCCGCCCGAGCAAGGTCTGCGCGATCGCCAGCCGTTGCTGCATGCCACCCGACAGCGAAGCCGGATAGAGGTCGCGCGCATGGGCAAGCCCGACCCGTTCCAGCATGGTTTCGGCTTCTTGCCTGGCGCTTTTGCGCCTGGCGCCGAAGACGCGGCCGAACGGTCCGCCCGAACGGAAGTCCTCGACCAGCAGCAAGTTCTGCAGCGCGGTCAGATGCGGAAACACGGAATAGCGCTGGAAGACGATGCCGCGCTGCGGCGTCGGCTCCGGCACGATCGGCTGGTCGCCGACGACGACCACGCCGCCGCTTTGCTGTTCCTGGCCAAGCAGGATGCGCAGGAATGTCGATTTTCCACAACCGCTGGCGCCAACCAGCGACAGGAATTCACCCGCTTCGGCGGAGACGTTGACCCGTTCCAGCACACGGGCGTCGCCGTAGCTCTTCTCCAGCCCATGGACGAGGATCCGGCTCATCTGCTCCGCACCGGATGCGCCCAGGGCGAGATGATGTGAGAGAGCCGCACGAGCAGCCAGTCGGTCATCACCGCAAGCAGCGTGATCCAGGCGACGTAAGGCAGTATGACGTCCATCGACAGGTAGCGACGAACGAGGAAGATGCGGTAGCCGAGCCCCTCGGTGGAGGCGATGGCTTCTGCCGCGATCAGGAACAGCCAGGCCGGCCCAAGCGCCAGCCGTACGCAAGTGATGAGGCGCGGCATGACCTGTGGCAGCACCAGCCTGAGCACCATGGTCCAGCTGTTGCCGCCGAGCGTCTGTGCCTTGGCGACGAGCTCCGGCGGCAATTCCATCACCCGGTTGGCGATGTCGCGCACCATGACCGGTGCGACGCCGAGAGCGATCAAGGTGATCTTGGCCGTTTCGCCGAGGCCGAGCGCAATGAACAGGATCGGGAGCAGCGCCAGTGGCGGGATGACGCAGACAACTGTGACCAAGGGCAGCACAAAGGCCCTGACGCGAGGGATGAAACCTATGGCGACGCCGAGGCTGAGCGCCACCAGCGTGGCCACGCCGACGCCGGCGAACAGCCTAATCAGGCTGGCATAGGTGTCGGCCCATAGGATCAGGTCGCCGGAGCGCTTGTCCGGCACTGTCGCCAGGTCTGAAAAGGCCGACCACATCTGTGCAGGGGAGGGCAGCAGCTTGTCGCTGGGATTGACCGCCAGCCTTCGCGCGGAAGCGAAGAGATAGGCAATCGCCACGGCGGCAAACGGCAGCGTCCCAAGCAGCAACGCTCCGCCGCGCGAGACCGTCGCGTTGATGAGGCGAAGCCGCGCTTTCGGCCTGCTAAGTTGCAGGCGCGCGACCTCGGGGCCTATTGCGGCCTGCACGATGCCGGTTCCTCTGGCTAGCATGTCGCGCTCCCGTGTCAGAGCGTTCCGCCCGCCGCCTCTGCCATAAAGGCCGGATCGAAGCGCAGCTTGACGTTGTTGACGTCACCCAGCGTCGAGCCATCGGGGAAGCTCATGCCGATCACGTCGACGCTCGGCGCGTTGGTACCAAGAATGCCGTGGCTGAACAGGAAGTTACGCACCAGATCCATGGTCTTCGGCAGTTCGGCGCCGTTGGTGAATGCGACCGCCTTGGCCGGCTCGAAGAACATCGCCGTTGATCCTAGCTGAGCGTCGAAACCGGTAAGATCCGTCCCCGACGCCTTGGCCATCTCTTCCTTGGCCGCCTTGCCTTCGGGCGTGCCCGAGGTCATCAGCGCCATGGCTTCATACCATGCACCGACAAGCGCCTTGCCCAAGGCCGGATTGTCCTTCAGCGTCGCGGTGTTGACGACCATCATGTCGATGATCTCGCCGGGAATCTCAGTCGAATCGAATACCTTGTGGGCGCCCGGCATGGCGGCGATTTCCGAGACCAGCGGATTCCAGGTGACGACGGAGGTGACATCGCTGGTGCCGTAGGCGGCGACCATGTCGGCATCGGAGGTGTTGACCACAGTGATGTCCTTCTCGGCGAGCCCGACCGTCTCCAGTGCGCGCGCCAGCAGATAATGCGAGACGGAGAGCTCGACGAGATTGACCTTCTGGCCGGCAATATCCTTGAGCGCGGCCTTGTTCTTGAGGATGACGGCGTCGTTGCCGTTGGAGAAATCGCCGACGATCAGGGCCGTGGTGTCGACACCGCCGCCGGCCGGAATCGAAAGCGCATCCATGTTGGTCATCGAACAGCCGTCAAAGCCGCCGGCGGTGTACTGGTTGATGCTCTCGACGTAGTCGTTGATGCGGGTGATTTCGACATTGATGCCGTATTTGTCGGCCCACTTCTTCATGATGCCGCTGTCGGAAAGATAGCCCCACGGCATCCATCCGACATAGATCGACCAGCAAATCTTGAAGTCTTTCTTGGGCGCCGCTTCCGCGGCCGATATGGAGGGAAGGCTGAGTGATGCGGCTAGGATGATTGCAGCCAGTTTGCGAAGCATTGCGTACCCCTGTTTGCGATCCGGATTGCGTCCGGACGTCTGTTGGGGGTTCACGGAGCGCGCATCCGGGAGAGGTTCGCGCCAGCAAACCCGTGCAGGGTTCTCCCGGGATTTTGGCCCGCCGTGTTCCGCCGGATGCCTCAATGCATCTCAAGCGGTCGCGTCTCTTGGACCAGCACCGTAATCGACACGGCCGGAACCCTAGACGCTCTGCACGTGAACGACGAAGCAAGGGGCGTGCCAGTCCGGAAAGCCGTCCTGAGGCGGCCTTTCCCCGGATTTGCAGGCAATCGCGTTATGCTGATGCCACAAAAGTCATCGCAACGCCGACGGATTAGGCAAAGAAAATCTAGCGTCACCAATGTGAGCCTTGTGCCCTGGGGACCTCCGCTGGTGGCACCATCCTCTATGGTGGCCCACATACACGCCCAGTAGGGACACGTTCGGGGAGGGCGTGAGCGCGCGGCGGATCCGGATGCCAATTGGCGCCGACCCATGTGACGAGTGCGCCCGATCGTGCAAGGGCAATTCGTGAAATAAGCGCGACTGCAATGATGCTAGGCAAGCCCGATCGCGTGTCGGGAGGCAGTTGTGAAAGTTGCGATCATCGGACCAGGCTCGCTCGGGAAGGCCTTGGCGAAACGTCTTGGCCTCGCCGGGCACGAAATTCGCCTCAGCTTCAGTCGTGACGAAGGCAAGTTGCGCGCAATCGCGGCAACCCTCCATGTTGGCTTCGGTGCCCCTGACGAAGTAGCGAGATGGGCCGACGTAATTGCCCTGGCGACGCCATGGCCGGCTCTCGAGTTGGCGATGGACGCGCTTGGCGATTTGTCGGGCAAGATCGTCTGGGACAATACCAACGCAGTCGCGCCTGAGCTTTCCACGATGCTGCTAGGCACTACTACGTCGGTAGGCGAGGAGGTTCAGAGGCGCGCGCGGGGCGCGCTTGTCGTCAAGTGCATTCCGACCTTTGCCGAATTGCTTGACAGGGATGATCCGCGTCTCAACGGCGATCCGGTGACGAGCTATGTCGCCGGCAATGACGCTGATGCCAAGGCGGCGGTTTGCCGGCTTCTCGCCGATCTACCGACAATGCCGGTCGATGTCGGCGATCTCACGGCCTCGCGCCTGATCGAGCCGATGATGCTGCTATTGGTCCAGCTCGCTTATCGGCGCGGGATGGGGCCGACAATTTCCTTCAATCTCATTCGACAGGACGGAACCGGTTCATGACTGATTATCTACCCGCGCGGCGCAAGGCGATTCCAGTAGGACGTCTGCTGATCGATGGCCAATGGCGCGATGCCGTCAGTGGCGAGACTTCGACGACTTTTGATCCGACCACGGAGGCGGCGATCACCGATATTGCGAAGGCGGACGTCACCGACACGAGCGATGCCGTCGCGGCCGCGCAGCGGGCTTTCGAGCAAGGACCCTGGGCGCGGATGCATCATGAGGAGCGCGCCAAGATCCTGTTTCGCATCGCCGATCTGATGGACGAGCGGGCCGAGGATTTCGCGGTGCGCGAGGCGATGGACATGGGTATGCCCTATCGCGATTTCCGCGATATCATCATGCCGCACTGCTCAGGACTGTTCCGCTTTCATGGCGGGCTCGCCATGAGCGCGATGGACGGCGCCTATCGTACAAGCTACGAACCAAATATCAGGATCCTGACGCGACGCGAGCCGCTTGGCGTGGTCGCTGCGATCACCCCGTTCAATTTTCCCCTCGCGCTGTCCTGTTCGAAGATCGCGCCGGCACTCGCGGCGGGTAACACGGTCGTTCACAAGCCTGCGACCGACACGCCCCTGACGGCCCTCGCCTTGGCGCAAGTCATCCTCGACGCGGGCGTCCCGCCGGGCGTCTACAATCTCATCACCGGCCCGGGCGGCACCATCGGCGACGCGCTGGTCAACGATGCCCGCGTCGACAAGATCGCCTTTACCGGGTCGACCGCCGTCGGCCAGGGCATCATGCGCAACGGTGCCGGGACGATGAAACACCTGACCATGGAGCTCGGCGGCAAGAGTCCCAATATCGTTTTCGCCGATGCCGATATCGATGCCGCGATACAGGCAGCCTTCTGGGGCATCTTCTGGAACAAGGGCGAAGTCTGCGTCGCCGGATCGCGCCTGCTGGTCGAACGCGCCTGCTATGACGAGGTCGTCGAGAAGCTGAGCGCCATGGCCAAGTCGGCGACGCTCGGCGATCCGCTGGACCCTGCGACGATGATCGGGCCGATCGCGGCGCGCGGCGAGTATGACAAGGTCTTGAGCTATGTCGAAGAGGGCAAGCGCACCGCGCGACTGACGGCGGGCGGCGGCACCTGCCAGATCAACGGCAAGGGCCTCTTCATCGAGCCGACCATCTTCGCCGATGCGACCAACGACCTAAGGATATCGCGCGAAGAGATTTTCGGCCCCGTCCTGCCGGTGATTCCATTCGACAGCGAGGAGGACGCGATCCGGATCGCAAACGACACGAGCTACGGGCTCGCCTCGGGCATCCAGACCGGCGATCTTGGCCGCGCCTTGCGGCTCGCCGACCGGATCAAGGCAGGCACGGTGTGGCTGAACTGCTGGCACAAATACCATCCTAATGCGCCGTTCGGAGGCTTCAAGATGAGCGGCTATGGCCGCGAGCAGGGCCGCGAGGCGTGGGAAAGCTACACCCAATACAAGACGATTTGGGCAAATCTTGGCGAACCAGTCGAGATGGCGCGATGAGCGTACGCGATCCCAACCCGCTCGACCCGCTGCATCCCAAACGCGTCGCGATGGTCCTTTCAAACCCGGCTGTGTCAACCACCACAGGCTGGCCGGTCGGGTTTTGGTGGAGCGAGTTAACTCATCCCTGGCTCGCCTTCACGGAGCGCGGATACGAAGTCGCGATCTTCTCGCCTGAGGGCGGCAAATGCGAGGCGGATGTGTTGAGCGACCCACGCGATCCGTCCGGCTATTCGGATACGGATCTGATCTCGCTCGGTTTCCTGTCGACGCCGAAACTGGCGGCGCTGGTGGAGACGACCCGGCCCATCGCAGAGCTGTCGGTCGACGCGTTCGACGCGATCGTCGTCGCTGGCGGCCAGGCGCCGATGTTCACCTTCGAAGGCGCAACTGAGTTGCAGCGGCTGTTCGTCGCCTTTTTCGCGGCCGACAAGGTCGCGGCCGCCTTGTGTCACGGCGTCGCGCTGCTGCGCTACGCGCGCCTCTCAACCGGCGAGCTGCTGGCCAAAGGCCGCACTGTTACGGGGTTCGCCAATGTCGAGGAGGACTTCGCCGACAATGCCGTCTGGGAGATGGGCGCGCTGCCGCACGGTACGCATTTGATGCCATGGCGGATCGAGGATGAGATGCGTGCGCTCGGCGCGAACTATATTCAGGCCGGGCTGTGGCGCGATTTTGCCGTGCGCGACGGCAATTTGATCACCGGCCAGCAGAACTTCTCCGGAGCGGCGACCGCCCGTCTTGTCATCGAGGCGCTCGGTGGCTGAGGACCAAAGACCGCTCCTGTCGGTGAAGTTCGGGAGTCAAACTCGCCGTCAGGACGGCGATGCCAAACGACATCGGCCCAGTAGGAGCCGGGGTCGTCCAAGAACTTCATTTCAAACAACCACAATCAGCAGCGAGGATGAACCATGGCCGTGGTGACGACACTTGATATTGCCGGCCTGACGGCCGAAGATTATAGCCGCATCCTCGCTCGGATCGGCGTGGAGAAACGGCCCGCTGGCGGCATCTACCAGCACCTCGCGCATGCCACCGACGATGGCTATCGCATCATCGAGATATGGGACGACAAGGCAGGCCTGGAACTCTTCTTGCAGCACACATTGTTTCCCGCCGCACAGGAACTGCAAATTCAGCGTGAAATGACCATTATGACCCAGACACTGCACAACATCTTTGTGCCCCGGATTGGTGAACTGACCGCCTTGGCAAGTGATGCGCCTGGTGGGCCGGCCAAACGGGCAAAAGTGTAGGCGTCAAGGATCGAGGATGCGGCGATCGATCATCGAAGTCCTGGAGGAACTTGCGTCCGGACGCCCGGTACAACGATGGTGACCGCCGCAAGTGCAAAGAGATTGTTCTTTCCTGCCGGCGACTATCGCCATGCGCCGGCCGGAGTCGTTCAGCTGCGTGTGATCCGCAGTGGTTCATCCTATGCAGAGATCGATCTTGGCCGCGGGCTGCGGCGCGTCTTCACCCGCCCCGGCGACCTGCTGCTCAGCCTTCCCGAGCGTGCCACGCGGTTCAAGATCGAGGAGCCGCGAGAGCTGACGATGATCACCGTTGACTCCGCGCTGGCTTCAAGGCTCCTGGTATCCGCAGCCGGGACCCTCGACGATCTGGTGATCCTGACCGATCGACCGATACGCGATTCGCTGGTGGCCGAGTTGTGCCGACGCCTCGAAGGCGACGCGCCAGCCAACGCCATCGTCCGCGAATGGACGCTGGGCCTGGTTTTCGCGAACCTGCTCCGTCTCGGGCATGCACGTCAGCGGCGGCAGAAATCTCCGGTCCTAACCTCGCAGCGGTTCGACCGGGTCCTCGCTACGATTGACGGCGATCTGGAAAAGGGGGTGTCGATCGACCATCTTGCCGGAATCGCGGGAATGCCACGACGCGCCTTCACCGCCGCCTTTCGCGAGGCGACGCAATTGCCGGTACATCAATTCATTTTACGCCGCCGCGTTGATCGCGCGGTCGAGCTTTTGGAAAATAGCGATCTGCCGCTGGCCGAGATTGCTCAGCACGCGGGTTTCACTCACCAGGCCCATATGAATCGCGTCGTGACCCGATTTAAAGGGCTGTCGCCAGGCCGGCTGCGGTCTCGCAGGCGAGACGGCTGACTTGTGATCTATTCCAGCATCGCGATTCGAATGGCGGAGCGTGAGTTGCTGAAACGTCCGTTGGCTAAAATGCCCGACAGTTTGCGTGCAGAGCTCGAGGCCGCAAATCTGATGCATGCTTTCAAGCAACGGCCTCCCTATCAGCGCAATGATTACTTGCATTGGATCGCGCGCGCCCGTCACCCGGAAACACGCCGAAAGCGCATAAATCAGATGATTGACGAGCTTACGAAGGGAGGAATCTACATGGGCATGCAATAAGAGCTGGCATCGTCGCGAAGCTAGCAGATCCGTCAACGATCATCTTCCGATAGCCTATCGAGATCGGGTGCTTTCCGCATTGATCTTCATCGATTTCCCCACGCTTTTGCGCAGAGGATGCAGAGAGCCAATAGTGACAATCGAACCTATCCTCCATTTTCGTTTGCGGCAGGTGGCCTTATGATCGTGACATCGCAAAGCAGCAACGTGCTCGGCAGCACGTCGGGAAGGTGGCGCGTCTGGTCGCTCTCGGACGGTTACATCGAGATGCCGGCGGACCTTCTGCGGGACACGCAGGATAATCCGGTGCCGCAAGCTGCGCAGGCAGGGGCGCTTCGCCTGTCTGTCAATTGCTTCGCGCTCGCAGGTCCAGGCGTTGACGGCGTTCTGATCGACAGCGGAGGAGGGGGGTGGGCCCCGACAGTGGGACGTCTTGAGCAGGCCATGGCGGAGGCCAAGATCGACCCGGCTTCGATCACGGTCTTGGCGCTAACCCACGCCCATCAGGATCATGTGCACGGACTTTTGGCCCCCGACGGCCGAGTGCTCTTTCCAAACTTGAAGGCGATCGTAATTCCCGAGGCGGCTGTGCAGAGCTTTTTCGCTTACGCGCACCTTGCGCAGTTCCGGCCCCTGCTGAAGCCTGTCCAGAATGGCGACCAGGTGGGTGAGCGATTGAGGGCGGTCGCCCTGCCCGGTCATGCTGCCGGTCACACCGGCTACACGTTCGACACGGACGAGGACCGTTTCCTATTCTTCGGGGACTTCGTTCATGTGCCGGCCTTGCAGTTCAGCAATCCCGCGTTCAGTTGGGGCTATGACGACGATCAGCTGACCGCGCGCGCAACCCGCCTAAAGGTTTTCAGTGACGCGGCCGAGGCGGGGACGTGGATCGCCGGCGCGCACCTTGGCTGGCCGGGCATCGGTCGCGTGGTGCGTAAGGGCGAAGCATACGGCTATGAGCCGGCAGAAGGACGAGTGACCGGATAGGCGGCCCGGTGCTGATCGGTTATACCGCTCTCTCAGATCTCGACGAGCAGCGCGCCGCACTCCGGCGTCCTCAACGGCAGCGGCACATCGTCGGGCCCACCGAAGTATCTGATTCTTGATCCGCCGGCGGCCGATCGACGCCTGAGGCTTATCGGATCGGCGTCTCGCCGCGAAACAGCGGCTGGTGCGCCCGCATCAAGGCGGCAATCCGGTCGGCGACTTTTCGTACCGGCGGGGAGTGACGTTCCTCGTGATGGGTGACGATCCATTGGTCGGTTTCGAGTTCGGGGATAGGCTGAGCGACGCGAACCAGCCGCGGATCGCTGTCACCGACGAAGCACGGAAAGATCGAAAGGCCGGCGCCGGCGGCCACCAGTTCGCGCACCGTATGGGTGTTGTTGCCGCGTACAGCGATGCGGTCGCCGTGATGGGCTTGCAGCCAGCGCGCCGAGGCAACGTTTGCGCCTTCGCCGGTGACGCCGACGAACAAACCGGCGGCGATGCCGTTGATCAGGTGGCGTCCTGAATAAATGGCGTGGGCGACCTTGCCGCTCTGACGGCCGGCCAGCCACTGCTCGGTCGGGCGCTCGCTTCGGATGCCGATGTCGGCGGCACGGCGGCCGATGTCGACCCGGTCGGTGGTGGTGACAAGCTCTACCCTTATGCCGTCATCGACCGTCCAGATCTCGCCGATATGAGCGGAAACGAACGCCGAGGTCCATGGCCCGGCCGAGACGCGGACAATGCGGTCGGGCAGGTTTCCCTCGCGCCAGCGCGTCAGCGACTGCATTGCCGCCTCGACGTCTTCGGCGCGCCGCAGCAGTTCCTCGCCGACCGGGGTCAGCCGGTAGCCGGTCTGCTGGCGCACGAACAGAGGTTCGCCGATCTGCTTTTCGAGCGCGGTGACGCGTCGTCCAAGGGTGGCTGCGCTGAGGCGCGTGGTTCCCGTCGCTGCGCTCAAGCCACCCAGCCGCGCAACGTCGAGAAACAACCTCAGATCGTCCCAGCCGATATCCATTTTGCAGAAATGAAAAACTCCTTGCGACCGTGGCTGTAGCGCGAAGCAGGCATCACGCGCAAGTATGCAGGCGTTGGAGGCGTTGGACAATCCTGCCTGGCGGGACAGGGACAAGCGCCTCGGCTGGCCAAGAAGCGAGCGCAGCCCCGTCGATCGCGCATGCGATTGGCGCAGATGTTTTGCGCTTTCGACCAACCCAGGCGCGCGGGCATTCTGCGGGCCAAAGGAGACGATCATGTTGGATGAACTTCGATACCGTTTCGAACGCTGGATTGCCTATCGCCAGACTCTTGCGAGCCTGAGGCAGGTTCCGGACAGCACATTGGCGGATGCCGGCATTTCTCGCGAAGAGATCCGCGAGCGTGCCCGCCGTGCCTGCTTGTGTCGTTGAGGAAGCGGGCATGCAGATGATGGAGCTTTGGGATGGCCGCTCGGTACCGCGCATCGGCATCGGCACCTGGGCGGCCGGTGGTGCCGCGCGCTGGCGCGACACGGCGACAGTCTATGGCGAGGTCGACGATATCAGGTCGCAAGCCGGGCTGGCGATGGCCTATGACATCGGCGCGCGGGTGTTCGACACGGCTGCCGCCTATGGCGCCGGCAATGCCGAACTGATCCTCGGGCGGGCGTTGAAGAATAAGGACGAAGCCGTCATCGTCACCAAGGTCGGCTATTTCGGTGATCCCCAAACGCGCAAGATCGCACCCGAGGATGCCTCTGCCGCGGCGATCCGGACATCGATCGACAATTCGCGGCAGCGCCTGCAGCGCGATTGTGTCGACGTAGTGCTGCTACATATCAACGAGTATCCGATCGAGCGCGCCGGCGAGGTGTTCGATACGCTCGGCCTGTTGCGCCAGGAGGGCAAGATCGGCGGCTTCGGCTGGAGCACCGATCACCCCGAACGGCTTGCCGCCTACGCGCCGCGCGAGGGGTTCGTCGCCGTAGAGAACGACTTCAATGTGTTTACCCCGGCGAACGAGCTGATGGCCGTTGCGGCGCGCGAGAACCTCGTCTCGTTCAGCCGCCTGCCGCTGGCGATGAGGCTGCTCACTGGCAAATACACGCCGGCCATGAGGCTGCCCACCGACGACGTCCGCGGCGGGAATGCCGAATGGATGGTGTTTTTCAGGGATGGCGCCGCCAACCCGCACTATCTGTCAAGGCTCTCGGCAATCCGCGACCTGCTCACCTCGGGCGGGCGCACGCTTGCGCAGGGCGCGCTCGGCTGGATCCTTGCCAAGTCGGCAATCGCCCTGCCGGTTCCCGGCTTCACGCGGCCCGAGCAGGTCGCGGACAATCTCGGTGCGCTGGAAAAAGGGCCGCTGCCGGCAGCGGTGATGGCCGAGATCGACGCCGTGCTGAAAATTGCCGAGACCGCTTAGGGTGTGGCGGCGCCGAAATTCATTGGCGATATGCCGGCCAACTTCGATCTGTCGGATGTCAGCCGATATCGCATCTTTCCTTGATCAAGCTTCCGTGGCGCAATTGAACAAGGACGGAGCGGCGGACACGCTCGAGTTGAAGGTCCGCCGCTCTGGTTTTCAGATCAAAGAGTGATGCTGCAACGGGAG
>NZ_JBVVQI010000030.1:0-68036 GCF_055811495.1 Mesorhizobium sp. WSM4830 | reverse complement strand
AAAGTTGACTGAACTGCCGGAATTGACCGGGGCTCGTTGCCGAGCAGGTAAGCGAGGACATGGCCTGCCGAACGGCCCGGGCAAGCTGTCGAGGTCCGACCGGGCTAACGTCATGGCCGATCGCGGCCTCGTCCACATCATGGCCGCCCACAGCCCGCTTTCGGCCGTCTTGGCCGAGGAAGCGGGCTTTGACGGCCTCTGGGCCTCGGGCTTCGAGCTCTCCGCCCTTTACGGCCTGCCGGACATGAGCCTCATTTCGATGACGCAGCACCTCGACATGCTGCAGGCGATCGCCGGCCGGTCGTCGCTGCCGATCGTTGCTGATATCGACACCGGTTATGGCAATGCGATCAATGTGATCCATGCCATTTCCGAATATGAGCGCGCCGGCGCCTCCGCGGTGGTCATCGAGGACAAGACGTTCCCGAAGGTCACCAGTCTCGCCGCCGGCGGCCGGCAAGAACTGCTTCGGGTCGAGGAGTTCCGGGGCAAGATCGAAGCCGCTGTCAATACCCGCCTCGATCCGGATTTTCTGGTCATCGCCCGCACCGAGGCGCTGATCGCCGGTCTCGGCGAGGAAGAGGCCCTGAAGCGCGCCAGGGCGTATACGCAAGCCGGGGCCGACATGATCCTGATCCATTCCAAGAAAAAGGATCCCTCCGAGATTGAGAGCTTCGCGCGGGCCTGGGACGGCGACGTGCCCCTTACCATCGTGCCGAATGCCTATCCGGAGCTCGATGCCACACGTATCCAGGCGCTCGGCAACATCCGCATGGTAATCTACGGCAACTATGGCATCCGCGCCGCCACGACCGCCATGCAGGAAACCTTCCGCCGCATCGTCGCCGATGGCGGCGTACAAAACGTCCACAGTGACATCGTTCCGGTCGAGGAGGTCTTCCGGCTTCAGGGCATGGCGAAGACCAAGGCCGACGACAAACGTTTCCTTGCGAATGTCGGACCTTCGGAAGGGGAAGCGGGGAGGGAGCAATGAATGCATGTTGTGTGAAGTTACTACACGCCGAAGGCGCGTTTCCCATTGAGTTTCGCGATCTACGTTATACCGGTGGGTTTGAGGTTTTGACCATGACTGCTGTGCCATCCTTCAACATCTCAAATCATTAACTTTTGGAACGCGGTCAGCGCGCGCTCGCCTAGGATTTCTGCGACGCGCCCGGCAGCGTAGTTTCTTGACGTCAGAACCCAGCTATCTTGGCGGACCTTCAAAGGCCCGCCAAGGTAGAGCCTCGACCGTCGCGCCCCTTGATGGATATGGTGGAACGTGAGAGTTGCTTCGTTGGAGCCCTGCTCCGCGCCAGAATAATAGCGTGAGCAATTGCTCCTGAAATAGCGTAGCCCGATGACGACATTGATCGGCTTGGATCTCTCATGATCAGGCGCGCTTTGCCGCTCTCCACGTAGCAAGCGACAGTAGGATATCGGTGGGGTTCGGCAACTCATCGCTGGGACGCCGGGCGGAAGGACAACGGTCCTGTACTCTAGGCTAGGGCAGAGGGGGGTTGAACTCATGTTCCAATAGCCCCATGATGAAATCGTCATACCACTGGCCGTTGACAAACGCAGTTTCGCGCTCGCGACCTTCGATCAGAAAACCACACTTTTGATAAGACCGGATGGCTCTCGCGTTGTGGGCAAGGACCCGGATGGAAATCCGGTGAAGTTTCAGATCGCGGAACGCGTGGCCGAGCACGAGCATGGTTGCCTCAGTTCCCAAGCCTTTCCCAAGGCAGTCTGGATCAAGTATCCCAATCGCCAGAGAGGCGCGTTTATCCTGCATGTCGATCCGATCGAGGCGCACCTCACCAATTAGCCGATCAGTCTCGATCACCCATGCCCTTGGATGATCAATAAGGTTCTGAACCCATCTTGCCGCGCTCTCGGGAGTCGGAGCCCGGGCTGCATCCGGGCTGACGCCGAGCATTTCCAGGATTTCCGGGGCATCGCCTAATCTGAAGCGAGCCTCAGCATCATGGCTCTGAGCTCGGCGGAGAGTGATGCTGCTGCCTTCTAAGACAGGAAGGGTACCGAGCTGCATGAGATCAAATCTCGCGTGATATGGGCCGAGCTTCCAGACTTGCCACGTTCGACACCAGCCCAAAATGGTACATTGAAAGGCGGGTCTTGGGGGTGAGGAGGCTAGAAATCTCTAGTATTCGCATTGACACTCGAAAGATGAAGTGGGTCGAGACAGTGTTGTCGTGCTGAAGATTCTGCAACTTCTCTGACCGGGCGGCGAACGTTTACGCCTTGTTTCATGGGGCAGGCCACTCCCATAATCCAAACGTCGCTTGTCGCCGCTCGCGCGCTTGAGGTAGCTGGGCAGAAATCCACGCGTTGTACAAGTTTGTTCATCCATTCATATCGAAACCAAATCGATCAACCCAGATTTATCGCCTCTCAAAGAATAGCGCCGCCCAGATTCGACCGATATAGGTTCTCGTAAAGGATGGAAAGCCGTTGGCCAATGGCTCCTCCGTTCTCTAGAAGAGACTAGGAACTTCCCAAAATGGGCGTCAAAATATGACGTCATTCCGTGGCAAAGGCCGGAACTATACACTATGACTTGATGTTCTACCGGATCCAACGCGCCCGGATTTAGATAGTCATAGCTCCTGAAAAGAACAGTTGGCGAGAGACATACCGGTTCGTGCAGTATCTGGCTCACTGGGAAATATGAACGCTCGGCAAACAAATTAAAACCGGACAGATCAAACCCACATTGATTAAAGACGGAATTATTCTCAAAGGCTTGGCTGTCAGTGCAGAGGAAACCGAGTTGCTGAACCCGCTCTGGCATCACTACTGTAGTGGGACTGGCGATTTGGCGGATGTCTTCCGCGATCGCCTCATATCCCTCACCAACTACTCCAGCGTCCAATGTTTCGGTAAAAATGATGTCAGGCGCCGAAGGAAGGTCGCCGTCCAGAATCGCCTGCCTTGAGGACTTTGCAATCACCGCGATGCGATCCTGCAAATCGTTCGCCCGGATAATCTCCCGCGCCGCGTCAGCAATTCGCTCGTCCATTTCGCATGTGAATACTTTTCGAGCCCCATACTTGGCGAAGAGCATTGCCGGAAGGCCAGCGCCCGTTCCGATTTCAACAACAGTCTTTCCGCTGAGACTACAAGAGGCTATCGCCGCCTCTATTGCTGCATTTCTAACGGAGTCGCGCATCATTATGAAGTGCCACCTGGGAACTTTAGACTCTGCGTGATCGCGTAATGCGACTTCGTTCATTTTAATATCCTCAAAAAACTCACGGTGGGTGAATAAAAGCCAACGATCTCATCGTGGACGAAGATCGAGAACGGGCAGTCCGGCGTATGAAGCTATTCAACCGGGCCACAAAGTGTTCTTGCGCCGGGCTCAACTTCAAGAACGGCACAGCGCGTAGTCAATGTGGGACAACGTCTTCCACGTCGCACGCATTGTAGATCTCCCTGTGAGGGCAAGCCTCTGCTGAAGAGCGAATGAATATTCCACTCGCGACGAGGGAGCAGCAACAATCGTGCCAGTCACACAGAAACGGCTCAGAGAACATTTCTACCTGTTTTTCAAGCGCCTACATGCCTACATGCCTACGTGAGAGTACAAAGGAATATCTGTCTGCCATTTTGGGAATTCGGTCCCGCACCTGATACCACTGTCGGGTTTTTGTCGAATCCCCGACACTGTTATCTTCGCCTGTCTCGCTTGCAGATCGTGGTCGCCCTCATCAAATGTGTCACCGAACACGAGATCATCCGCGGTTTGTTAGGCCGGAGCAGTCCATCAGTGTCGCTTTGCCCGGAGAGAAAGAGATGGCGGTGGAATGGACAATCGCGATTGAGGGAAAGAACGAGTGCGGCGATGTTCGTCGTCGGGACGTCCAGTTGCACAAGGGCTGGGAGCGCCTTTCGGGTCTGACGCACTCTCGATGGAGTTTGACGTCATGTTGCGCCGATCAGCCTGGCTTGCAAAAGGTTGAGCTTCCCCGCCCGTACATCTGGCTTTTCACCAGCTTGAGCTTGGTGATCTGGCCTTCGGTTTGTCCGTTGGACCACGGTTCGGTGATCGCAAGCGGAGGGCAGCGTGCTCGCGAATGATGCCTTTGGCGAAAGACGCGATGAGACTTTTGCTGGCGTCAGCGATCCACGGTTCCAAATTGTCGGGCACCTTCTTGCGGATCATGGAATGGAAGCCGGCGATCAGAAGGGTGAAGGTGGGTCGTGGGAGCCAGTCACTGGCCTAGTGATCTTGGCCGCGTGGCCGGTCGCGGTCAAATACCCGAGGTACGCCGGATCCGGGAATTCTGCGCTTACGGATCCGTGCGGGGCCCAGCGTTCCTTCCGCGATTTTGTTCCCAAAGACCCGGTAACGAGGCACGCAGCAAGAACGTGAACCTTGAGCCAACCAGGAGGCCTCCCCTATGGCTCAATACGGTCAGGTGGCCTGCCATCATTCCAGGACAGGACAACTGATAAAGAAGGTGTCGCCGGTCTGGCGTCTGACGACCGTACTGTCCGACACTGTTCTGTCGCCTTTGTCGGGTCCGCGACACCGGCCTATTTCGCCGAGCTCTTATCTGGCGTCATGCTAACCCGCTGAAAAGCAATCACAATGTTTTTCTTCTGCTGGGTCGGCCAAATTGGCACGAGTTTTGAAACTCCTTCGTTGCGAGCCGGGAGCCGCCGACCGACCTTCATCTCGATGATGCCGCGATCGATAGAACGAAGAAAGAAAAGCAAGAATGTCAAATCCGCATCAAATAGCATTCTATGGGAAGGAGGCCCCGGCGAAACCGTCCCTACCAAACAAGCTCGCCGCCCTTGTCGACCCTTGCGCAGGAACTCTTGATGGCCAGCTGCGACTCTAATGGCCGCCTTATCCTGAACTCGAAGGCGCAGGATAACGTTCTGCATCTCGCCGCGCGGGATCGCAATACTCCCGGTCGCAGCACCGCAACTACCACATCGGCCTCCGCCGGGTCGGCTTCGTGATGGAACCGGATATCGAGGAACGGATCATGTCAGACCTAGAGGAGCTGCAGAAGAAGGTCTGCAAGCTGCGGTCGCGTGCGGCAAATGCCAAGATGGAATTGCGCGACCTGGCCGAGGATCTTCCGGCAAACTGTACCGAGATCAAGGCGATCGCCGAAAAACAGTCCGACGTTTTTGCCGAATCGGGGAGAGGGAGATGAACCTTCATTCATCTCGAGATGCAGCGTATGCCAAGGCGTTTTTAGGAAATACAGTCACTTCCGAGCAGCGACAGCTTTTCAATGACATACTCGAAATAGGCCTGCAGTTCGTATCCGGCGCCGAGCTTAGAGCTGGCGGCGTCCTGAATTACACAGCGTTAGAAGACCTCAAATCTCTCATCGCGGAGCCGCTCCCGCTCAACGGTCTTACATACAGCGAGCTGCTACAAACCTTGCTGCGCCAAGTCGTACACCCGGCTATAGCTCAACATGACAAGCGTTATCTGGCATTCCCGGACACAGGGAACAGTGTGGGTGCTATTGCAGCCGACTTATTGATTCCCTTCTTGAACCAAAACCTTATCGCAGTCGACCGGAGTGCGCCATCCGCATCATTGATAGAAATACAGCTAATTTCTTGGCTCAGACAGCTAGTCGGGTATCAGACATCAGATATGAACCGGCCTGACTTTTCCCTGGCTCAGGTTGGAGGGCTTTGGACTACCGGCGGGAACATGTCGAACCATATAGCTCTCCTAGCTGCGATGCAGAACCATTTTCCGAACGCAGCAAAAGAGGGTCTCGCAAGTCACACAAAGAAGCCTACATTCGTTCTCGCACGAGGAATAGAGCACTTCTCTTTCGCTGCAGCAGCGCGTGTCCTTGGCATCGGAGTAGATAATATTCTTTGGTGCAATGCAACCAACGACTATACGACTGACCCACACTCAGTACAGGAGGTTCTGCGCGATTGCCCTTCTGACCGAGAGCCATTTTCAGTTGTATGCGTAACGGGAAATTGTCGTACTGCCAATATTGACTCGATCAACTCGTTGCGCGAGATCTGCGATGAACATAGACTGTGGCTTCATGTTGATGCCTGTCATGGTGGAAGCCTTCTGTTCTCCGAGAGGCATAGGGCGCTCGTCTCTGGGATCGAAAAGGCGGACTCAGTCTCGTTGGATCCTCACAAGGGTCTTTTTGTCCCGTATCCATCAAGTTATGTCCTTTTCAAGGATGCTTCGTCACTAAAACCATTCTGCAGATACCCGCAAAAGTTTGATGATCCAGGTAACCTCGATCTAGGCTTAATCACACCGTTTTTGGGTTCCCGCGGTTTCCACTCGCTCAAATTATGGCTTCTGATCAAGCATCTGGGACTGAGCGGCATCGCTGACGCAATTGACGCTCGCTCATCGCTGAACGCGTCCATGACATCGGACCTTGCGGCTACACAAATGTTCTGCCTCCTGAACAGCAATATCTTCTACAGACAGGCTTTCGTACTTTTACCGCATGATTTAATGAAGGTGCTACAGCAGTACCGTGACGACAACGTCGAGAGTACGAGGCTCGCCAATTTAGTTAGTTTGGCAACACGCAATTTTAGCGAAGACCTGTATAGACGCGGCAAGGTATGCCTAGACAGTTACACGTTGGCCGATCTTGATAATCGAATCGGCCTTGGCTCCGGTCGCAAGTATGAGGCCGCCGCTATGGCAATAGGTCATACGTCAATTGACCCAGGGACAAGGATCGAGATCTGGCATGAAATTCGGGAGGTTGCTCTACCGCACTGTCAGTGGCTTAGGCAGAACATATCGGAGAAAACGAATCTAGACTTGGCGATAGACAACACAGCGAGTCCTGCCTCATGGTAGGGTCCTTCGCTGTCACGTTTACCGGGCACGACAAATTCGCCTTAATGCTGTGCGGCAGACGACATACTACAACGTTGCCTGCAAATACAGCGTGTATTGACATCCAACTCGATACCAATCCCACTCGGGCAAATCTCTGTTAGGTATACAACCTCCAGAGCGGATGTAAAAATATGCAAATAGCCTTGCAAGCATGGAGAGAGAACGCGCCGTTCACGCCGCGCACAATAAAAGCACCGTCCTTGCAGGCCGCCGTAACAGAAGCCGAATGTTTTCCCGATCTGTATCCATTCAGATGCAATAGGGAACTAATTGATTTCCAGGACAACTTTCGGCTCTTCGCTTTCGATGAAACGATTTTTGTCGCGAAACGGTCGCAAGAGGAAATCGTGTCCAGCGAATGCAAAAACGCATTATTGGCAAGAGAACGACTTTCGAACTGTCCACTTATTCCTATTGTTCCTCGGCTGATTCAGACACAAAATGGGCATTGGCTGGTAAGCCGTTACGTTGGTAAAACTCTTCACGAAGAGAATTATTACGCTCATATGGTGTCAAGAGAAACACTCTCTAACCTTCTATTGACATTGCGTCGGTTAGGACTTGAGTGGGCGGGGCTGGCTCCTCGAAATCTCATTCCCATTTGCGGCAAGAAGTTCTACGCAATTGATTGGGAAGATCTAATTGTCCACGACAATGCCAACATCTCTTGGGCACCTCTGTCGAGAATGACTATCGCGCTAAACTGGGCACGAGCATTCCGGGATCCAGATTCGGCTCTATCATTCGTATGCGACCATGTCGGTTTTGGCTCTGAGGAGCAGCCCCTTGATAACTTTGAACTCGCCTTCAAAGCAATTTCAGTACTCGCCATGCCCGAAGCCGCTATACGCGAGGTATGCCAAACCGTCACGTTCGGCAGCGAGGCACCAGTTGTTGAGAACGATATAAGCATCCTTTCCCCCCAAGAAGTAGGCCACCTCGTAACAGATTTGTTCGGATCGCCGCTTGATGTTCTTTATGCCGCAACTGCTTCTAAGTTCCGCCGGATGCGTGGAGACGACGAATTTAAGCAATTTCTTATATTTTTCACACGCAATGTAGAGGCAGCACTGTTATCCCAAGAGGGCGCAATTGTCGAGAATCGTGTAGAATGGCTCAAGTATCATGTTGCCTTCGCAATGCTTGTGTTGTTTGATGATGACACAAAATGGGACATTCAAGCGAATGCAACGCACACTGTTTTGAGCCCGGCAAGCTGCAGCATCGAAAAAGTCCGATCGCTCCAGACAGAGATAGGTATCCATGCGGCGACGGAGCGATCTCGCTCCGTGCTGCATATAATTAGAACCATATGGGATGCCTGCTGTGCTTCCTTCGACTTGGCTTCTCATTACCAACTCCTGTTACGGGGTTCTATATCGCAGCACCTAATGACAGTGCGCAGTGACATAGACTTTGAAATTAGCTCCTATAATCATCCATTTGGGTGTGACCAACTTGAGCGACTTGTCTCAAGTTTTCTATCCTGTTTGATGTTACATGCGGAAGGAAGTTGGGCGCGGCCGCGGGAGCAAGATATCTCAACTGCTACCTGGAGCCGGGATGTACTCGAGTGGCTGGAGCTCAGACATATTGATCCCCGGGAGGAGGCTTGGCCTTTAAGCGCGCTGGGCCGAAATCTTCCTATTGTTCTTCAGCTTGGGAAGTACGAAGTAACCGGCCTTGCCTTGACCCCAAAAAACGTTTGGTTCGCCGCGCGGGCATTGTTAGCCCGCGCTAGCGCTATAGTTGGGTGCAAAAGTGTGGTGGCAATGGATCAGCTAGAAGCGATATATCAAGCGTTCGGAATAGAGACATCGCTTCGGTGCTCAGATCTTTTGATTGCTGCGCTATCCGCATATGAGATAGATGATCCGTCTACAGCGTCCGAGTTGACTAAAGCGCTTGAAGCTCTCGCCAAGGACTTACAGCTTCCAACCAGTGCATTTTTGTAGGTGGGTTTCGCTCTGACCTCGCCGCATAGCACACGATACGGATCGCGTTGGGTAGAATACCAGCAAGCAATCTGAAGACACAGACAGATTCCATGAGTCCACGTCAGTTAAGCGGCCACCGACATAACGCGCGGGAAGCCAGCCCCGGACCTCGCGACTATGCTATCTCGTACCGAGACATTTTGGGTTTCTAAGGAAACGACTTCTGTTTTCCTCTTCGGCTCTTCGGCCTCATAAGGAACAGGTATCTTGGCAATGAGCATCACCTCACCCGCAACGACAGCGGCACGGCACGAGAGCATCCTGGCTCGCTTGCAGGAGGACATTGATCTTCTGCCGAATGCGCTTGCTCGCATTGCCAAGTACATCGTTGAAAACCCTGAAAAGGTGCTGCACCAATCAGTCGCCGAGTTAAGTGAATGCGCGGGTAGTGGCGAAGCAAGCATACTGCGGCTCTGCCGGCAGATCGGCTTTTCCGGTTTTCGCGCCTTCAAGCTTGCGCTGGCGGCAGAAATCGGCCGTCTGGGACTGCCTCCCGCTGGTCCTGAAAATGAGGACGGCGCCCTGCAGTCACTGCATGACACCATGGCGCAAAACCTCGGCATCGCACACAGCAATACGGATCTCGAAAGCCTCGCGGCGGTCGCCGCGGCGCTTGCGGCAAGCAGAAGGATCGACCTCTACGGAGTGGGCATGTCGGGTGTGGCGGCTGAATTGCTTGCCTATAGGCTCTTGCGTGTTGGGCTTACAGCCTTGGCGTTCAGAAGTTCGAACATGGCTCACGAAGTCGCCAACGGGCTCGGTCCGGGATGTGTGGCGATCGGCTTCTCGATCTCCGGTCTGTCGGTTGACACCGTGCAGTTTCTCAAGGGCGCGCGCTCCGCGGGAGCACTGACCGTCGCCATCACCAACCGCGCGCGCAGCCCCCTGGGTGAAGCGGCAGACTTTAACCTGCAAGCGTCGAGCCGTCATGACCTCCCGATCGGTGCAATGCTGACGCCGATGGTCGGAAAGATCTTCTTGATCGAAAGCCTAATGCTGCCATTGGGGCAAGCCATGGAGCGATTGCCTAAAAAATGAAACTAAACTCCATTCTGTCATGAAGATGAAATAACACTCCACTACAGCTGCCGCCAACCGAAAGGAACCGGAATGGCAGTTTTGGACCTCCACATAGCCGCCGAAGGATCGCAACCTAGCTTTCGTGTTCCAGAGCTACATGCTTTATCCGCATCTGAGTGTATACGATGTATTGCTGCACCCGCTCTGCTGCCCGGAGCCACCGAACGCCAGCACGCGATCGAGGAGCGGGTCCGGGAGACCTCCGCGCTGCTAAAGCTCGACATGCTTCTTGATCGGCGCCCGGCGGTGCCCGGCGGCGCTCTCGGGTAGACAGCGGCAGCGCGTGGCACTGGGGCGCACGATAGTGGGTAAGCCAAAGATCTTCCTGATGGACGAACTGCTCGCCAACCTCGATGCCGGACTGCGCATGCATACGCGGAGTGAGATAGCTCGTCTTTGGGGGCGGCGCTCTTAGAAACCCATGATCAAGCGGAGGCGGCTGCCTTTTCGGATCGTGTGGCGGTGATGTTCGGCTGCGAGACTGGCCACGTCGCGCCACCGGCGATCCGGTCGACCTCGACGTTGGCCGCTTTCTGACCCAAACCTTTCTCAACGCACTCCCCATAGGGGGCGCCCGGTCAACGGTGCGGTGACCGTTGGAACCCAAGATAGTTCTCCGGGATGGCCATTGGCTCCGACGAGCCTGGACCATTGCGTTCCGGTCCGAACTGGGATCTCTGGTTGACCGGAAACATCCTACAGCGATACCGGCTCGAGTCTCACGGATCGAGCACTTAGGCGTCGAGGCCCATGCTTTCGTGTCTTCTGGGGACCGAACCGACGCCGAGCGTGCCGTAGTCCTGCGCGCTGGCGAGTACGCTGGACTCCCGATCGACGTGGAGAAGGCATGGTTCTTCTCACGGAATGGGTCACGTCTCGGCAGGATCGAAGCCGAAGAGTGAAGGTCGGTCAGGTGAATGAGTTTCATGAGAAAAATCCGCGAATATCAGCAAGGGACGCCGCACAGGCGACGGCGCCCCTGGAGGTGTGGCTCAGTTGATCTTCGGCAGGAGTGCGCGAACCTACGAAGCCATGTCGGCGAGAGCTGCTTCCGCTTCCTTGTAGCCAAGCGCGATGCCGTCGTCTCGTCGCGAATGACTTGAGCGATCTCGACGCCGTTGTCACCGGGTCAGGTGAACCACGGACGGGCGCGCGCCGTCTGGAGTACGCTCAGAAGACCTGCGACCCCGGGAGTCGCAGATGACCCAGTTACGGTTATGCTTTGACGAGGTTGTCTTTCCAGATCGGGTTGGACCATGCTCTCTTTCCGTCCTCGCCGAAAATGATCACCCGCAACCAGGGGCTTTCCGCAAGCGATTCAAGCGGCAGGCTCACCCGCGTTAGGCCGGTGCCGAAATGGTAGGCCGAGAGGTATCCTTGGCCGGCGACCAGGACACCCTTGGCAGCAGAACAGACGACCTCAACTGAATCCGCGGCGATCGCGATCTCATCGATGCGAGGGCCCTGGGTCGAGTAAAAATGCCCGTCTTTGAGGGCGTTCAGAATTGTCTCCGGCTCATTGGCATTTGCCTTCAACTCAATCCAGCCGCCGCCAAAATCCGGAAGCTTAAAATGGGCGTCGTCGCAGGCATAAGTCAGGAGACGATGCCCCTTGTCCAGCATGCCGTCGAGAAGATAGCCCCCCTCGCCCTTGTCATGCATGAGATGGCAGCCGTGATTATAGATTTCGACCGCATGGGCGGCGTCGAGCGTTTCAGCGTCGGTGAGCGACAGGCTGTACCAGGCTGGATGGGCGATGCCGATGAAAGCACCGGCTGCGCGGGCACGGCGGGCCAAAGCGGGGCCGTCTTCGTCGGGGCCGGCCGGGGCGAAGTCAAGCGGCAGTCCCACGGCAACGATATGCCAGATATCGCTCATCTCGGTCCGCGGTGCGTGCAATTCGGCGCCGAGCAGGGTGGTAAAGCGCGCGCTTTGAAAGCTGCGGGTATCCACCAACGGCCACTGGAACACCGCCAAAAAATGGTCGGTGATGGCGAGGAAATCGTACCCTGCATCGCGATAGGTTGCGATCACCTGTTTGGGAGACAGTTTGCCATCCGAGCGATCGGAATGCGTATGCAAATTGCCACGCAGAAAGCGACCGGGCAACGAGAAAGGCGCAAGTGTAGCCATGTTTGGGGTCCTGAAAAGAGAGGGGAAGGATTGCTGGGAAGAAGGTCATGCGGTCCGGTGGGAAGCCACATCGCCGGTAAGTGGGAGGTATGCGCCGAGGGCATCATGATCCGACACCACGGTTTCAGCGCCCAACGCGCGCAGGCGCAGGTCGTGACCGGTACGGATATGGCTGCCGCCGCAGAATCCAATCACCCGCATGCCGGCCCCGCGGGCGGCGGTCACGCCGACTATACTGTCTTCGATGACAAGGCAGCGATCAGCGGGGATATCACCCATCCGCCCGGCGGCGTGCCAGAAAAGATCCGGGGCCGGCTTTCCGCGCGTCACGTCGTCGGCACTGAAGACACGGCCTTCCACAAGGGGTGCGAGACCGGTGAGCAAAAAGGTCTGGCGCAGCCGTGCGTGACTGCTGTTGGAGGCGACGCAGAACGGGACGTCCAGTTTCTGCAGAAGCAGCATCACGCCAGCCATCGGCTGTAGTTCAGCCTGAAAGGCTAGTTCGAGATTGCGCGCGTCACGATCATCAAAATCCTGCGGCAAAGTGATGCCGTAATCCGACTCGATACGCTTGACGTTTGCATCCGCGTCGAGACCGGCGAAAGCCGTCAAAACCTCTTCGCCGGAGATCTCGGCTCCCAGTTCGGCGAGCAGCTCGGCGGTCACACGGGCTGCAATCAGTTCGCTGTCGACGAGAACGCCGTCGCAGTCAAAAATAACCAGTTCGATCATGTTCTTTACCGTACAATTTGCCACGCGGAGCCTCTTCCGCTCGGCGTGATTTTCGGGGTTCGGGGTTGTGTTGCATTTCAGGGAGTTGGCGTGCTCGATCATCTTCGTCAGACCGGCCCTGGGGTAACGTGGCGCCCCACATCACTGCATCAATGATGTCACGTTGCTGCCACCAGATCGCCGCTCGTGGCTCCGGGCGTTGCATCGCAAGGTCATGTTGGTCTGGAAACGAAGGGGCGCCGCACGGCGTGCCGGCGCCCCCAAAAGCCGAATGTCAGTTGGTCTTCGGCAGGAGCGCGCGAACCTGCGAGGCCATGTCGGAAAGGGCCGCTTCCGGCTCCTTGGCTCCAAGCGCGATAGCGGTCATTTCGTCTTGGATGACCCGGGCAATCTCGACGCCGTTGTCTCCGGGCCAGGCGAACCACGGACGGGCACGCGGCGTCTGCAGCACGCTGATGTACCAATTAGGGTGTTTCTCGTAGAAGCCGGCGAGATGATCCTCGTCGAGGGCAAGGGTGTTGGTCGGCATGTAGCCGGTGTTGGGCACGACAATACTCTGGCCATCTGGACCGGTCGCGAATTTGATATACTGCCAGGCGGCGGCGCGCTTCCCGGGGTCGCTGGTTAGGATCACGGCCACCATGCCGCCCGTCGGCATAGTTGCATTCTCGGCTCCGAGCGGTTGCTGGGCGGTGCGCATCGTGAACCTGTTACCGACTTCGTTTTCGAACCCGCTGACGCCGCCGGTGGAAGCAAAGTAGAAGCCGAGCTTGCCGGCGTAGAAAAGTTGCCTCGCGGCGCGGTTTTCGATGGCCGGCTGCGCGCCTTCCGTATGGAACCGCTTGAACAGTTTGACCGCAGCCTGACCCGTCGGACCGTCGAAGGCGATATCGGTCTCCTCGTCGTTCATCATCTGGCCGCCGAGGTTGCGCACCAGGTTCTGGGTCGTCCAATCGTCGTAACCCACCTCGTAGTACATACCTGACGTGCCGTCGCCAAGCGCGCCGATCTTGCCGGCGAGCGCTATGAAGCCGTCCCAGTCGCTCGGGATCTTGTCCGGGTCGCCGCCCGCCTTCTTCACGAGGTCGGCGTTGTAATAGACGACCGGCGTCGACATGGCAAAAGGCAGGCCGTAGAGCTTTCCGTCCGCCTTGGCGAGCGATAGCACCTGGTCCGTATAGCCCTTCTCGGTCAGTTTGTCGGCGGCAACGAGATCGTCGATCGGCTGAACGAGCCCGCGGGCGACGAGCGGGCGCAGCACGTTGAAGCCGACAAAGGAGACATCCGGCAGTTGGTCGGCCATGCTCTGGCGGATCAGCATCTGGACTGCTTCGTCATAGCTCGGTGCTGCGGCCAGCAAGTTGATTTTGGTGTCCGGATGGACCGCCATGAAGGGTTCGGCGACCGACTTGTGGAGCACTTCGTGCTCGGGCCAGGCATAAAGGACATCGAGCGTCGTTTCCGCATGGGCTGCCGGGGCAGCCATGCCGGCCGCGAGGATGCCGGCGGCAAGGATCAAGGCAAAGGGTTTCAAGATTGCTCTCCTGAGGTTCTGGATGAATTGGATTCAGACGGGGTCAGTGTCGGCCGAGCACGAGGCCCCGGATGAAATGTTTCTGCATGAGCAGAAACACGGCGACCAAGGGCGCGGTCACGAGAACGCCTCCGGCCATCAGTGCACCGACATGACCGGCGCCCTCACCCGATTGCCGGAAATAGGCAATACCGAGCGAAGGGGTCATCATGTCGGGATTGGTCGTCACCACCAGCGGCCAATAGAGATCGTTCCAGTGGGCGACGATGGAGAAGATCGAGAAGGAGGCGACCGCCGGCCAGGCCGCGGGCAGCATGATCCGCCAGGCGATCGAGAGCTCGCTGAAGCCGTCGAGGCGGGCTGCGTCGATCACCTCGTCCGGGAAGGTCACGAAGAACTGCCGGAACAGGAAGATCGCGAAGACCGAGATGATCCAGGGCAGTATCAGCGCGGCGTAGCTGTTGACGAGGCCCGACTTGGCGATTGCGATATAGATGGGGATGGTCGGGATCTGCACCGGCACCAGAAGGCCAAGCAGGACGGCGCCGAGCAGGAGCGGCCGGCCCGGAAAAGTGAGCTTGGCCAGCGCATAGCCACACGGGATCGCGATTGCGATCTGCAGAACGAGGATGGCAAGGCAGACGATCAAGCCGTTAGCCATGAAGCGCAAGAGTGGGATCGCGGTCAGGGCCTTCCCGTAATTCTCGATCGCGCCGGCAAAGGTCGGGGCCGGAAACAGGCTGCCACTAAAGATCTCGCTCTGCGGCGTTGTCGAGGCGAGCAGCATCCACAAAAACGGGAAGACCATGACGATCGCGCCGGCGAGAAGCACGGTATGCGCGACAAGGCGGGATGCGGCGGATTGGGCGACTATCATGACCGGCCCACCCTGGTTTTCGAGCCGGCCCGGCACTCGGAGAAGCGCATCTGGAGGAGCGACAGCAAGGTCACGAAGACGAAGAAGGAAACGGCGATCGCCGACGCATAGCCCACCCGGAAGAATCGGAAGCCTTCCTCATAAAAGGTATAGAGAATGACGGTGGTCGACTTGACCGGCCCGCCTTGGGTCAGGACCGCGACCGTCTCGAACACCGAAAAGGCGCGGATGATCGTCATCACGGTGGCGAACAGCGTCACTGGCGCCAGCATTGGCCAGGTCACGAGCAGGAAGCGCTTCAGCCCCCTGTCCGCGCCGTCAATTGCCGCGGCTTCGTAGAGTTCCTCGGGAATGGTCGACAGCCCGGCCAGGAAGAGGATCATGTTGAAGCCGACCAGCTGCCAGATGCCGATGCCCGCAAGCGCATAGAGCGCTGTCGACGGATCGGACAGGAATCTGACCGGCGAGGCGCCGAGGAGCTGAAGCAGCGCGTTGGCGACGCCGAGGCTGGGATGGAGGATCGCCTCCCAGGCGGTGGCGAGCGCCACGAGCGTCGCGGCGACCGGCAGAAAGTAGACGGTGCGATAAAATGCAGCAAAGCGTGCGCGTGCGAGAAAGAGTGCGACCAGCAGACCCCACCCGATCGAAACCGGCACGACCACGAGCACATAGAGCGCGGTGTTGCGCAGGCTGATTGCAAAGCCCGGGTCGCTCAGCATGCGCGCATAATTGTCGAGCCCGACAAAACGGATGCCCGATAGTCCGAGCGATGCGTCTGTAAATGACAGTAGGAGCACCATGATGGCTGGCCCGATTAACAGGGCCGCCAGCAACAGCGTCGCCGGCAGTGCGAGAATGATGCCGGCCTTCGCCTGCGCACCCTCTGACCGATAATGAGCCCGGATTTGTGTAGTTATCAGACTGACCGAGATGTCATCGACCGCGGCCATGTCACGCTGCCTTCTTCTGAGTACGATGGTGCCGGGATCCACTTGCGGGGAAGAACCAGGCCTTTTCCGCATCGATGGTTAGTCCGAGGTCCTCATGGACCCGCAGCGATTGAGCCTCTTCGGCAGCAATGCGGACGACGAGCTCGGCGCCGTCGGCACGGACAAACACGTGGGCATCGGTCCCCGTATGCTCGATGCGCATGACGCGAACCGGCAAGGCGCGCGGCTGGTCACGACCGACCAGGGCAGCATGCTCGGGCCGGAAAGCCAACGTTCCGGCCTCTCGGCATTCAAGAGCATCGCGAATGACGATCCTGCTGCTGCCGATCGGAAGCGCTCCGCCAATCGGTGCTGTCACAGCCAATTCGTTCAAGAATGGCTGCGCCAGGAACCGCGCTACCTCCAGATCGACGGGATCGCGATAGAGATCAGCCGGGCTCGCAATCTGGCGGATTTCGCCGCCGAACATGACGGCAACACGGTCGGAAAGCGCCGCCGCCTCGGCTTGGTCGTGGGTCACGAACAACGTCGTCGTTTCCATCTCCTTGTGGAGCCGCGCGATCTCGCCGCGCGTATGGATGCGCAGCGCTGCGTCGAGGTTCGCCAGCGGCTCGTCCATCAGGAAGATCTTCGGATTACGCACCATGGCGCGCCCCAACGCCACACGCTGCCGCTGTCCACCGGAAAGTGCGGCCGGACGGCGATCGAGCAGCGTGTCGAGCTTGAGGAGTGCCGAGGTCTGCCGGACCCGCGTCTCGATCGAGCGATTGCGCTCGTCGGCGCCCGGCAGCAGAGGTCCGATCACCGGGAGCCGTTCGAGGCTTGAGAGTTCCCGCATGACCAGAGGGGCGGCGATGTTGTCGTAGACGCTCAGGTGCGGATAGAGCGCAAAGCTCTGGAACACGAAGGCGAGGTCGCGATCCTTTGGCGCGACGCCGTCCAGTTCCCTGCCGCCGGCGCGCACGTGACCCTGGTCCGCACGCTCAAGCCCCGCTATGATGCGCAGAAGCGTGGACTTGCCGCAGCCGGAAGGCCCGAGCAGGGTGACGAATTCGCCGGCGGCGACTCTAAGGGAAACATCGCGAAGGACAGCCGTCGCCCCAAAGCTCTTGCTGATCTTGTCTATATGGAGATCCAAAGCTGCCATTCCGGTTCCTTTCGGTTGGCGGCAGCTGTAGTGGTGTTTTATTTCATCTTCATGACAGAATGGAGTTTAGTTTCATTTTTGGACGGGTTGCTCCATCGCCTTGCCAAGCGCCACCATCAGGCTCTCGATGACGAAGATCTTGCCGACCATCGGCGTCAGCATTGCACCGATCGGGAGGTCATGAAGGCTCGAAGCCTTTAGGTTAAAGTCCGCCGTTTCACCCAAGGGGCTGCGAGAGCGGTTGGTGATGGCGACCGTCACCGCCCCGGCGGAACGGGCCGTCTTGAGGAACTGCACGGTGTCAACCGACAGACCCGAGATCGAGAAGCCGATTGCCACGCATCCCGGACCGAGCCCGTTGGCGACCTCGTGAGCCATGTTGGAACTTCTGAACGCCAAGGCCGTAAGCCCAACACGCAAGAGCCTATAGGCAAGCAGTTCAGCCGTCACACCCGACATCCCCGCTCCATAGAGATCGATCCGTCGACTTGCCGCAAGTGCTGCGGCGACCTTTGCAAGCGTTTCGGGATCCGCATTGCTGTGTGCGATGGCAAGGTTCTGCGCCATGGAATCGTGCAGTGACTTCAAGACTTGATCCGGCTGTTCGGGGCCCGCGGAATGAAGCCCGGGGCGGCCGATTTCCGCCGCCAGGGCCAGCTTGAAATCTCGAAAGCCGGAAAAGCCGATCTGCCGGCACAGCCGCAAGATGCTTGCTTCACCACTACCCGCGAAGTCACCTAGCTCCGCGACGGATTGGTGCAGCACCTTTTCAGGGTTTTCCAAGATGTACTTGGCGATGCGCGCGAGCGCGTTTGGCAGAAGATCGAAGTCCTCCTGCAAGCGAACCAGGATATTCTCATGCCGTGCCGCTGTCGCCGCCGGTGAGTTGATGTTCATCACCAAAATACCTGTTCCTTTAAGCGCCCTGACTGTCGGAAAGCCGGCCCGCGATAGGGAACGAGATCAGCGCGCCGAGCCCCAGAAAAAACAACAGCACTCCGAGCCCCGCCCCACTCAGATCAAGGCGGGCCACCACCGGCACGCGAGATGCCCAGGTGCCGAACAAGACACCGTTGACGGCAAATGCAGCAGAGACGCTGCGCCAGGGAGTAAGCAGACTGGTCATTTTGCTCCGCGACGTTGGGGATAGCTCGCAGTCAGCCATCGGCGTATCGCGGCAGCAAATATCGGTGTTTAATTTAAGTTTTGTGACGAAGTGGAGCTTTATTCCAACCGAAGGGCAACTGTTTGTTCGCCAGTTGCTGGAACTCGGCCATGCGTGAGCGACCATCGAGCGATCCGTAGCCTCCCGTATCCGAGCGGATCGGGATAGGTGCTCCAGTAGATCCGACCGAATGTCCCCCGGCGGTATGGTCTCGATTTCGAGCTTTGCGCGCCCGAAATCGGGTGGAGGTGGAACGCCGGGCATTCAGTCGAAATCGCCTCTGGCCATGCCTTCCGCCGCGGACAACACCGAAGCGTCATCGCCTTGCTGAAGGGCACGAAGACCCGTCCGCCCATCGAGCGCGCCATGGGGTGACACCAGAAACCGGTAGACCGCCCAGGCATTGTTGCCCAACATCGCATGGAGCGCCGGCAATGCCCCGAAGGGCCGGCCATGCTTGTCGAGCTGCCAGACAGGAAACCGGAAGCCGCGCTTGGCACCATCGATGCCGAGCACCTGCCCGCTCTGCCGCTTGGCATTGACCGTCACCCGCGACGTGCCGATCAGCTTGGAAAAGGCATCCGCGCTCAACATGTCTTCGCCGGCGACAATTTCGGCAACACGCTTTCGACCGCGTTCGCGCGCCTGGACGAGCGCGGCTTCAAGCTCAGCGTCGGGCTTGCCCGTATCCTCGACGGGAAACGCATCTGAAGCGCTCGGCTGTTCCTCGATCGGCGTGATCGTCTGCGCGCCGGCGGCCGGATCGACCTCTACCCGGAACGATACGCGATGGCCGATCTTGCGGCTGTGTGCGATCGCCTCCTGATAGCGTTCGAGCAACATTTTTTTGAAATCGGCCTGTGCCGGCAACTTCGTGGTAAAACCCATGCTGGCGACCCCCGCATGAGACCCGGTCCCGCTATGATTGCTGCGTTTTGGAGCGGCCATGATGACAACCTCCTGCTGTCACCAATATGGTTACAGATCGTAAGTTCGTCAAGTTCGATAATTTCGTAAAGATGATGTTATCGTGACCGACCGAGGCTCACATAATCCCCCACGCCCGAAACCTTCCCCTGCCCGTCATCTCGCGCAGCCCAAGCTCACCGACCAGATTCAGCGCCCCCTGTTTTGTCACTTTTAGCCCCTTCTGAACCATGCCAGTCGAGACAAGTGGCCGCGACAGCACCAGCTCGATCAGGTCGGAAAGTTTTGAACTGACGCGCCGCTCCCGCAGCCGCCGTTCCATCTGCCTTTTCGCCATCACCAGCCGGTCATGCTCTTTCAACCCGGCCAGCGCTGCCTCGTGGATGGCATCGACAAAAGCCAACAACCGATGCGAGCGATTGCGCGCCTGCCGCCGCTCGCGCGGAATGTTTTTCGCGCCGAGATGCAGGCTGGCGAGATGGTGGGCGGCAAGGCCTTCCTGCCGCAGCAGCGCGGCGACGAACAGCGGCCCGAGCCACATGCCATGCTGCAGCACTTCGATGTTTTGCCAGGCCTCGAGCAGGAGCGCCGCGCGCAACACCGCCGGCAACTCCCGCGTTTCCGCAAGGACGGCCTGCCATTCGGCCAGCCGTTCTTCTTCATTCCAGTCGAGATCGTAGATCAGGTCCGGCCGGTCACGTCGTGACGTTTCCTTTTTTCGAGCAGGCACGTCGGCGCCGCTGAGAATCTTTGACGAGCGTGCCAGGACAGCATCGATCTCGGCAAATTCTTCGGCCAGAAGATCGTCGTCAGCGTCATCCCGACCGTCAGCCTCAATGGGGCTGGCCCGCTCCCCTTCCCGACTTTTTTGTCCCGCCGCAGGCGGAGCGCCGTCCCGACCGGTCAGGGCCAAAAAACCTTCTCGGCTGAGCGCCCAGTCCGGCTTCTGCACAAAAATGCGCCGGCGGGTACGCAGCACCGCGTGCGCGCGGGTGAGTTCGTGGGTTGGGGTGCGAATGTCCATGTGGGCGTCGTGCAGGACGAGGTCTTCGAGGTGGACGAGCTCGCCCTCGAGCCACAGGGCGGCGGCTGCGTCGGCGAAGTGCTGGCGCTCGACAAAACCGTCGCCGACGGGGGAACGGGCCAGCCGCTCGTCAAGGCGGGCCAAAACCTCGGTGGCGCGGGCAACCGGTCCGATTAGGGTTTCCAGGGGCAGTTTGTCGAGCGTGTAAGCCATTGTTTTCATGATGACTGATTCGCATTAGTCAATGCTATCAGGCAGTTAAGTTGACTTGCGGGGGATTTTCTCTGGCGGCTATATCACTATCGATAATCACCTCTTATCGATAGTGATTGTTTTTGCGGCGCAAATCAGCCATTTTCGGCCCCAAGATGGCCGCCGACGACGTCCCGCGCGGCCGAGAATGACGCAAGGCGCGGCTTTCTACCGCGCAAAAAGGGCCCACCGGCATGAGCGAAGAAAAACCCGTCCGCCTGCCCGACCCCGCTTCGGTCGAAACCGTGCTCGCAGCTCTGGAGGCGCAGTCGGCCGACGCCGAGCTCGCCGCTGCCCTCAACAAGGCCTTTCCAGGCTTTGCCTTCACCGTCGAGGCGATCGACGAACCCTATTGGCGCAACCCTCACGCTGTGATCGCTGCTGACGGCACGCGCCGCGGCGATCACCGTGCCTGGATCGAGCGCGAGCTGCAGGAATGTTGCGGTAATCTCACCGCCTTTTGGAACCGACATCGGGAGAGCAAAGAAAAATTCGCCGAATGGCGCGGCACCAGCGCCTTCGCCTTTGCGCCGACCGGGCCGGGCGTCGCCGATTTTTTGCAGATCTCGCTCGGCCGCGAGATCGAGGTTTTGGCCGGACCCGTGGTCGATCTCGACTATCGCCCCCGCAACGTTGACGATCTGTTCGAGCCGATCTGGGTTTCCCGCGGTTCCGCGGTCGAGACACAACAGCTGGCAGGGCCAGTCTACCGGCTGCGCGGCCGTTCCGGGGGCGGCATCGTCCACATGCGCAGTTTTCTGGCGCGCCGGGCCCGAGTCGAACGCGAGCAACGCCAGGCGCCGCGGCCCGAGCTCGCAAACCGCGTCATCGAGGTTGGGCCCGCCGGCACACGAGACATCCCCTTCCTGGAAGCCAGTCCCGGGTGGTTCGATTTCGTACCGCGCGAAAACCGCTTTTTTGCCGACTGGGAGCGGTCGAGCGCTTGCGGCCACCGCATTTTTGCCCATTGGGCTTTTGACATCCACGATCTTGACGATCGTGGCCGGCGCGAAATCGGTTTTATCCCGCGGCCACTGAAAATGCCGGCCGAAAGGCTGCTCGTCGAAGATGGCATGTCCATCCACCGGGTGATGGAGCGCATCGAGGCGATCGACGCCGAGGTGGGCCTGCCCTTCGCCTGGTTCTTTTTTTTGACGCACGGGCACTGGGTCGATCCGGACGTCGGCGATGCGATCGCCAACGGCTTGCGCGCCGGCCGCGTCCGCCTGCCAGACCGCGATGCAGCTGTGCTGCTCGCCTGGGCCGACAAAAAATATCTGTTCTGAGCCGCCGCCATGGATCTTCGCCTGCCAAAGCCCGTATCCGAGCAAAAACTGCGCCGTGCGGAGGCGCTCGATGCGCTGGAGTCGGTGCTGCCGTTCGACCGGCGCGATTTTCTGGCCGAACTTTTGACCGACGACGACGTCGCCACCCTGCGCCATCTCGCCAAGGAAGGCATCGGCGAGAATTCCCTGCGCGCCCTGGCCTCAGATCTCGGCTACCTCGAAGCCTGGTCTCTGGCCGCGACCGGTTTTTCGCTCCCCTGGCCGGCGCCGGAGGCGCTGCTGATCAAATTCGTCGCCCATCACCTGTGGGATCCCGCAAAACGCGATCTTTTGTCCACGCACGGCATGCCCGAAGAGGTGGCTGCAGCGCTCAGGACCCAAGGCCTGCTGCGCGTCGATGGACCGCATGCACCGAACACCGTGCGCCGGCGTCTGTCCAGCTGGTCGACGCTGACCAAATGGCGCGGTCTTAGGGGAAAGTTTAATGCGCCAGGCCTGCGCAGCGCCATAAAACTCGCCGTGCGCGCGAGCGCCCGCCCGCGCGGCCGCAAGAGCAAGAAGGCGGTGACCGCCGACATTTTGACCGCGCTCCTAAAAGCCTGCGCCGGCGACCGTCTCGTCGACGTCAGGGATCGCGCGATCCTCATCACCGCCTTCGCCTCCGGCGGCCGCCGCCGCAGCGAGATCGCTTCGCTCAGGATCGAGCAGATCATCGAAGAAGACCCGGTGCCGGCCGATCCGAAAGCTCCCGACGGCGAAAAACTGCCGTGCCTGTCGATCCGGCTCGGCCGGACCAAGACGACACAAGCCGACAGCGACGCCTTCGTGCTTCTGGTCGGCCGTCCGGTCCTGGTCGTGCGGGAGTGGCTGGAGCGTGCGGACATCAGCGAAGGCGCCGTGTTTCGCGGCATCGACCGTTGGGGCAATCTCGAAAAACGCGCCCTGACGCCGCAGGCGGTCAACCTGATCCTGAAGCGCCGCATCGCCGAGGCCGGCCTCGACCCGCAAGCCTTTTCCGCGCATGGCCTGCGCTCGGGCTACCTCACCGAAACCGCCCGCCGCAGCATTCCGCTGTCCGAAGCCATGCAGCAGTCGCAGCACCACTCCGTCCAGCAGGCTTCGCGCTACTACAACGATGCGGAACGGCAGTTGGGACGCGCGGCAAGGCTGATTGTCTGACGCGTCCCCAGCCGTTCTCTCGGAAACACTGCTGCCCGCACAAAGACGGCCCTTGTGCACTATTACGACACCGATTCACAGCAGCGGCTTGGCAGTAAGCGCCCACTCTTCCCTCTTCCAAAGGCCGATCAAGTCCAAGGGCCCGACGCCTCCTTCCGGCTCGGGATCTGTTCCTCTGAGACCGAGCGGCACCGTCCTGCTTCCTTGATCCCTTGCCTTCCCTTACAATCTCTTCCAGACACAGAGGAGTTCCGCCATGAGCGAAGACGCCTTCAACATGTCGATCCGCAAGTTCCTAAAGGAAGTCGGCGTCACCTCCCAGCGCAAGATCGAGGAGACGGTGCGCGAAGGACAAATCGGCGGCGAGAAGAAGAAGAAGTTGAACGTCCGCATAACGCTGACGGCGGAAGGCACCGGCCTCAACCACGTGGTGGACGGCGAGATCGAACTTCCATAAGCCAGGCCAAACGTTCGACGCGGCCGAAAGCGTCGAGACGAATTGGCAGTTGGAATGGGGTCTGGTCGGATCCACGCAGTACCGCTCACCACGCTCTTGGCTATCGGCCCGACTGGTGCAGTTCGAATACAAGCGAAAACCAAGCCCTCGGCCTGTTGCGGACCGCGCCGCTCATTCGACATCGACATTGGCCAGCGGCCACGCCGGGCCATTGCCGGTTGCCTCCTCCTGACGGCCAAGCTCCCGCAGCACCTGGCTTGCCGACACCCGCCACGCAAGCCATTCGAGACGATCATGGGCGATTTGTTCAATGTACTGACCGTAAAGCTGCGGATAGGCGGTTCTCAGCCAAAATCGGTGCTGTGGACAAAGCGACGTTGCCGCAAACACCTTGTCGCGCCATGCGTTTCTGATCTCCGGCTCGAAAAAATCGGGCTGAACACGCACGATCTTCGGATCTTTCCAGGAGAAAGGCTCCAGAAGGATATCGCAGCTCCACTTCACTTCCTGATTTTGTGTCACGGTTCCCGCGCAAGCTCTTGGAGGGGCCGGTGTCGCTTTGCAGTTAATTATGAGAATCGCATTTCAATGATTTCAGTTGGTTAGCTGTGCCCTTAATTTGAGAACGTGCACTTAATTTGATAACCATACTGGGCCGTCGGCATTTAATGTGAGGAGCAGCGTCGGCAACGCAACGGGAGCGAATTTCTCGAGGACGGTGTATAAAATTCAAAGGATTTATGACCTTCACGCTGATGCGATTGCAGTTAAATTGAGAATCTTAGCTACCCCATTCTCGCAATTAACTGCCAAACCCAACCGAAACGACCGCATTCTCACCATTAACTGCCAAGCAACAGCACCAATCACCGCTCGAGCCGGCACCGCTTGAGCCGGAACTGCGCACCGGCTCGCACGGCGATTTCGAACACGGCGTCGATGTCATCCTCTCCGAAACCAGGCCGGGGCGATCCTGCAGCTCGCTGCCTGGCCGGGCCAGGAGAAGGAGTTGATATCAGGTATCCGCACCGTGACCGGCCTCGCTCTGCCCGATGGCGCCGGCGCCGGCAGCACCGACGGCATGAGGTCGGTGTTCGGCTTTGCGCCGGGAAAATTCACTGTGAGGCCGAAGGCTTGGCGTCGGCCTTTGCCAGTGTCGTCACTTCGGCCATCGGTACGGTGACCGACCTTTCGCACGGCCGCACCGCGATCCGTATCGCCGGACCGAAGGCCGAATGGGTGCTGGGAAATTCTTCGCCATCGATTTCGCGCTGCCGGCTTTCCCGATCGGCGCCGGCCGCTCGACCATGCATCACGACGTCTTCGCCCAGATCCAGCGCACCGGCGCCGATCAGTTCGACATCTATGTATTCCGCTCGTTTGCCCGCTCGTTCTGGAAGGCGCTCTGCCACGCCAGCGAGGAAGTCGGCTACGAAGTGCAGTAGACTGAGAGACGGCGCGTCGTCACCTCACGTGGCGCCAGCTCATTGGCGAACGTCACCCACTCTTCCAGCGGCGCGCGGTCGGTGCGGAAGGCATTTTCGGGCTTGGATGTGTCTTCATGGCCGAGCGCCATGCCGCAGACGACGATCTCCTCGTCGGGGATGTTGAGCACCGGCCTGATCTGCCGGTGATAGGGCGCGAAGGCAGCCTGCGGGCAGGTGTGCAGGCCCCTGCCCCGCGCCGCCACCATGATGTTCTGCAGGAACATGCCGTAGTCGATCCACGACCCCTTGTTCAGCCGCCGGTCGACGGTGAAGATCATGCCGACCGGCGCGTCGAAGAAGACGAAATTACGGTCATGCTGCGCGCGCATCCTGTCGACCTCGCGACGGCCGATGCCGAGCACGCCGTAGAGACCGAAGCCGTTGGCCCGCCGCCGGGTGAGATAGGGTTCGAAGAACTGGTCGGGATAAAAGCGATACTCGTCCCACTCGGCCTTTTCGGCGCGGATGCCGGAGTTGAGGATGGCGTCGGTGATCTGCTGCTTGACCTCGCCCGTGGTGACGTAGACCCGCCAGGGCTGCATGTTGGTGCCCGAAGGTGCACGCGCGGCAACAGAGAGAATGGCGCGGATCGTCTCGTCATCGACCATGTCGGGCAGGAAGGCGCGCACCGAACGGCGCGACGTGATTGCCTCGTCTACGATCGCCGCATCATCTGTAACTGTAGTTCTGTTTTCTAGCATCGGCCGTCCTTAGCGCATGACCCCGGAAACCGGAAATCGGTTTCCGGAAAGGATCATGCGCAGTCTAGAAATGATCCAGCGTGACAATGGGATCACCTCAAGCGAGCCGATGACGCGCGCGCCTTCGCACCGGGCAAGACGGGCGACTTCGCTGCCTACTCCGGGGGAGACACCGGTTATGACGATGATTTTACCTGTAAGTTTCAACGGCTTCTCCAATTTAATGGCTGAGGGACGGCACTCTCGTGCAGGCGACCTTCCAAACGAGTTGGCCTGATGAGGCGCGCGGCGTCCTTGACCGGAGCCGCCGCCGCTCAATTGAACTTCTCAATGACCGCCAGAGACCGCGCCCGCGCGTGCCGTTGCCCGACTTAAGCGTTGGTCCCACCTGGCGATCGAAAGATCGATGCGCCGTTAGGCGCTGTCCTTATCCAGCATCGGGCAAGATTGATAAAATCGATTGTTTGTATGAATCTTATCGGCGCTGTGGATACACGAAGCCGCTCTGATTTTGGTCTTTTGAGGCTGCCGCTGAGCCCTGCGGCGACGTACGGATTTGCCCGCATCGGCTTCTTCAAGCCGGCGCATGTGAAGTGACTTCTGGCGTTTGCCGTTCGCGCGCTGACCATCGCCCGCAAAAAGCTGGTCGGGCAACGCGTCATGCACACCAGATCCGCGGTGTTGTCGTGGGTGTTTCAGTCCCGCTTAATCAAACAGGCGCTGCAGGCCGGCGAGGGAATAGCCGGGCTATCCGCCGCCGTGCAGAGCCTCATTGCAGCGCGTGCCGCGATGCACTCGGCCGTCGGCAATCGATGGCAACATCTAGAACGTCGCGAAACGTTCACGGCATGCCGCCGGCTAATGATAGTCCCAGGCGTCGACAACCTGCCGGGTGCGTAACCCTGCTCTATGCGGCGGGCGATGTCATGCTGACATCCTTATCGAGACGCATTGAAGCCTGTTTGGCGACGCCGATCCCCAGCATTTCAGCTTGTTGCTCGGACCTATCTTGCGCTTTGCACGCGGCTACAATGTCATCATCGCCCAGGAAACGCGGGGCCTTTAATTGACAGGTGATACCGGTAAGTGGGTGCTCGATCTGACGATCAGTGCCGTCACTGATCACCTGCGCGCCTGGGGCGAGCGCTATTCCTTGCTCGAGGTCGTCTGTGACGATTCAAAGCCGCTCCACGCACTTGCGAGCATTTACGATGGCATGGTGAATCGTCCGGATCCCGTCTACATCAACGTTTTCGGAAAGCGCCGACGCCTGACCTGGAACATGGCCAAGCCGATCGCTTTCGCATCTTCAGCCGAGAATCCTGCGGTGCAACTTGCCGATCTTGTTGCTGGCGCAACCGCCGCCATTGCGGCTCATGAAGATAACGACGATTTCCGGCCACTCAGGGAAGCGGTGTTTCCGAATCTGAGTGACGAGTGCATTCTCCCGGACCTCAGCATCATTGACCTTGCGGGGGATGAAGCCCCGGTCAATGCACTCGTGCTGGAGGATCTCGCCTTCCGGGCAACGAATAATCCCGACGGCGAAAAGCTGCCTTGCCTGTCGATCCGGCTTGGCCGCACCAAGACGACACAAGCCGATAGCGATGCTTTCGTGCTGCTCGTCGGCCGTCCGGTGCTGGTCTTAAAGGACTGGCTCGAGCGCGCCGGCGTCACTGAAGGCGCGGTGTTTCGCGGCATCGACCTTTGGGGCAATCTCGAAAAACGCGCGCCGACGCCGCAGGCGGTCAACCTGATCGTTAAGCGCCGCCTCGCCGAGGCTGGACTCGATCCGACGCTTTTTTCCGCCCATGGCCTGCGCTCCGGCTATCTCACCGAAGCCGCACGCCGCGGCATTCCGCTGCCGGAAGCCATGCAGCAGTCGCAGCACCGCTCCGTGCAGCAGGCCTCGAATTACTATAACGACGCCGAACGGACGCTCGGTCGAGCGGTCAGGATTCTTGCCTGACCAGATTGGTAGATGCGTGAGATGATCTTGGTTCTATGGAATTCACTCGATATAGATCTGGCCGACGGTGCCGAGCAGTCATCGTTCAATCTCGATGAACTCGACGCTTATCCCGCCAGCGTGCCTGGAGCCCAAATGTTTGGTCTTGAATCCAACGAGATCAGCAATGCCGTCCCTATCGGTTAGCAAGACGACACGTTCATGATCTTCGAGTAGGCTGTTGATGGGTTCGTGCAGGCTTGTGTGGCCGCGACGTGAGCGTCTAATGTCGTTATTGACGAGGTCGAGTTGCCCGACGCTTTGAATCTCGGAATCGACGAGGGCTACGGCTGCTGTGCGCCCTTCCGCAACCGAGGATAAAAGCCCGGCGAAGTCTGGCGCGTCGATCGCAGCCGACATCGACGCTGATACATCGACCGCAAGCATGAGGAGCGGTCCCGCATCGACACCAGTCCTGCGGAAGACTGGCTCGCCCACGTAGTCCCGAACAATCTCCTTCAATGTTTCGCGCTGTCTCAGGTGGCTTGGAGTCAAATCACCGATTACGATACATCGGCCGCTGACATCGCGATCGGCTGCGTGGAAGCTCTCCCGCGCTGGGCCATGATTGACGAGTAAGACCTTCGCGGCGCGATGCGCCCGAGCATAGTCGATCAGTGCCTCCCGGAATCGTGCCGGCGACCCGCGCTTGTAATGCTTCACCTCGACGACGAGACCACACTCTTCCCGATCTCCGGAGCTGCGCCACAGGCTGTAGTCGGGTTGGACGTGGCCCGTGCGGCCATGCCCGATCGGTGCGATGAGACGGCTGCGCCGCTCGGCGAACAACCTAACTTTCGGGTGGCTCGAACGCACTGTCGCAATGACAGACTCTCGAAACGCGAAAGTGATGCGGCCTTTCTCGTGATTGAGCGCGCAATCGTGGCCGTCGAGAGAGTTGACGATCTCGGTCGCGATCCAGACGGCGTAGAGCTCGTGGCGACGCTGCCAGAGAGGCAGAGATAGAATGCGCTCCAATTCCGGCAGCTCCGCCCGAATGCCAATCTTGCGTCTCGGGTAGCGGCTTAACGCGATGGCGAGCCGTTGCCCGACCATGCGTTGGCTTGCCTCATCCAACGACACATACCGCCCAAGCTGCGCCACTATGAAGCCAAGTTGAAAGTCAGTCTCGTGCTGCGCGATAGTTCCTAAGTTGAAGCCGTCGCTGCTCTCGAACCCGAGCCTATGATCCCGATAGGCTTGCATCATTGTCTCGCGATCTGGCCAAGCACGGCGAACGCGGTCCACCAGAACGGTGGCGATCGAGATCGCATCCCGAAACCCAGCCGGGACACGATCGGCGTGGAGCGAGCGAGGGAAGGAAGATAAAGTCCCCCATAATGATATATTTGCTGCCAATGATCGACATCTGGGACACCGGTCTTCGCGCGCCATTCTGCATCGATCAGGTCATCACCCGCCCGCAAGATTGCCGAAGCGCCTTCGGAATCGACAGCTGGGACATCCACTTCGCAATCGAGCGCGTTCCAAGTCTCGAGAAACTTCTCGAAATGCTTCAGTTCGAAGTGTTCCTCGTCGATATGGATATCCCATTGGGAGCGGCCCTGCTGCACTCCGGCAGCCTGGAAGAAGCTCAGGATGGCGCGGAACATGGCCACGAAGGGCTCTGCCAAGTCAAAGACAGCTCTGACGAGATGATCGGTGGAACTGGAGCGCAGCGCCTCCTCCAGTGTGGCGGCCGATGGCGAAAGTGCGGTGCGTAGGTTCTCCCCGAAATCGGCATCGCGATCGTCGAGCTCAAGCCCGCCCGCCGCACAAAGCCTGCTCCATGCCTCGAAGCTGTCGCGCGTCACACTGGTCATATTTTTCCTCCGCAAAGATGCGCGTCGATGCTAACCGAGAACCCTCACCCTGTCCTTGTTTGATCGGCTTTGCGCCCGCAGCGCCGCAATCAGCATCGGCGGTGACGAAATCCGCCAGCTGTTGCATGTCGGCAGGCACACGCTGATAGCAACAGAAAGCCCCGGCCTCCCCCGTTACGCGCCAAACAGCCGCCGGTCCCAGTAGACGGGCTGGTGCAGACTTGTTTGGATCCTTGAAAACTCCGGATGCGCCGGATTGATCAGCACATTGCAATCGAGGCGCGCCACGACACTAGGCACCAGCAGGATGACGCTGCGCCGTGCTAAACACCAAGCTTCGCCATATCCCCTGCTCACCGTCGCCGGCATCGTGTCCCAGCCCGGCAGTGACGGCTGGGAAAAGACCTCGTAGCTCAGTCCGCGCGGGATTGTGATTTTGATGTAGTGCTGGTTGGGCGGCAGGCGGCCGCTGCCATGCACCAGCTTTTCCAACAGGGCCGTCGAATAGTGCTCGCTGGTGTAGATGATAGGACTTCCGGGCGTGTTCCATCGCCCTGGCGCGATTGTCGAGCCGGTCGCGTCGAAGATCGGGTAGGTGCCGGCCGGATCGCCGATGCGAAAGGACGATAGCGTGCGATCGAGAGTCTGCGCCGTCACGCAGCACTGCCGTACTTCAGACCTCCGAGGACATCGACCACCATTTCGGCGCCGAACTCGCTCAGGATAACGACATCGATCGGTCGCTTGTCCTCAATCATCGGGTGCGGCCGAAACAAGAAATCGCGCGCTTCCTCTTCGTTCTGCCAGACATCGACAGCAAGACCCCAGATGCGCGCCACGCGGGCCAATCGTGTGCCCTCGTCCGACGAGAGGCGATGTACCGCCTTGCGCCGCTCATAGGTCGCCTTGGGGATCAGCCGGTATTTGAACTGAGCGTCGCCAGGCGCCAGAAGATGCGCAACGCGCTCGAGCGCCCCAATGGGAAGTCCATGCTCGATCCGGGAGATCAGCCCGAAGGGCGACCGCGCCGCCACCTCTTTAACGGGCAGCCCCAACACGTCGGCGACATTTCCGAATGCTGGCATCTCACTCTCCAATCCATTTGAGACAAAATATAGCCTCACATGATGCGCCATACAAGCCCCCCGCATCAGCGCGAACGATCCGCCAACGGTTACCCTGTCATCTTTGCTGTCACGCCGTTCGCTCGCAATGCCGCCATCAGCATCGGCCCGACCGAAAACGCCCCTGCCCTGGCCTTGTCAGTCAGCACGCGCAGGTATCCGCCGGCGGAATTGATGTGCTGAGCGCGTTGCAGGATGCAGGCAATCACGATCGCGGCGGTTTCCTGGCCCATCGCATGGCAGGCCTCCTCATATGCCGACAGCGAGACACCAAGGTAGCCCCTCACCTGGGCGGCGGTAATCATGAAATCGCGCCAACTGTCGATCCCATCAACGGCGTAGTCCGCAATTTCAGGGCAGGCCTTTAGCACCATCCCCAGCGGGTATGTTTTCGGGGCCTCTGCGGTCCTCGTCCTGGGCTCGGCCGTCGGCCCGCTTTTCTCCAAAGCAGGTTCAAATTCAAAAATAGAGTCGGTGTTTGAATTAGATTGCTGCCGCTCGTTTTGAGAGTCATTGCCGTTCGGATTCGTGGATTTCATATGGATTTCCAGCAGCTTATCCACATCATCACGCAAGGCGGCCAGATCGGCTACGATCGGCTCGAGCTCGGGGACGCTGGCACGGCGCGGAACCGCCTCCACAACGCCGCGGAATCGCTTCCACAGGCCCCCCCAGTCTCCTGGGACATCTTCGTCAAGCGCCGCCTCGATCAGCTTGTGGATGTCACGGCGCTGCAAGGTGATCCGCTCGCGGATAAGCCTGAGCGCCCTGTTGTCGGCGCGAACACGCTCGGCCGCCGCCTCGCACTCATAAGCACGAGCCAGCAGCGGCGCCAGGGAGAAGCCAAATGCTTCCTCGATCTCCCCTCCTCTGCCCTTGCGGGCGTAGCGCTTGCCGTTCGGGCTATCCCGACGGATGATCAGCCCGCAGTCCACAAGAGCCGCCAGGTGCCGCCGGAGCGTGGCGTCAGGCATCCCGTGCGCCCTGAGAGACAGCTGAGCGTTCGAGGGAAAGACGATGAGGTCGTTTTCCTCGCTCAACTCACTGTCAGGATAAAATGATAGCAACGCGTTCAGGACGGCCAGAGCACGATCCCCGATGCCGACGATGCTCTTGCCTTCGCAGAGATTGCGATAGATCTGCCACTTGTCGACGACCCTGCCCTTGGGGATTTCACGTGAATCGTTTTGCGCTGCCAGCATGGCAAGCGACATCGGCCGCCGCCCAAAGGGCGTCGTTGCAATACCCGTCTCCATTTTTTCTTTCACCCTCGATTAGGCAAAAGAAATCTGCTCGCCAAAACGACGCCAAAGACTCTTGACAGTGATTCGGGGAAATGCGATTCTCAGCTTGCGACAGACGAGAAGGGCTTCCGCGACGGTGACGTTCGGGGGCCTTTTTCTTTTGCGGTTTCAGTCTCCTATTGATGTCTTCTCCGACTTTCTGAACGCCTCATAAAGGTTGCCCAGATTATCGGAAATCCACGTCCCAAAGCGGCTGCCGTCCATCTCCTTCACGGCGATCGTGATGGCCTTGCCTGCCTTCTTGACGCTGACGCTAACTGATTTGTCCTCGGGGACCCAGGACTGTGCTTGGGACTTAATGGCTACCTTGCGAACCGGCTTCCCCTTAGCATTCAAGGCTGCTAGCAACCTTTCGAAGCGTTCGTTGCTCTCCAGCTCACCGAATTCTGGTTCGGACACGATTGCATTAACCACTTCGGATTTCTTGCCGGCGAGCAGAGACAGCTCAACCCAACGCTCGCGGCCTACAGACGGAGCTGATCCAATCTTACCGATCACAGATGCGGGAATTCTGGTGACAACCGATACCATCTTCGAGACCGCAGCGGCGTTCGCGGCCAATGCTGACGAGATCACATCTCTGTCGTACCCCAAATCCTCAAGGCGCTTTGCGAACATCGCCTTCTCGATGAAAGTGAGATTTGCCCGAGCGGAATTCTCCTGACCCTGGGCAATTACATGGGTCCTGTCGTCGATCTCCTTGACGACTGCCCTCACCCTCCGTCCCAGTTCGCGAGCGACTCGGACTCTTCGATGGCCGAAGACGATCATGTAGCGGCCGTCTGAGCTCGGATGCGGACGGACAAGTATGGGAGAATCCTGCCCTCTCTCCCTAATCGCTTCCAGCAGCTCTTGATATTGTTCCTCGTCGTCGCCCATGCGGTCGGAAACGAACGAGCCATCGACTGCGCTTGGGTCGAGTTCGACCACATGCTCCCCCTCAAGATACGCATCGGCTTGCTTTGCCAACTCGTTGACTGAGCGGATCATGGATTTTGACGCGCCGCGGATTGGATATGCCGCAGCGGAGGCTGATGACGTCCGGTCGTCGGCCTCAGCTTCTACCAGGCCTGCAAGAAGATTCTTACGTGCCATATTTTACCTCCAGATAGCGCGTAGTGCATTGAATACATTTGGCAAATATCCACTTTTGTCAGCAGACAAAGTCAACGCCCCCATGCTTCATGAATCAAAGCTACGATTTCGCCGTTTACGACGTCCAAGGCCTCCATTGCTCGCTCGTATGTGGAACGGGTCATCGCATTCTTTTCGACTTCGTAGAGGGTCTGCTTGGTAATCCCCGCATCGGAAATCGCCGTTGATTTCAACATCTGGTTCTTGAGAATGAATTCGCCGAACAGCGTATGCAGGAACGCCACCATCTGCGCTTGCGGCTGATCCGTGGGTTCGAATCGAGTAACAAGATAGCGATACCATTCCAAATTCACCTCCGCACCGGCCGCCCTGATCGGCTCCAGGATGTTCCCGAGCATGAGCAGAAACTGGCCCATGCTCATAACATCGAGCATTTGCGGATGGATCGTGATCAACACTGAGGTCGCCGCGGTCAGTGCGGTGATCGTAAGGTAGCCAAGCTGCGGCGGACAATCGATAACTATGACATCGTAGAGATCGTCGACTTCCATCAATGCCTTCGAGATGCGCGTGAAAAACGCCCTGCCCACATTCGAAGACTTGTCCGTCATTGCTAGAGGCGTGTCGTATTCGAATTCCTGCAGCTCTAAGTTCGCTGGGACGATGTCCAAGCCCGGAAAATTCGTCGGCTTGATGATTTCCGAGAGAGGCACCCTCTCGTCGTCATAACGAATCGCGTCGTAAAGCGATTTTGTCTGGTCAAGTTCAGGTTGGAACCCATGCAAGGAAGAAAGCGACGCCTGCGGATCGAGATCGACAGCTAGGACACGGTGCCCGGTAAGTGCCAGGTATTGGGCGAGGTGGGCAGCGGTAGTGGTCTTCCCGCTGCCCCCCTTGAAATTAACCACAGCCAAAATCTGAAGCTTCTCGCTCGGTCGCCGATGGGGAACATACATGCGGGCATCGGATCGACCGTACTGGTCGAGATACTGGCGCAACTCAAGCATCTGTTCAGCAGTGTACGAGCGTCTGCCCGACGTCGAGGTTTCAGGCACCGGTCCCTTTCCTTCCAGATGCAGTTTCTTCAGATGGCTCTGGGACACCCCCAGATACGTGGCAACCTCCGCCAGCGAGAACGAACGAAGATTTTTCTTTGCATGGGGAGGGAAGCGCTGCATCGAAAGCAGGTGCAACTTCTTCGATATCTGGTCGCCCTGATCGAGGATACTTTTCTCGAACAGCAGCGGGACTTTCGTAGGAACGGGCGAACTCACGTTCATTCGATCGAGACTCTCTAAAAACGATTTTTGACGTAAAAGCGCCAAGCAACCGTCATTATGTCCGATTCGTTCGCCCGGGCAAGAAATTTAAAGTTAACAAAAGCTTAATGGTCTCAGGATAGCATTACATGATGTGATTCATGCAACTGAATATGCTACATAATTCGGCGATTTTGTCTGCGGACAAAGCGTGCTTATCCCAAGCACAGCTCCTGCTTACCCAAGCGTCCCGCGCAAATTCTTATCGGCTTTCCTTAGGCGACCCGCACCGGTGCCTGGCGAGTGATCGCGACATTGAGCTCCTGGCGACGATCGCGTGACCGACATTCGGATCGAACCAATGGTCGTGGGTCATCAGAAAGAACCAGGCGAAGGGCAGATCGATTTCGGTGTCAATCGCCTTAATCCGTTCCATCAGCCGGTGCACGGAGACGCCTTCGTCGGCGAGCAGCCGCTCAGTCCAGGCAACAAAGAAGCGGCTTTCGCGCGGCACGAAATCGAACCAGTCGGGATCGGCGTCAAAAAATGCGGTTTCGCGGGTGCCATCTGGGCCGACCTCGCGGATGAAACGGTTTTCCAGCTCGGGCCGCTGCGCCTCGCGCAGTTTGCGTTGGATGCGCGTCCGGCGCGCCAAAAAACTGCGCATGTGGACGATGCCGCCGCCGGAACGGCCGCGCAGCCGATTGACTGGCCCTGCGGGCTGTTGTGTCTCGACCGCGGAACCGCGCAGAATCCAGGTCGGCTCGAACAGATCGTCGACTTTGCGGGGGCGATAGTCGGGATCGACCACCGCGCCGGCCAGAAACTCGATCTGGCGGCCGAGCGAGATCTGCACGAAGTCGGCGACGCCGGGACCGGTCGGGGCAAAGGCGAAGGCGGTGGTGCCGCGCCATTCGGCGAATTTTTCCCCGCTCTGGCGATGCCGGTTCCAGAAGGCGTTGAGGTCACCGCCTACCTCGGACAGTTCATGCTCGACCCAGGCGCGATGGTCGCCCAGGCGGGTGCCGTCGGCAGCGACAACGTCGTGAGGGTTGCACCAGTATGGATCGTCAATGGTCGCGACGGTGAAGACGAAGCCTGGAAAGGCCTTGTTCAGGGCAGGGGCGAGTTCGATGTCGGCTGACTGCGGCTCTAAACCCGCGAGCACGGTTTCGACGGAAGCGGGGTCGGGCAGGCGGACGGGTTTTTGCTCGGTCATTCTTGGGCTCCGGCCGGCTGGGAAATCCGCGCTTTTTCATCAAGGGAATGCCGCGCGTCGTCGTCGGCGATCTTGGAGGCGATTCTGGCTCATTTGGGTCACGAGAACAACGCTGACGTCGCCGACCGCCGATGGTGCGCTAGAGGGCGGCAACTTGTGCGACCAGCCTGAAACGACTATCTTGCACGCATGATGAGCAAGCATCTGGGTTCAGTCCTGACGACGGTGAACGCGCCCTACAGTGATCAACTGGACGAGGCGGCGCTGGCGCATTGCCTTGCTGATATCGATCTGGCCAAGCAGCATCCCGGTCATGTCAGCGCCTTTCTCGGCGAGGTCCCTCTCGCCCAGCAAGTCGAGTTCGCAACCGCGCACCACATCGCGGTCGACGACCTGAAGGCGTTTGCCGCCAAGTTCTCTGCCTGGTCCGGCGAGAGCTATCCGCTCGCCGCGTAATGGCTGGACTTGATAGCCGACGCCCGTCCGAATGGCGGCGGCTTTTTGGCATTACTATCGACCTGATCGATCAGCTTCGCGAGAATGCCGGCGGCGATGACTTTGAATGGTCATTTGGCGGCGGAACGGCGATGATGATCCAGATCGGCCATCGCGAAAGCCATGACATCGATATCTTCCTCGACGACCCTCAATTGCTCGGATTCATCGACCCCTCCAGAAGCCACCTGCACTTCGAAGCGATGCCATCCGACTATCTGGGTGACGGGCTTCGATTTCAGAAGTTCGCCTTCGAAGGCGTTGGCGAAATCGACTTCATCGTTGCCGGAGCGCTAACAAGGACGCCGTTCGAGACCCGTGTGGTGGAAGGCAGGACGGTGCGTCTTGAAACCATTCCGGAAATTATCGCCAAGAAGGTCTATTACCGGGGATCGGAAGCCAAACCGCGCGACATCTTCGACATCGCTGCCGCAGCCCGGTCGCAACTGGACGAGGTCGTCAACGCTCTGCGTGCGCTCCCAGAACAGGTCGCTCTCGCCAGACAGCGGATGGAAAAGCTCAACCCGGAATTCGTCGGCCGCGCGATCGCGCAGCTGATGATCATGCCTGACTACGAAGCGTCGGCCGCCGATAGTCTGGACGCAGCGCTGGCTGTGCTCGACGAGGTGTTGTCATCACCTCAAAGAATCTGACCGCCTCACCCAGCGATCAACCGGGGGAGGGGGCTGTTCAGAGCCCGGACGCCTTGGTGAGATTGACCCGGAAGCGGTCACGCCGCCGCTGATACCTGCGGGTCATCTCGGCGCTAGTATGGCCGAGTTGCTTCTGCACATAGCGCTCGTCGACTTCGGCCGAGGAGGCGAGGCCAGCGCGCAGCGAATGGCCGGCAAAGAGCTTTCCGCGTTCGCCTTCCGGCAGGTCGCCGCGTACGCCGGCCGCCAGCGCGGTCCGCTTGACCAGGCGGGCGACCTCCTGGTCGTTGAGCCGATCGGCGCCGACCGCCTTGCCCTGGCCGGTGACGCGCCGGAACAGCGGTCCGTGTGCGACACGGGCGAGCTTGAGCCAGGTCTGCACCGCGACAACCGGACAGGTGGCATCGGATGAGCCGCGCCCGACTTCGACCTCTCTCCAGCCGGTCTTACCGCGAAGGGAAACGAGCATGCCCTTGTCGAGGATCTCGATCCAGCCGCGGCCGTCCTCGGTCTGGTCGCGGCCGACATCCAAAGCCACGATCTCGGATCGGCGGAGGCCGCCGGCGAAACCGAGGAGCAGCATAGCGCGGTCGCGCAGCCCGCGTAAGCTTCCGCGGTCGAGCGTTTCCAGCATGGCAATCAGATCCTCGGGCAGGATGGCTTCCTTTTGCCGGGGAGGGGAGGCGTGGGTGTTGCGGATACCGGCCATGACGGTGGCGATGTGCCGGTCTTTCCGGTCCAGTGGTTGGCCACGCTGAGAGAAATTCCAGGTCAGCGAGGACAGCCGTCGCTCGATCGTCGACACGGAGTTTGGCGTCCTGTCGCCAGTGGCCGTGCCGGATGCGCAAGCTGTGATGTACAGCCCGACAACGTGCGGATCGGGCGGAAACACCTCGACGCTTTGGCGCCGGCACCAGCTCCCAAAATGCTTCCAGTCGGCGGCGTAGGCGCGGCGGGTGTTGGCCGAGCTCGCCGCCTCGACATAGTCGCGGGCACGATCGGCGAGTTTTTCCAGATGCGCCGGCACACGCGTCTGGCCGCCGCTGATCAGCAGGGCAGGGGAGGGGGCTTTCGCAGGCTGGTCTTCCGGCGCCTGATCCATCGCCATGACGATCGAGACGATGTCCGGCAGCTCGCCGTCGGGACTGTCGGCGCCGGCCCTGGGCTCAGCCGACACCGGCGTGGCGGAAACAAGGTCTTGCGGCCAGCTGTGGGACGCTCCGGATGATGGCTGAGGGCGATTGTTGGGCTTCTGCTCGACGAAAACGGCCATTTCTCATATAGAGACGAAAACGAACGATAAGGCAAGATTATCATTCGTTTTATCGCCCCGACAGGTTGTGCGCTTTGGCGCGAAAACGATAGCGCAAAGCGCACGGCCGCTTTACCCTCCAAAACCATGATTCGCCTCGATCCCGCGACCGCCAGCTCCGCCGCGCCGCCGACCGTCCCCGCCTGGGCGCTCGCCGCCGGCGCCGCCAGCGACGCCGACGCCGCCTTCCAGGCCGGCGCCGCCCTGGCCGCGCTCGACACCCTTGCCCGGGCGCAGCCTGCCTGGGCCGGCGCCTGGCGGCAGCGGCTGGCGCATCGCTGTGCCGCCGCCAGCATGCGGCTCGCCGGCCGCGCCGAGGACGCGGCCGCCCTGCGCGACGCCTGGCACCTGCGCCCGGTCGGCGTTGATCCCGGTCCCGCCGGCGCCATCCTTGGCGCCTGGCGACAGCTGGCCGGGCAGCCGCCCGTCACCGCCGATCGTTTCGCCAGGATCGTCGAGATGCTCGGACTCCACTGGGACGGTGCCGCGCTTGCCGCGCTTTGCGCGGAGGTCGATAACCTGGCAAAGTCCCAGCGGTCGGCGCCGTTCGCCGCCGCGGCGATCGCCGCTCACGTCGTCGCCATGCGCCCCGATGCCGAGCTATTTGCCTGGTGGCTCGCCGACCTGGTGTTGGCGCAAAGCCTGCGTTGGCCGCGGCCGCTGCCGCTGCTGATGGCGCAGGTTTTTGCTTCGGTCTTTCGCGGCGAGGCCGGCGGCAGGCGCATCCGACCCGGGGACGAGAATTTTGAGCGGGCGGTTTGCCTGGCGCTGGTGGCGGCGGGGGCAGACGCCTGCCGGCTGGCCGCCGAGCTGTCGCGCCGCGCCGAAAAACTCCTGGCCGTGGCTCCGAAACTGCGCGCCAAAGGCGCCGGCGAGGTGATCTTTCTGCTTCTCAGTGAAGACGCCGTCTCCGGCTCGCTGACGACCAAAGACCTGTCGCGCTTTGCGGCGCGGCGCCTGTTCGAGCGGCTGCAACAACTCGAGGCGGTGCGCGAGCTTTCCGGCCGCACCACGTTTCGGCTGTTTGGACTCTAGCGATGGCCGAAGCCTCCGTCCGCCGCAAGCCGAACGATCAGCCGGCGCTGCTGGACACCGAACTCGAGCACTTGCCGCCGGAACTGCGCTGGCGCGAGTGGATGGGCCGCGTCGAAGCGGTGATTTTTGCCGCAAATGAACCGGTGACAGGCAGTGTCCTCGCGCGGGTGGTGGGAAGAAACTGCAATCTCGAGCTGATCATCGACGACATCCGCGCCGAGCTCGCCGACCGCCCCTATGAGCTGGTCGCGGTCGCCGGCGGCTGGCAGCACCGGACCAAGAAAATTTTTGGCGACGCCATCCGCGCCGCCTTCGGCACGGCAGCGGGCGAGGGGGCAAAGGAGCTGACGCAATCGGAGGCGCTGGTCTTGATGTGCATTGCCTATTTCCAGCCGATCACGCGAGGCGAGCTGTCTTCCTTCTTCGGCAAGGAGGTGTCGCGCGACCTGATCGGCGTGCTGCGCGCTGAGCAACTGATCGCCTCGGGGCCGCGCAGCCCGCAGCCCGGCGCGCCCTACACCTATGTGACGACGAAAACCTTCCTGTCGCAGTTCGGGCTCGACACGCTGCGCCAGCTGCCGGATTTCGAGGCCCTCGAGGACGCCGGGCTGCTGTCGAAGGAGAAGTTTTTGGTCGGTGATATCCCGGGATCATTCGCTGCTCGATCGGCCGATATGGAGCTACCCTGACAATGGTTGAGGTCGTCCTTCTCGCCCCCCTCCAGTGGATATATCCGGCCCTCACCGTTGCACGCTGGAAGCCAACGCTCTTAACAGGCGAGAGGACTTGTATTCTCGAGTAGGTAGACATCCTCCTCAGGCCAATCCGGCGGTGCCAAACAGAACGATGTCATGAGCTTCGCGCAGCACGAGGCTACGATGCTGTGGTGCCCTAAGATCCAAATTGACGACGGTGGGGCGAACGCCATCGGCGACCATACGGATCGTTTGCGAAATCAGGACGGCAGCAGCAGTCATACCGACAAAGGGAGCGCCCACCGCCACTTGTCCCAACCGCGTCAGGCCGCATTCGTCGAGATCGCCGCGATCATGAAGATCCTTGTAAGCAGGCGGGCGCCCAACTAGGGCAACGGGCGCATTTCTTTGATGCCCCGCCTCGTCCATCTCCGGGTCGTCGGCCCAGATATCGAGCGCCTTGTTTGGTGCCGGGAAGCTATGGGTTCTGATCAGGCGGAAATCCTCCAAGCCGCTACCGAGGCCGGCCTCGAAAACCGTCGCAAAGCCCGCGCCTTCGAGGATGGCCCGCGCCTGGGGGTTGTCCACTCCGCAAAGCGCCAGCAGGGGTTCGTCGTGGCCAACACGCAGGTCGGAAGCGAACCTCCGCTCGACCAGCCTGGACTGGAAGCCGCGGGCCTCAACCCAGTCAGCGCAGACGCGGGTCTTCAGCCGCCCGGCGTCTGTAGCGAAAGTGAGAACGGATGTACTCTCGGTCGACGGCCCGGCCCGGTCGATGTCCTGAAGGAACATGCGAACATTTGACGGATCAGCAAACGGCAGGAGCCCGATCGTCCATAGGAAAGCCTGGCCAAGATGGCCAAGCCCAATCACCCAGAAATCCGATGGGAACTGTGCCACGGCGGGTCCATCAGACGTCGGCGATCTCCAATCGGCGGACCCTTTGAGGTCCCACAGCGACATCCCAATCGGTCGGTGTCCCGCCATCGGCTCGCCATCGAAATGAGCGAAGACTTCCGACACGGCCAGCGCTCCAGCAAGCACGCCAGAGGGAGTAAACTCGGCACAGTCGGCGAGGGCAGGGGCGCCGAAGGGCGCTAGGCCGGCTCGCCAGCCTTCGAATGTTGTTCTGATAGCAAAACCCGCGCGATCGACCGGCGGCGGAGCTCCGATGCTGACAAGCGGAACGTCTTGCGGGATGGTCTCGACGACGATGCCATGAAGGTGTCCTACCGCGTCAGCCAGGGTCGCACCGGCAACCACCGGCACAGTCAAAGGCGCGTCTAGGGCGCCCGACACCGTAACGCCGCCAAGAAGGGTGCGGCGAGCGCAATTGAGAGCGGTGAGCAGCGCCGCCTGATGGGTCGGGCTCGAGGCTGCGCTCTCGCCGATGAAAAGGTGCATCCGGAAAGAATGCAACTGCTGCTGGGCTTCCTCCGCGGTAGCGGCCGTGCCGCGATCCATGAAGAGCTTGGCGGACCTGTTCAGGGTATCAATGATATCTTCAGCCATGGATTGTTCCTTCTATGCGCAGTGTGGGCCGCAGAAGCGACCGTTTGAGAATGGTCCAGCGAAAACGGCCCAGGTAGCGGTAGAGCCCGATCTCCTCGAAGCTGATCGGCTCGGCGGCAAAGCGAGGCAGGATCATTGCGATGTGACCCGGCTCGGCGATCATCGGGTGCAGCCGATCAGATTCGCTTTGCCCGGCACTGCCGGGATGGGTGTGAACATCGGCCACGACAACTTCGCCACGTTCACGGCAGATGTTCCACAAATCCGCCATCGAGCCGCCGTCGATCTCGATGATGCCGGTATCGAACGCGTGAGGATCGATCTCGTCGTAGAACACGATAGAGCTGACCCTGCGGTGCGCTGCAGTCGGCCCGAGCAGGAAGGCGCCGCTTTCACGGCGATTGCCGCCTCGCATGCGCAGCCCCTCAAGCAGCTCGAGCCAGAGGCCAGCCGAGATGGAAAGATCAGGCGGCCGGCCGAACAGGCGCGAAATAAGCAAACGAAGCCAAAAGGTCATGGATGATCTCCAGATAATGAACAATTCCGCGGGTGGGCTTCCAGAGCAGTTCGGGGTGTTCCACGATCCACTGCTCGTGGCCGGGCAACGCCATCCGGTCACATGGCAAATAGAGGGCTGCGGCGTTCCAGTTGGGATTGAAGGCCGCCGCCACCCGGCCCGCTCCCTTGGGCCAATTTCCTGCGGCAAGCGGCGCGCCGGTCTCTATGTCGCAAGGCCTGGCGTTCGGCAGTTGCGCTGGATAACCGTCCAGAAGAAAACGGAACCCCCATTCGGTGCCATCGCGCGCTCTGATAGCGAAGTCGGCGATCGGCCACGCTACGCGCAGCAGACGCCATTGTTGTTTGATCGTGCCGAACTGGAAATCAGGGCGCTCCAGGTGTTCCCGGAACGCCCTTTCCTCGGCCGTCGCCAAAGCTTCCATCAGCCCTGTACCAACTTCTTGCGGACCAGGTCGAACACCACGGCGCAGCTTTCGCCGGTGAAGCTGCCCAGATGCGCATTCTGGGGCGGCTGGACGCGGCTACCATGGATCTGGAGGACGTGTTCCTCGGCCTCCTCCTTGCCAAGGCCCGCCTTTTCTACAGCCCAGCGGGTCACCTTTGCGATCGTCGCCGAGGGCGCGAACTTGTGCTTGAAGGCTTCCGTCTTGTAGTGGACGGTGACGTCGACTTTGCGGCAACGGTGGGCATGGAACACCGGGTGATCATGGCCATGGAGCGGGTGGTGGTGCTCCAGGGGCTCGTCGTCGTCCTCCTTGAAAATCAGGAGCTCGGCGACATCGATACCGCGCTCCTTCACCACGGCAAGGAGATCCCCGACGACGGCAGCCCCTTCCAGTTCGACGCGATCGAGAGGCTCGGCTCCGGCCGCGAAAAAGATTACAGTTTTCATCTATCAGTTTCCTCTATTCCGGCACGGCAACAGGCCGCCCTTGAACATTGGATCGGCTGAGTTCAATGAAAACGGAAAGGCCGCTGCCAAGATTTTTTAGAGGATTGATTTCGCCGCTGGTGCTTCGGCCGCCAACGGTGCTGCCGAAGAAAGGGTCCCGGTCAGGCTTCGGCGTTCGGCGCGGCGCAAATGAAGAGGTAAGGACAGCGCGGGCAGCGGAAATCGTCCTTCCTTGGCTCGTAGAGCCCGTTCCGGATATCTGCGATCGCCGCCTCGCAGTCGCCCAGACGCTTGTCGAACTTCGCCTTTGTCTGGCCAATCTCAAGGACTGAGCCCAGGAGCAGGTAATGGTGCTCGACACGCGTTTGGGGGCCGAGCGTCTCTTCGACGGCTTTGAGAAGAAGGGTCGCTGACAGCCGATCCGCATCGCCGGCCGATTGCCGCCCCGAACGGATTGTCTTGACAACGTGGTTGTCGCCGTCGCGAACGATACGGTCCACCTCTAGGCCGACGGTCTCACCACCAATGGCTGTGGAGAGGCGGCCATTGGTGGCGGCCGCTCCAGCAGCCGAAGCGTGCAACCGATCGAGCATTGACATGGTCAGCTTGCGATATGCAGCGCCAAACATGTGCTCTTCGAGCTCGCTTTCATGCCACGCATGGTCAAAAATTGCGGCGGCTTCGGCGCGATCATATTCGACGCCTTCGCCGAGTTGGCGAACGAAGGCGATCACCTTTTGCACGCAGCTATGCGCGGCAAGATATGCGCCTGCCTTGGATCGCTGTGACAGGCCTAGGACGCGCGCGTAGAAGAAGCGGCGCGGACATTGCGAGTAGCGCTCCACATCATCTGCTGTCAGCTCATCAGGGGCAGCCGGAAGGCGAATGGGGTGGTAGCTCCGCGGGGGCAATTTGCGGATCACGCCGGCGATGGAATGACCCGGGCCGACGGGAACACGCTCGAGAAATTTTGATGGATTGGCCTTCCGGCCGTTTCGCGTGGTGGGCCGATAGAGTCTGAGGTGCCTCTTTGCCCTCGACATAGCAACAAAGAGGATGCACTCCTCCTCCGCCTCGTGAGCGTCCTCCTCCTCGGGGCCTAGCATTCCGACCGGCGCGGGGCAGGCCGGCGGTCGGTTTGGTGCGGGAACCGCTCCAGCGTAAAGCCCCGGCAGGTGGACTGCCTCGAACTCCAGGCCCTTGGATGCGTGAACGGTCATAAGGCGCACCCCGTCCAGCCCGCTCAGTTCGGGCGGAAGCTGTCTGAGGTCGCGCTCGTCGGCAAGCATGATCATGTGGCGGATGCGATCAAGGGCGCGGCGGATCGGTGTTCCCTTACCGTGGAGGGGCATGGCGCGCAACGCATCGAGGAGTTGGCGCACAGCGACCCGACGCAAGTCGTCGGATGGCGACTGACCCGACAGAACCGTCCTTACATAGTCGCTTGTATCAAAGAGAAACCGGCTAAGCGCCAGCCAGGGTGTCGTGCCTTGGGTAGTCCCTTGCAGGTGACGGGCCAACACCATCAGTCCGGCAAGCCCGGCCGCTGAAATTTCCTTCAAGCTCTCTATTTTTCTGAGAAGATCGAGAACCCGCTGCTCGGTAGTGCGTGCGGCCCCAATGACCTTCAGTACGTCCTCCAGGGGGATGCGATATTCGGGAAGACCAGCGATACGCACCAGGCCGGTGCCCGCGCTGTCGGAAATGATCGAAAGCAGGGAAAGCAGATCGCGAACCTCTGCACGCTCAAAAAGCGGCCCGAGATAAAGAACGGGTATTCCCCGTGCCTCGAGCTCCTCCGCAACAGTGGCAAGCAAGCCGTTGCTTCTGGCAAGTACGGTCTGCGAGCGAAGCGAAACGCCTCTTGCCTCGAGCTCGCGGATTGACCCGGCAAGGACGTCCATCTCGGCCTGGGTGTCGGCGCATGGAAAAATGGATGGGCTCTCACCGATCGAACCGATTGCGGCATGCAGCGTGCTGGTGCCTGCGAAGGCGCTGACTTTCATGGTGGCGCCAAAGGCCGTGTAGGCCTCGATGATCTCTTCGCTTGAGCGGTAGTTCTCTTCCAAGCCGTCCCTTATTCCCACGGAGTAGTCAGCTTCAAACCTGGCTATGTTTGCCGCGGATGCGCCACGGAACCGGTAGATGGACTGACGGGCGTCGCCTACGGCCCACAGATTGCTGCCTTCTGCAACGATTTCCTTGACAAGCATCGCGCTGGCGCGGTTCACGTCCTGGTATTCGTCTATATGGACGTGGGTGAAGCGCTTGCGCATTCCGTCCCGAAAATCCTGGTCCGAGCGCATCAACAGTGTCGGTCGCATGATCAGATCGCCATAGTCGACCGCCCGGTCCTTGATGAGCTGGTTTTGATAGTGCTCGTAGACCAGCGCTACTTCGCGCGCCTTCTCGGCAGCCACCGTCTCGTCACCCGTCTGTGCCCTCACGCGCATCTGTTCGGCAGCCCGAGCGTAGTCTTTCCAGGTCCACAATTCGTCCTTGGCGCGCGCGATCGCTCGCAATATGTCGCGAAGCACCAGCGCGGGCTCGAAGAGATTGAGGTAGTGCTTCAGATCAAGCGCTGGCAGGACCTCCTCAAGCATTGCCACGCCTTCACTGGCGTCGACGATCTTTGGATCGCCCGAGACACCGAAAAGCGCGTGGTGCTTGCGGATCGTGTCCAATCCGAAAGCATGAAATGTTCCGGTCCAGACATTGACGGCGCTTGAGCCTGCCACGCGCTGGACGCGTTCCGCCAGTTCCAGTGCTGCCCTGTTTGAGAACGTAAGAGCCAGGATCTTCTCGGGTGGGACCTTGTCCGCGATCAGAGAGACGATCCTCGCGGTGAGGGTCTTGGTCTTCCCGGTTCCAGGTCCGGCCCCAAGCAGGAACGGCGACCCGCGATGATCGACCGCACGGGCCTGCGATTCATTGCAATTGTCGTTTGCGGGACTGAACGTCTCGGCAGTGGACTGTACGTCAGGCAGGAGCAGGCCGTCGGCAAGCTGTTGCAGCGTAGTGTCATAGCGCACCTTGAGATCTTCAGAGATGCGGCTTGCATTCATTTCCTTGCAGAAATAGTCGTTTGGCGAGCGGCCGCGGCAAAATCAGCTCTCGTCCAAAACTGTTGGCCTGGGCCTCTCGGCGCTCCTTGATGCCATAAGTCTCAATGCGCTGGCTGGGATCCCCGCCATTCGCTTCTGAGCGGGGATAATAGCCCTTCTCAACACCATCATGGACTTTGAAGTGACCAATCTCATGGGCAATCACCTCGGCCAGCTCGTCATCGGCCAGGTCATTACGCACGAATATGAATTTGAACTGACGATCGAGCGCGCCGTGCGCACCGTCCAGCTCATGGTAGTCCGGTTCATGTGGTCGGATGGCGAGCCCGAGGTGTTTTGCCACCCCGCGAGCAACCTCCATTGCTGTCAGAGAATCCGACAGTGCGGCTTCATTCCTGAGCGCCCGAGCAAGTGCGCGAATTGCTGCAAACTGGTCCAATCAAGCTTCCAGGTGCGCGAGCCAAAACTGTTTGTCATCTGGACTGAGGTCCGAACTTCGGATCGCTTCGGCGAAGCTTACCTTCGCACCCGTGCGCCTGCCGGAAGGCGCGAAATAATCGGCCGCGGCGTTGATCTGACCCGATGCCAGATGTGACCAGACGTCTGCCATACTCGCGCCGGTGGCGTCAGCAAGCCAGGCAATCAACTTTCCCGGAATGGTGGTCTCGTCAATGCGGCCCCTGACAAGCTGGCGTAGGATAATCAGGTCGACGCGGCATCGTTCAGCCAATGCTTGTAGGTCATCAGTCGACAGTTTCTCGAACGGGTCGATCGCAGCAGGCATCGTCAGCTGCCAAAACCGCTCCAACAATATTGTATGCTCCGAAACTGTCTGTTGAACGGTAAGGATGTCGTCCGACAAATCACTTCCATCCGAAGCGAACCATTCGGCGGCAAAGGCCAGAATCTCGGCGCGCAGTTGCGGGTTCTCGTTTGCGATCTGATTGATGCGGTCAGCGGTGGCGCCATCCTCAAGCTCGAGGTGCACGACGGCCAGTATATCGTCAAGCTGATCCATAGGGATTGGGTTGCTGTTCATGGCCTCACTCTTTCCCGCGCCTTTGGCGTGGCGCGCTCTCCTCGCTCGCCCGGGCCTTCCGGCTCGCGCTCTTGATCAAATATCGGACGTTGCGGTCCGTGCAGCCCATCTGCTCGCCTGCTTCCTTCTCCGTCAGGCCAGCCTGATGAACGTAGAATATGGCCAGGCGCTCCTTTTCGGTGAGCAACTCGTAGATCTGGTTCAACATAGCCTTGGCTTCCGCCAAAGGCATCGACCCACCTTTGGCCAGGCTCAGCGAATCCGCAGCCTCCTCGCCGGTCAGGTCGGAGCCCGGTTCGCTAAGGTCCTCGCGTGAGACCTCTGTCCTAGTGCGAAGACGGACAGCGGCCTTTGCCGTCAGATAAAGCCGCTCCGCACCGAGCTTGAAACTCATCTCGAAGATGTCCAGGCGGTCCGTTTCTATCAACTTCAGCGCCTTGTCCTTGACCAGATCGTCTACGCGTTCTCTGTCCAGGTCCGACATACCCCTTGTCATTGGAGCGCCGGCCCGCTGCAGCCTTGAGAAGAACGCAACGATCAGGGCATCATATTGCGCAGTAGGTCGGTTCGGCTTGCAGTTTCGCATCAAGTAGACAAGCGTCTGAGGCCGCAGCTTGCCCGCCGCAGCCAAAGCGAACGCCTGCGGCAGCGGCCATTCAAGGACGGCTTCTATCTCGGCCGCCACCGCATCCGGCCGGACGTAGCGCTCGCCTTGTTTGTTCGATCCCGCCAGTGGCTTCACCGGGCTCTCCCTTGGCAACCAGTCATCTGGTATTTCTTGATCTGACGAAGAATGAAAAAGCGGAAAGAGGAATTTTCATTTTTTTCAAACCCGCGGTTCCACCCCGCCAACTTGAGTGCCGCGGGGGCCTGTTATCTCGGTGATGTAGGCCAGAAACGGGTTGTCTGAAACGATTCGACCTTGCAGCCAATTTTCACGAAATGGAGTTAGTGAAATGAAATCCTTTTCGTCAGATCAATGATTTCCACGGAATATTTCAAAACTATAGCACCGGAATAACGGGCGGAGGATTGGTTTTGAACCAAAATTGAACCGCGGCCCGGTCGGCTGCTTGCCATGAGCCAGGATGAGTACCACGAATTCTAAAGGGCGGCGGACCGGACCCGTGCTCCGTGAGGGTAGACAATTGCTGTCTAGTCACGCCGCGTTCGTCGCTGGCACGCCAGGCCAAGCAAGTTAACCGCCCTTTGCGGTCTGCTTTCAGCAGCTTCCAACCGTTAGCGAGCTAACAAGCCCGCCAAAGACTCGGAAAGAGCCATGGCTAGTGACCTCGATCCTTCGGGATCACCCAGCTACATGCGACCGATCCGTCCTATTTCGGGGATCAGCATGCAGGACCACGATATCAGGCGGTCTGAGACCACCAAGGGGGACATAGAACGCTAGGTCCGGTGTCTGACAGTCGGCAGGTGGCGGCCAACATACCCGATCTCAATAGTTTGGTCGGCGGCAAGCTTCAAAAGATGAATGCGGTAAAGGCTGTCGACGTAGATGTGCTCTTCATAGGTTGTGCTTTGACCTTGCGCATTACGAAACCTGCGCTGAGCTGCGTATTGCGCCATGGTCGGATCGGACTCCGGCTTTATGCGGGGACGATGGTCAGGGAACAAGCTCGTGTTTTTCCAAATCGCTGCACGACGGTCCAGATCGGCGAACCGACGGAACAATAGCGGTAGCAAACCGCCGTCGAAGTGGGCGAGTTGGCCTTCGACCTCGACCCCAAACTTGAGGTTCGGGAACAGCCTGCCTCTGCTTTCCCATAGATCTCGCGCGGTTAGCGCTCTCATCATGTCTTCAGTGCGACGGTCACGGATCGCGACCGCGTGCACCGAATTGCTCAGATGATCGAGATGGTAGTCCTTGTCCCCTGACTTGAAAGCAAGATGGTCGATGTTCCAATGGCCTTGGCGGGATAGCCCCACTAGCAGGTCACCGGTGACTGCGCATAGCACTGCGTCTGGCGCTGCCTCGACGGCGCGGCCAAAACAGGCGTCATGATCTTGTGCCGCATGTTGAGGCTCAAGCCGCAGGACCGCCTCGATTTCGGCCTCCTCAAGATCCGAATCCGCCGGCGCCATTCTTTGCAGCGCATCGAAATACTCGGCAGCTTCGTGCTCGTCGATCGCATAGAGGCTATGGGCAACATCGCCCAACGACAAAGCGGCGTCGGGCTGATCGACCAACGGGATGAGCCATGGATCATTGTAAGAGCGGAATGCTGGCAGGGCTTCAACTTCGTCATCAAGCGCTGCCAGCGCTCTAGCCAATTGCAGGAACTCGGCCTGCGCGGCCTGAAGGTTGTCGAAGCGGGCGGAGACGGACGCTCGGTTGAGGACGTAGTCGGTCATGATCACTTCGTCGGCTTGACCAGCCGGGCGGTATTTCTTCGATGCTGATCGAAAAAGTGCGCGGGCCACGCACTCAATTTTCCGGAGCGGTCTATGCTTGGAGTCTCGACCGATGATTTTGAGCCCGTTCGCGTAAAGTAGTGGAAGACCGCCTCCTCAGGGTCAACGATTCCTTCGCGCACGGCAATCCTGACACCATCCATCAGATGGTCCGAATGGGTCTCGACGAGAACCTGTACGCCGGCCGCAGCCGCGCGGGCACACAGCTCACCGATCCTGGTCTGGCCGCGGGGATGCAGATGCGCCTCCGGATTTTCGATCAGCACCAGGCCACCGGTAGGGGTTGCCAGAAGCGCGACCAAAACGGGTAAGATATAGCTCAGGCCAAAACCGACATTGGTTGCCCGAAAACTCCGGCTGCGCAGGGATCCTTCGCTGCCAAACGTATAGCCTCCCACGATAAGATCAGCCTGGGCGAGCGGTGTGAGATCGAGTCGGACGTCGGGGCTGACCTCACTCAACCAAGCCTCGACTAGATCTCTGAGGCGGGCGCCATGCCCCTCGATGCGCCGCGGATCGCTGCCGCTCAGCGTTGCGCTGTCCTGATGCTCAAACAAGGCCTGCAGCACGTATTCGCCTCGCGTTCCCAGTTCCAGCCGACGCCTTCCGGACATGGGCAGCGATTTGCGTGGTCCGTTTCGCTCCGCATGAAGATATTGGAACGCAAGGTGATCGGCGCCAGGTAGTTCTCCTGTTAGCAGAGCGCTTATCGTCGGGTGCGCCAGCATCCTTTGGATGGCTAGCTTGTTCTCCGGTACATCGACAGCGATCGCGATCGATCTGTCTTCGGTAATGGCAAATGCCAGCCGGATCGCTTCTGATCGCTCATCGGAGATGAAAGAGAATTCGATCCTGTCCTCGGAGGCGTCTTCGAAAAGCACCTCGCCGGCAGAGCCCAGGTCCACAAGCTCGCCGGAGAAGTTGAGGAGCCCTCGCTGCAATTCGCCACTTTTGTAGGATTGCTTTATGGCTAGAAGCGCCTGCATGACGCTGCTTTTGCCGGCGCCGTTGAGGCCGGTCAACAAGGTTATCCTGCCAAGCGGCAGCTCGACGTCGGCAATGCTCTTGAAATTCTTGATATGCAGGCTTTTCACGACAGGTCTGCCAACACTTTGAGCAAAAGAGAGGCGATTTCATCAAAGCGCTTCACAACACGCTTGGGAACGCCGGTGGAATAGGAAATCGAAATGACGAATTCGGGATCGGTTCGGATCAGCTCATTGAACGATCTGACGACAGTTTCGCGGCGATCGCCAAGGTCCGAAAGAGCTCCGTCGCTCTGCGTGGCCAGTGAAACTGACCATGCCTCGAAAAGCGGCTTGCTCACCGGGTTGCGATCGGATTTGAGATTGCCTTTCTCGTCGAATCGAGGCTTGCGGAAGGCCAAGCGGTCAAAGATACGGCGCGCGGCGCTCATCGCCCGAACGAATTCGCTGGCCAGCGCGTCTCGTTCGACGTCGGTCATGGCATTGATGCGCCGCATGGCGTCGTTCAGGAATGTGTCCAGGTCATTTACTCTGTACTCCGCTGGCGCTGTCATCCGGAATGCGAGGAAGCGCAGGACCATTTCCTGCGCATCCATCCGGTCGTCTCGCACGGTGCCGTCTGTCGCTGAAATGAAAGATGGATGCTCAGCCAGCTCGCGAAGATAGGAACGCACGGGCCCTTTGTTCAGCGCATTGCGGATCTCTTGCCCGGTGAGCGGAACGCCACCAGTGTTGATGCGCTTGAATATATTGATCATGACCTCTTCGGGCGTACCCGGTTGGATCACGTTGATGACGAGTTCCGTTTCCTCGATGCGGCGCTGCATAGCGCGATCAAGCTCTTCGAACGTCTTGCCGTCCAGGACCCTTAGGTATTCCAAGCCCGACAGACGAAACTCGCCGGTCATGAAGTCGAAAATGGTTGTCAACCGCTGAAGTCCGTCAACGACGGCCCAGTCGTCCTTTTCATTGGCCGCCACATAAAAGACGGGGAGGGGGATACGGAGCAGTAGCGATTCGATCAATTGGCTCTTGCGGTGAACATGCCAAACGCGTGCCCGGCGCTGAAATTCCGGCGCCAGATCGATCTCGCTGTGCTGGATGCGCCTCACGATGAGATCGATGTTCTTCTTCTCGGTGGTGACGCGAATCTTACTGGGATCAAACGGCCGATCGATTACCAGAGACTGGTCGAGCGGTTCTGGCTCGACGCCGATGATATTTTCGGCCACCTCTGTCTCGAGCGTAGCGTCATCTTCAGTCTCGTTCATTGCTATCCTTGATCACTGCGGGCTGGTCGGCTGCCGATGCGAGCACGCTATATCACAGTTCGCAAAACTGTCGCCGATGGGTCAAGGGTTTTCGCGGGCGTAGGCGAACCTGCTTCGCCGAAATTATGAGGTCTGCCCGCTCATGCGTGCCCATTAGCAAACTCAGGCCCCATTCCTGGCAGGGCTACCCGGGGAAAGTTTTGATCGAATCGAAATGTCGCATGTGCCTGCCCGTCAAACGGGATTTGGCCGTCTTTTCTCTGGTTATCGAGACTCAGAAAAGGAACGGAGCATGTGCAAGGTAGCCACTCGATCTCTAAACCAACGTCATCCTCCCCACGCCGATCCCGGGCGCGGGCCAACTCGATCGAAATGGCGATCCGCTGGATAACTCGGCGCATGTTCTCATCCGAGGCGTCGACGTCGCCGAAGAAGCGAACTTCTCCCGCCCGCCCGCCATCCGCAACTGCGATGGCATTCCTCAGCTTTGCGACATCGATTCGGACAAATGCTTCCCTATAATCTGCCACGGCTCGTTCTCCTATGATTAGGAGCGGCTCAGCCCGCCGAGCAACCCTCGGACGCGCAGTATAGGGCGAGCCACCTCACCGGCAGAAGCGGACATACGGTCTAACGGACAGTCCCTTCAAACGGCGCTATGCGGCATCGCGTCGAGTGATTAGATTCTTGATCAGCTGGCGAATCTGTCCTGTTGACAGCCTTTCGTGCACGCCGTCGTAAGTCGAGGACAAGCTGTTCCAGATGCTGCCCTTCGTAACCAACATGATCTGGCCATCCAGGAAACGCATGACGCCGCGATAGTCGTCCGGGAGTTCGCGCTCGTTCCCGTCTCCATCGTAGTAGACGCCATCATCGCGGCCGTCTCGACTGACGTAGTTGGCCCCGCCTAAGTCAACGACTTCCTCCTGACGGCGCTCCGCAATGCGTCGGCTATAGTCGTCGTCGTAGGCGCCTGAGGGTTCCAAATGGTCGAGCTCAAGTAGCAAGAAAGACTCCGCCGGATCGACATCGACACGCCCCGAACAGTTCAGCGTTGGGCTTGCCGAGCGCCTGGAGCAATCTGAGCGTGCCCGCGACGCCAGGATGAACCTGCTCGCGGATCTGCAAAAGCTGGAGGATGCCCGTGACTCTTTGCGCGCCGAGATTGCGTCACATGAGGCGGTAAAGCAGGAAGTGTTGGGTGCTTTTGGAGTCGAAAGCCTGCCGGAAGTCGTCGAGCGCGACGAGTTGTTGCGGGAGCGCGATCGTCTGCGGAGCAGTCTGGATGAGCTTGAGGACCAACTGACAGCCGAGTTGGGCGTGGACAGTGCCACTGAGGCGCGATCACTTCTCGAAGGCGCCGATCTTGGCGCGCTTGAAGTCGAAAAGGCGCAAGGCGAGCGCCGTCTCGCTGATCTCGAGGAGGCGTTGCAACAGCAACTTGTCGCTCGCACCCGGGTGTCCGACAAACTCGATGCCGTCGGCGGCGACAGCGCAGTTGCCCGACTAGACGCTCAACGCCGAACAGTCCTTCTGGTGATCGAGGAAAAGGCTGTTCGTTTTATCGAACTGAAGCTCGGCGTTATGTCTGCAGCGAGAGCGCTTACGGCCTATCGCGAACGCCACCGTTCCGGAATGATGACACAGGCGTCCGACGCTTTCGCTTTGATCACGCGTGGCCAATACACCGGCCTGACGACCCAGCCGGCAAAGAACGGCGAAGTTCTTATCGCGATCCAGCAGGACGGCCAGTCCAAGATTGCTGACGCGCTGTCCAAGGGTGCTCGTTTCCAGCTGTACCTGACTCTAAGGCTAGCCGGCTATCACGAGTTTGCCAGGCTCAGGCCCTCTGTGCCGTTCATCGCCGACGACATCATGGAAACCTTTGACCACCTCCGGTCGGAGGAGGTTTTCCGCCTGTTTGGCGAGATGGCGAGTATCGGCCAGGTAATCTATCTCACGCATCATCAGCATCTGTGCGAAATCGCCAACGCTGTCATTCCTGGGGTGAAGATCCACGAGCTCAACTAGGCCGCGCGTCCCTCGTCCGTCCACCAACGAATACAAGACGGGTGCGCAGGTCGTCATCGAGTGCTTCCGCGACAGGCCATGGATGCCGGTCGCTTCTGCGAAAGCCTTTCCGAAAACAAACAGCACGCGCCCAGCTCGGACGGCCACTCAGCCAAGTGGTTTCGAGACGAGGCTATTGCGGCCGGCGAATGCGAAAGACATGAGCAAAACCAGTATGATGCTGTTCGCCTTTTGTGCTCCGAAAGTCGCATAAAAGGGCAGGACGGTGTGACGTCCGGAATTATTTGGCCTTTCACGGGGTTTACCAGTCCGGAATTATGGGTCGCTTGTGGGTGGCCTATGCGATTGAAAACAGGAGTGTTTTCTGGCTGAAGGTAGGAGTTTCCGATCCAAAGATCGAGTTTACCAATGGCCTCAATGACAGTTAATTCTGGATTGGCATTAAGTTATTGGATTTGCGTAGAATATAGCCGCCCTTATTGGTAAACCCGCTCACAGTCGACAACGGATTGGTCAACCCAAGACGACAGGATTGGTAAACCGAAGCAGCCCTTTCGACCAAGGTCCAGCCGTGCGCCTTCAGGCGCGCCTTGCAGGCTGCGTGGCGATGCCAGGTGCGATTGTCACGACAGATATAACTCCAGCTGTTACTCGGTGGTTCTGTTCTGCCGCTAGGGAATAGCGCACGATGTCGAGGAAAGAGTACGTGCCACTCAACCTGCTCGCCAAGTTGGCAGGAATCTCTCGACAGGCAATTTGGAAGGCCTGCCTGCGCGGCAACTGGCGAGGGCACTCGCTGGAGGTGCGCGTCATTCAACCGACGCGGGAGGATCGGCGCCGAACACAAGGTTGAGGGAGCCGACGCATACGAAGCGATTGTTATCCACGGTGAGAACACCTCCCTTCGCGCGCTTTGGCACCTCCTCCATAGCTGCGCTGCCGTTACCAACGGCGTTGGCAGCATTGTCTTTCCCGAATCGAGACCACGCTTCGTGTCATGTCGTGCGGCAGCGATGCGCTCAAGCTTTTGCACGAGCGCGGAAACGACTTCGGAAGATCGGCTTAATTCCGGACACGCCAGATAATTCTGAACGGCACAGTGGTATGCCGTCCAGAATTATCTGTCGTTGGTGAGACTTCAAGAAAGCGCCGGCTTTTCCGGTTGGCACAAGCGTTGCAGAGCTATTTGCGAGAACATTTCACCTAATGGATGGGAACGCATGAATTGCTGCAAAAAGCTGCCTGACATCGGCCGCCGTCAATCTCTAAGGGGAGGAACGTTTGCCGATGCAGGAATGGCCATAGCTGTGGCACTGCCTGCGCAGACTCAGACAAAGTCTGCACGGGGCTGGCACTCATCGAATACAACAGGCTGAAGCCGAACGAACCCTCGACGTCAGTTACCAGACGGTGCGGGACCGGACGGCGACATTGTCGGATTCTCGACCACGTGCCCGCACAAGGGATTCCCATTGAACTACAACGGCGACGACCACTCCTTCAATTATTCCGGCCAATACTCACATTTTGACGCTGATGCCGGAGGGCAGCAGATCTGGGGACAGTCGACGGCCAATATTCCCCAATACGCGCGCTGCACGTCTGAACTCTACGCCGAGGGGGTCGACGAGCTCCTTTACGGCCGGCTGAGCAACGTACTTCAAGAGAGGATTGGATCATGACTTATAAACATATCGACCGCCTGCCGTATCTCCAATCGGGGAATTCTTGCGTGAAATATCTGTTCGTCGGTGCCACAGTGGTTTTGGCGTTACTGCCTCCGGTCGCGCGGACCCAGGATATCGAGGCCGGAAAGACAGTCTTCAAAAAGTGTGCCGCCTGCCACAGCGCTGATACCGAAGCGAACAAAGTCGGGCCAACCTTGAAAGGCGTCGTGGGCCGGACAGCGGGGACCGTCCTTGGCTATTCTTATTCGAAAGCCATGAAGGATGTGGGCTCTGCGGGCCTCGTATGGGATGAGCCGAACCTGATGGAATATCTGACAAATCCCAAGGCGAAAGTGCCGGCGAACAAAATGGGGTTCCCTGGTCTCCAGAATCCCGAGGACGTCAAAAACGTCATCGCCTATCTCAAGAGCGTGTCAGGTTAGAAACCTTTGGCCGTTGCCTTTCGAGAACAACGCAAAGGAGAGAGCGATCGAATTTCACGCCGCGAAACCTGGTTTGAAAGCCGACTGTTCTGCCGGGCAGAGTGGCGAAGCTATCCCGTTCGAGACGGCGGTAGCCAAAGCCATCGCGCTCGCCAAACCTGTTCGACATAGGGAAACGGTCTCGCTCGTCGGTGCATTGGGGAGGGTTTGCGCGGCCGATATATGCTCGCCTATTTCGCTGCCTCCGTTCGATAATTCGGCCATGGACGGATTTGCCGTTCGAACGGCGGATTTCGATGGGGAAGGGCCTTGGATTTTTTGTGTCGCTGAACGGGTGGTCGCCGGCGATGTACGCGTTCTTGAGAACCTCGACCCCCGAACTGCACTCAGGATATTCACGGGAGCACCCGTTCCGTGGACCTTCGACGCCGTGGTCATGCAAGAGGGCTGCGAGCGAATTGGCGACACCGTCACGGTATATGAGCGGCCCCGTCGTGGCCATCACATCCGTTTTGCTGGCGAGGACGTCAGCGCTGACTCGGAACTGATAAGGCGGGGCAAGGGCCTCTCCGCCAGGGATCTAACCTTGTTGGCAGCGGCGGGGATCGTCGACGTCCAGGTGCTTCGAAAAATCCGGATAGGACTGCTCTCGACAGGAACCGAATTGAAAGAACCGGGTGAACCCCTTGAGCACGGTCAGATTTACAATTCCAATCAGATCATGCTGAGCTCGTTGCTGGCGGGGTATCCTTGGGCGGATATCGTCGACTTCGGCATGGTCCCCGACAGCCTGGGGCTCCTCAAAGACGTTGTCGCTCCGCGCCGTCACGTCCTGTGATGCCCTGGTTACCAGAGGCGGGGTCTCGGCAGGCGAGGAAGACCATACGGTGGCGGCTGTTCAGGCTCATGGAGCCGACCTTGACATCCTCAACGTCGCGATGCGGCCGGGCAAGCCGCTGAAGGTCGGAAGGATCAGGAAAACAGTCTTGCAGGGTTGCCGGGCAATCCCAACGCGTCGCTCATAGCGTTCCGGCAGATTGTCCGGCCTGCCTTGCGAAGGCTGGCAGGCCTCGCCGAGACCCAGCCGCAATGGTTCCCGGCGGTGGCTGGCTTCAACTGCGAAAAGCGGCAAGGTCAAACCGAGTTTGTGCCCGTTCGCATATCCGGCCGCACCGAAAGGGGTGAACCTGTGCTGGAGATGCTTGAACGTGGATCCTCGCCCAATTTGATGGCCATTGCGTTGGCCGACGGCATCGCACTCCTGCCGCCTGAGGCCGCCGAAATCAAAGACAGCATGCCGCTACGCTACGAGCCGTTTGGGACCTAGCATTGGGCGAGTCTGCGGGGAGAGGTCAGCCTGCCACCGCAAATCCTGATGCCGCGCCCGAGTTGCGATAAGCAGGCAGGTCTCGTCGCTAAGTCCGTCCTGGAAAAGTCGAACCAGGTCAGAGGCAACGTTCTCGGCTTCTGGTGACCCTGGTTGGACATTGCTCTCTTGGCAAAGCTGGTCGAAAACCGACTTCAAGCTTTCCAAGTCACTCGGGTATAGGGCTGGGTCAAGGTTGGGACGATCGATCATCTGGGCCTCCCGCGGGCTGAGATCTTGAACGAAACAGAGGGCGGCGGCGAGGAAACCCGCCTCGCCTTGCCAAACGCGGCAACTGGTCACGGGGGCCTTGCCATGTCTTGGAATGGCGAATGCGGTGCATATTGCCGATCTTCCTCAACGCGTCTGCCTCTGCCGAAAGCGAGGCGCGCAGTTTGGATCCGGCCGTGCCACGAACATGGCATCGGCCTTAATGCGCTTGTCCAAACCCGACTTGAGCATCTTGATGCGGACGAATGGGGGGCCCACAGTTTCTTGCGAGCCAGTCCGCATCATCTGGCAATGCAACGCAGATTGCGGACCGCGTCTTCTATAGGTGAAAGTGGTTCCGTTGCAAAGTTTTGTCTGGTCAGAGAATTTGCCAGAGTGGTGGCAACATGCGGCAGCGAGGATTTCGAACTGCTCGGCGAGAGATTGAAGGCGTACCGTGCCTGTCGTTTGCGCATCATATGGACCATCTCGATGCCGGACAGGGTGACCGCGGCGGCGTGCGTCGATTTGAAACCGAGCATCGGCCGCACCCGGCGCTTGATGCGCCGATGGTCCTGCTCGATGCGGTTATTGAGGTATTGGCTTTGGCGGATGCGGATCGGCTTCGACCGGCGCTGGGAGCAATCCTGCAATCGACTTGTGGCATCGCAGGAAACGATGGCTTCCCGGTTGGTCTGACTGCCGTCGATGACGATGCGATCGGGACGGCCATGGCGTGCCAACGCTTTTGTGAGGAAACGCTTGGCGGCCGGCAAATCCCGGTATTCACTGAACCAGAACTCGACGGTGTCGCCGACGCTGTCGATGGCGCGATACAGGTACATCCATCGCCTGCGCACCTTGATGTAGGTCTCGTCCGCATGCCATTTGCCGGTCACGGCGCGCTTGCGCCGGTTGAAGCGTTCCATCAGCAGCGGCGCGAAATGAACGACCCAGCGATGGATCGTTGAATGATCGACACTAATGCCACGCTCCGCCATCATTTCTCGAAGATCGCGTAGGCTCAGTCCGTAGGCCAGATACCAGCGAATGCAAAGCAAGATCACAGATTGGTCGAAATGGCGGCCTTTGAACATCTCAACTCTCCGGGGAACACCGGAGCCCATTGCCATGCGCCTCGTTACCAAAAACTTTGCAACACATCCGTCGTAGCTGGCCATGCTATTCTGGCAGCGCGAAGCGCGTGATGCGTGTCCAAAACCTGACATCGTCAGAAAACATGTCAGGTTCAAAACACATCTTGGGCACTGTGGAGGTTTTCAACGCGTAATCATGCGCTTCCCGCGCGCGGAGCGTGCTGGCACGGCCTTTGCTGAATGAGATGCAGCGACATTGAGTGAGGGCTGACTGCACGCAGAAACTTCCCTTGAACCTGGCGCCTCGTCTCTAAGAGGGAAACAAGCTTGCGCATAAAGTCGCGCAACCTTTGGCAATAGCTTTGGAGCAACATGGTCTTGCAGATTGAGCCCCCGGCGTGGCGAGCCCCTCACAAACTTCAAGCCTGGAATCGGCTCTGGAGTGAGGGAGACCCCAAAAATTGTAGGTTTCGAGTGCCGCGGAGCTAGCGGCGCAGAGCTGGAGGCGCATGTTTAACGAAAATTCACGTGAGAAGCACAAGCTGGACGGACGTCGGCTCACCGATGTAATCGCGGCTATCGATGAAATCGGGGCATCGTTTCCGGACAGAATCGCGATTACGCATGGCGCGGCGGAACTCACATATGGTGAGCTGCGAGTCATGTCGGCTAGAATCGCGAGCACTCTACGAGAGCGCTGCGCGGTGGGAACGATCGTGAGCTATTGTGGTGAACGAAATCCCAATTGGGCCGCTACAGTAATCGCAATTCTGAAGGGCGGCTCAACATATTTGCCGCTCGACCCATCTTTACCGGCCTCACGCACTTCATTCATGGTCGAGCAGAGTGGATGCACTCTGATTATCGGGCAAGAGCGACCGGAAGCCCTTGGTCTACTTCAAGAAAACAGCCACGGCACTCGAGAATTCATGACGGTGCAGACCGCCTTATTTGGGGACCGTGCCTCTTCTGCGATGCCCTCTTCTGCGATGCCCTCTTCGGCTGAGTGCGGTCTCGCTTACATCTTGTTTACGTCCGGTTCGACGGGGTGGCCCAAGGGTGTGATGGTCGAGCGTACCGGACTAAACAACCATTTGATAGCCAAGATCGATGCGCTCGAGCTGACCGAGAAGGACTGCATCGCTCAAACTGCATCGCATTGCTTTGACATCTCGCTGTGGCAGCTCTTGGCAGGGCTATGCGTTGGAAGCCGCGTCGCGATCATAGACGATGCCACGCTTAGATCTCCGATCGCTCTTCTTAAGGCGCTGCAGGGACAAGGCGTCACAATTGTCCAATTCGTCCCATCGGTGCTTGCCATATTTGTTGAGTATCTGCAGACACTCGCGGCAGACGAGCGCCCTCTCAGTGCCTTACGCATGATCTCCACGGTCGGCGAGCCACTGACGCCTGCCCTGGCGCGCACCTGGCTGGCACTGTATCCCCAAGTCTCAATTCTCAATCACTATGGCCCGACAGAATGTGCGGATGGGGTTACCCACCATGTGGTTTCTGTCCCGCCTAGTGCAGCTGACGCCTATGTACCGATCGGTCGGCCGATCTCCAATCTTGAAGTCTATGTCGCCGATGGATGGCGGCTGTGCAGGACGGGTGAAGTCGGCGAGATCTGTGTCAGCGGAGTCGGTGTCGCTGCTGGCTACATCAATGATAGCGCGCGTACCAAAGATGCTTTTTTTCCAAACCCGTTCTCCAACCATCCATCCCATCGGCGCCTCTACAAGACAGGCGATCGCGGACGCTTCAGAGCTGACGGCCTGCTGGAATGTCTTGGCAGGCGAGACCGTCAAGTCAAGATCCGGGGGCACCGGGTCGAGCTTGGAGAGATTGAGTCTCGGCTCTGCACCCATCCTTCGGTAAGTGGCGCCGTCGCCGTAGCACCCGTCAATGAAGGCGTGAAGCTCACAGCAAGAGACATAACCAAGGCCGACGGAGGGATCAGGCCAAGACGAATAGTGGCCTATGTATCGGCTCCTCCCGACGTCTTGGAAAGTGGACTCCGAAGCTTTGTTGCCGAAACGCTTCCTGCCTACATGGTCCCGGAGCGAATCATTCATGTCGATGGCATTCCAATTACCAGAAACGGGAAAGTAGACTTTGCAGCTTTGCCGGATCCGACGACCATACGCCCTCAGCTGCTGAATTCGTTCGAGGAACCAAAGACGGAGCTCGAAGGCAAGCTGCGAGGTATCTGGTCCAGCGTTCTTCGCATCAAAGATATCGGCGTGAACGACCAATTCATGGACCTTGGCGGGGACTCGCTCCGGGCGATGCTTATATTAGCCCAGCTGCAGAGGCAGCTCAGGGCGAAGGTGGATTTCAGGCTGGTGCTAAATGGGACCGTCAGGTCGCTGGCGGCATCGCTATCAAGCCAATCCGAGACGACACAGAACGTGCTTCCAGCGGGCCGGAAGCACGGACGATCATCGCTGACACGGGTGCAGGAACACCTGTGGTTCCTCTGGCAGCTCGATCCGGATGCGAAAAACTACGTCATTCAAGGTGGGCTGCGTATACGAGGAGCAATCGATCTGACTGCTTTCAATGAAGCTTGGATCAATGTCGTCAGGGCCCACGACGCGCTTTCGGCACGTTTCAGCGACGAAGATGGGCCGGTCCAGATTTTTGATGATCCGCATTACGCCAATTTAGAGTTGGTTGACACCACTCACCTTACGCAACAGGAGGCTGAGGAGCTTGTGGCGGAGATGCGGCGGACCGAGCTCAACGACGCCTTTGATCTCAGTCAGGGCCATTTGTTTCGTGCGCGCATGATCCGCCTTGCCGCGGCTGACCATCTAATACTGATAACCGCACACGAAATTATCATAGATGCCTGGTCGATCTCCGTGTTGCTCAGAGACTTGCGAACGAGATACACCAATGCTGCCCCGTTCTCTCCAGAGCATCGTGTGTCACTCTCGGCCTATGCGCTCTGGGAAAGTGTACACGTTACACCGGACTTGCTGGTTGCGCAGCGGCGCTACTGGCGTGGGCAGATTGGCGACAATCCGCCCGCGCTTTTGCTAGCGAGTGATCGACCCCGGCCGAAAGGGAATTCCTACCGTGGGGCCTCGCATGCGGTTCCCCTTGGTGAAGAACTGTCCGATCAAGTGAGGGGTTTTGCACGTCGGCACAGGTGCACCACATCCACGATCCTGTTGGCATGCTTTAAGCTCCTGTTGCGGATGTATAGCAGCCAGGACGATGTCATCGTCGGTATACCGCACGTCGTGCGCGACCAAACAGGCACGGAGGAGATCGTTGGTTTTTTCCTCAATATGCTACCAATCCGAACCACGATCGATGTCAATAAGTCCTTTGCGGCTCACGTAACTCATGTGCAAGCCCTTGTCAGCGATGCCATCGCGAACTCGGCGTATCCATTCAGTTGGATGGTGAGGGACGCCCGATTGTACCGTGAAGCCGGTCGATCACCGATCTTCCAAGTCATGTTCAACATGTACTCCGAACCCCAGGAGGAGCCACCGGCCGAACGCGATTTGGATCTGACGTTTCGTGAATATGACACAGGCTATGTGAAGTTCGACCTTACCCTGTATGCGCAAGACCAGGGCGATGACATTGCGCTGCAACTGGCATATGCGGAAGACATTTTTTCACGTGACCTGATCGCTCGCATGGCGGCCAATCTTCGCCATCTTATTGCTGCCTGTGTCGAGAGGCCGGCTGAGCCGATTATCGCCCTGACCTGCCTGTGCCCCTCGGAGGTCGCCATGCTGGACGCGCTCAGGGGCCCTGAGCAGGTATATGAGAACGAACCTTCGCTCGTGGAAGCCTTCGATCAGGTCAGCGCAAAGAACGACCAGGTGGCGTATTTCGGCGAGTTCGGAGAAGTCACGTTCGGCCAACTGCGCGAACGCATGGCGGCGATCCAGTCCGCTCTGCGTACCTGCGAGGTAGGGCCGGGCGACATGGTCGTCATGCTGATCGACCGGTCACCTGAAGTGGCCACTACAACTTTGGCTATCCGGGCAATGCAGGCGACCGTCGTGCCTATATCGCCAGATGACCCGAAGGAACGGATCAGCCATGTTGTAAGAGATAGCGGGGCTAAGCTCCTAATTCACGCCAGCGCGGACGAAGAGATCGATTTTGGTGTGCCGTCCGTTAGCTTGTCCTTCCTGCAGGAGAGATACTACCCTGCTCGGGCGTTGCACTGCGAGGTCGAGCGGCCTGATAACGGTGCAGCGAGCTTGATCTACACCTCATCCTCAACGGGTAAGGCGAAAGGCGTTCTCATACCTGAGCCCGCAATACTCAATCGACTGAATTGGATGTGGCGATGCTTTCCGTTTGATGGCGCCGACGTGATCGTTGTTCAGAAGTCGATGGCACTTGTTGCCGCAGCATGGGAGTATTTTGGAGGACTCCTGAAGGGAGTCCCGACGCTGATCCTGACCGATGACCAGTTGCTCGACCCCGACCTCTTGTTGAGTGCCTTGACAAGGCATCGCGTGACTCGGTTGTTCGCTTCCCCGCCCATTCTGTCCGGTCTGATTACCTCTCAAAAACGACATGCGGAAACGACCAGCTTGCGCCTAGTCACAAGCAGTGCTGAACCGATGCCGCCATCGCTTCCTTCTCGTTGGCGAGAGTGCTTTCCAGATGTGCCGCTATGGAATTTTTATGGCGCCACGGAATGCGCGTCTAATGCGGCAGTCTACGCAACATCGGAGGCCGACGATGGCTCTAAAGCTGTGCCGGTCGGGCGCCCAATCGACAATGTGAAGATCTATGTGCTCAATGCACAGTTGGAGCGGGTTCCCGTTGGGGTAGCAGGCGAACTCTGCGTCGCGGGACGCTGCGTAAGCACGGGGTACTGGCGGGACCGAGAGCGAACGAAGCAAAGTTTCGTGCCCAATCCATACGATGACTGCCAATACGGCCTTCTTTATCGCAGTGGCGATATCGCCCGCGTCTCAGCCAAAGGTCTTCTGGAGATTTGCGGTCGATCAGACAACCAAATCAAGCTCCGGGGTTTCCGAATTGAGCTGGAGGAAATCGAAACCGCCCTTGAAGCGCATCCTGGAATTACCAGGGCCACCGCAGTCGTTCGGGGAGTGGATGATAATCGCCGACTGGTGGCCATAGTGGTCCCAACTGACGATGGCCTTACCTTAGGAGACATTGTGAATCACCTACGGCAGGAATTGCCACCTTACATGATTCCATCCGATTTTCGCATGGTGGACCGTCTGCCACTGACGGCGAGCGGGAAGATAGATCGTCGTCGCCTCTCTTCTGTCCGATCCCGCGAGCTTCGGAGTGCCCAATCCGCTGAGCCGCGCACGGAGCGGGAGCGACTTCTTGCCGAGATCTGGCAAGAACTGTTGAGCGCCAAATCCATCGGGATCGATGACAGTTTCTTTGATATCGGCGGAAACTCTCTTCTGAGCGTGCGTTGCGTTACATTAGCGCGTAAAGCCGGACTGAGCTTGACCGTTGGCCAACTGTACAGAATACCCACCATTCGGGAATTGGCCAAGGAAATCGCATCAGCCACGACGATCTCTGCCTTTGAGGCCACCGATGGACCGTTGCTAGTGACTCCTGCCGTCTCATCTTGGAACAGCCTTGTCGGATTAGGCGAGCACTACAACATTGGCGACCTCTTCCTCCTGCCTGCGGGTCTCTTGAATCTATCAATCCTTGAAGGCGCCCTGGCTCATGTCATTGGTCGGCACGAAGGACTGAGACTTCGAATAGTGCAAACCGAGAGCGGCCTATCTCAGGCAATCGGATCGGTACCCAATCTCCTCGTGGAAGAAATAGACCTGGTCGGCATGACCACGGCAGAACAGCTGACGGTCATCGAAGGCTCCTGCGCAGAGCGTCAAACCGGGTTTCGGTTTGACGGTCAGACACCCCTCGTCAGGCTTTCAGCCTTCCGGATATCAGAGAGCGGCGACTACTATCTGCTTGTTCTGATGCATCACTTTGTAGCTGACGGTACTGGGTACCGACTGTTCCTAAATGCACTGGAAACAGCCTACAATACGCTAGCCGCAGGCGGGACCATTGCAGATCCAGAGACGACGCCTCTCTCTCGGTGGCTGGAGCGATTGGGCCATTACGCAGATAGCGAAGCGCCAACCGAACTCGAATATTGGGAGGGGGTTCGATATGATCTGTTCGATATGCATGTGAGCGATGCTGGCTCGGGTACAGCGGAATTTTTAAATGAAACTGCAAGAAGGCTCCATTATGCCCGCTTGGAGGGATTGGTAAATGAAGAATATTGCAGCCAACTTTGGGAAGATCAGGCCAAATATTGCGTAACGATCGGCGAGAAGGCGACGGCCAGACTTCTCAATGTCTCGGCGACGTCTGCGCAATGCGAGGATTTTGATATATTCCTTGCGGCTGTGTCAGGGGCGTTTGGCCGCGCTTTCGGGAATTACTCGCTCTGGATCGACAGCCTCACATCGACCAGAGGTGAGTTATTCGACGACATCGATCCGTCTCAGATCATCGGCTATGTCGGCGAACTGGTTCCGCTTCCCTTATATCTGACGGGGAAGGAGTCTCGTCCGGATCGCGCTCGTTCGATATATCGGCAGCGCAACGCGCTGCCGCGCCGGGGGATCGGTTTTCGGGCGATGAAGTTCTTGAATCGGGATCCGGCAGTGCGGAAGCGGATCGATCATTTGCCGTTTCCTAGGATCGGACTGAACTATCGAGCACGACTGCAACGCCATTATCCACGGCGTCTGCTAGCCAGAGATCCGCACTCACTTTGGATCGGCGAAGATATGGAGCAGTCCGCCATGAACTACCTCTTCTGGTTTCGTGTCGGATACGAAGCTGGTGAGCTACAAATCGAAGTGAGATACGATCCAAGACAAGTTGGCTATGGAACGACCCGCAACCTCTGCACAATCTTGCGCCAGGAACTGCTCCAGATAATCAATACATCTGAAGATGTGTAGCCGACCTGTCAACCGACGATAAGTCCGGGGTAGGGGGTTGAGGAAGAGGGGGCAATCGGAAGCATGGCAGCACCGGAACAACACATTAATCTGTCGGACGAAAAACTTTCCCGCCTCATCATGCGACTCGCCATTCCTTCGATTATTGGCTTATCGATCAATGCGCTTCAGCAGTTCGTGAATGCGATCTTTGTTGGCACGCTTGGGGCACAGGCTATCGCCGCCGTCAGCATGACTTTCCCCATCGTTGTCCTCCTCTTGGCAGTCGGACAGGGGCTCGGCGTTGGCACAGCATCATTCGTGTCTAGCAATCTTGGCGCTGGCAACTCGCTTGAGGCGAGTCGCGGCGCGAGCTTGGCGCTCGCTCTCGCGGTTCCGATCGGAGTGGGTCTTGCTGTCGGTCTGCTTCTGTCTTTGCGCAAGATTCTCGCTATGCTTGGCGCCAGTCCGACAATCATGCCGGCCGCGCTTGAGTACGCATCGACGCTCTTGTTCGGCTACACTCTCATGCTGCTGAACATTGTCAATGGGTTCATCGTAAGGGCCGAGGGCAATACACGATTCAGCATGTGGACCATGATTACGGCTTTCGTGCTGAATACCGTGCTCGATCCTATCTTCATTTTCTTGCTAGATCTGGGCGTTCGAGGAGCGGCGCTTGCGACGCTGTTGTCTCAGATCGCCGCTATCAGCGTCTACATCGTATATTTCCTGAAGAAGTGTGGGATTGTTCGTATCGGAACTTCTTACATTACCTTCAGGGTGGGCCGCATCAAACAGATCGCTGCCATTGGAACGCCGTCAACTATCACCAGTATTTTGTCTGCCGTTGCATTCATGCTCTTCTACCGTGCTGCTGCACCATTCGGCGACGCTTCCGTTGCCGCTGTGGGTATAGCCGTGCGATTGTCAACGATCGGGGCACTCCCAATTATCGGCTTCTGCATAGGCTCTCAGGCGGTTCTCGGTTTCGGTTGGGGAGCACAGGATTTCGCCCGGGTAGAGAAGGCCGCGAAGTTCATGCTTTTCATAACCGTCGCATTTTCAGTCAGCTTTTCCGCCGTGGTCCTGATTTTTGCTCGGCCAATGGTTTCGCTTTTCAGCGATAACGAGGATGTAATCGATCTCGCCGTCTCTGCCTGTATTGTTTTCCATCTTTTCTTTGGCCTCTTTGGTGTTCAGTATGTTGCGATCACCCTGCTTCAGTCATTGGGGAGAGTACGCCTCAGTGCCGTCGTTTCCCTTGCCAGGCAAGGCTACCTTTTCATACCCGCCATACTACTGTTTCCAGTCATTTGGGGCTTTAACGGACTGTTGGCCAGCCAGGCAGTTGCTGAGTTGGTGGCGGGGCTGATTGCTCTGTTTGTAATTCGCGGGCAGATCGGCGTTCTTAAAGGAATGCCCTCGCTGAGCTAGGGAATCGGGTCGACGCTGCTGACGTGAAGGGCGATCATTTCGGTTCTGCCCGCAGATCGTGGTTGAAGAGCCAGATCCAATACAGGACCCATCCGTGCATGCTTGACCGGGCGCACGAATGGTCAATCCGGCACGGCGAGGACAAAGGACGGGTGTTGGCCGCAGCGCGACCTGCATGAGCCGCCCAGCAGCGGATCGCGGTCGAGAGAGCGAGGACATTTGGATACGCTGCTCCCCCCAAACGTTGCTGTGCAAACCTGTCGAGCAAGAAATCTCAGCAGTGCCCTGGTGATGGCCGAAGAAGAGAGTGCAATCGCCACTGCAGTCGAGAGCAGAAGGCGTGAATTCTCGATCGGGCGTGCCTGTGCCAGAGCGGCATTGTCCAAGCTCGGCTTTCCTCCCTGCGCGATCCCAAGTGGACCTCACCGTGAGCCGCTTTGGCCACCTGGTGTGGTTGGCAGCATAACACATTGTGCTGGATTCTGTGCCGCCGCCGTCGCTCAGCATGGGGACTACGCTGCGCTTGGAATCGATGCAGAAGTCGACGAGGAGTTGCCCTCCGGCGTATTGGAGCTCATTTCGGTTGACGAGGAACGGTATTGGCTGGCCAACGCATCCGGGCGCCTCAATTGGGACCGGTTGCTCTTCAGTGCTAAGGAAAGCATCTTTAAGGCATGGTTCCCGCTCACACGTGAATGGCTAGGCTTCGAGGACGCCGTGGTCACCATCATCCCCGACGATGGCACATTTCATGCTCGCCTCCCCCACACATTCCTGCCGGCCGAAGATCATGCGTGGGAGCTTCGCGGCCGGTTCATCATCGCCAATGGACTGATACTCACTGCAGTCTTCGTTACGGGGCCCCGATCAAAATGGGGCATCATCTTCGGCCGCGCTTGACTCGGCCGCAGCAGAGCTCGTCGAGTTCCGGAAAATCAAGTGGAATTAGGAATTAGGGTAACCGCTGTTCTCAGGCCACGGCCTTGAGCGGCATAGGGCTGTAGGCCCAAGGCAGCAGATCGTCGATCTGGCTTTGTGGATGGCCGGCGACTATCCGGGCGATCACGTCAGCGAGGTAGGTGTGAGGCTCGACGCCGTTGAGCTTGCATGTCTCGATCAGCGAAGCGATCGTTGCCCAGTGCTCGGCGCCGCCGTCGGAGCCGGCGAAGAGCGCATTCTTGCGGTTCAGCGCGAAGACTGATTCATTATGCACCCCCTCTTCAAATGGCGGGAAACAGCGATTTCTGATTATCGTCGTTGATGATAC
>NZ_JBVVQI010000029.1:0-80089 GCF_055811495.1 Mesorhizobium sp. WSM4830 | reverse complement strand
GCCGCAAGGCGGCCACGGCATAGTCTGCCGCTTCAAAGATCGACATCCGCTCAAGTCCGGACCCATGCACCAACGCCAGCATCAAGGACATCTCGCGCAAACGCCGGAATGTCCTTCTTCTGCATCTTTTCCCCTGGGCACCTCCCGGCAGGGAGACGCGATCGTTTGGACCCGATGCCGCGACGGCGGCCGGTCGGACGACGACGCCGACGAAAGTCTTTCCGAAGACACCGGCCACGAGCGATGCGCTTGCCGAAGGCCTGGCGGAGATCGGCACCGTGCTGGCCCGCTCCAGCCGGCTGCTGGCGGGCGAAAACTTCGCGCCGCGCGCGGCGGACATCCCGGACGTCGACGCGGGATGGCATGGGGCAACAGCGCGCGAGGCTTCGTCGGCTTGGCTCGGGCCGCTGATCCGTGATTTCGATTGGGACGTGGACCGGCGGCTGGCCGACTGGCTCGCCGTCGTCGAAAAGCTGCGCGAAAACATGCCGGTCGCGCTCGCCGCGGCGATCTCCTGGGATGCCTGGCAAGCCATCGAACCGCTGCAGCACCAGCACTGGCCCGGCAATCTGCTAATCGCCGCGCGGTTGCGGGAGACCGGCAAGGTCGGCTCGCATCTTTTTTGCCTGCATGCCGGGCTGCGATCGTTCCTCGGGATCGGCGCAAAAGCCCCCACCGCACCACCCGGCTGCTGGCCGTCCTCGACGCTTTTGCAGAGGCAGCCGCGCTGAGAGAACTCACCGGCTGGTGCTGGCCAAAGGCCAGATGGAACGCCGGCCAAGGAAGCGGCGAAAAAACTCGAGCCTGCCGGCGCTGATCGAGCTTTTGCTGGCGCGACCGGTGGTGTCGGCCGGATTGATAGCGGCCGAGCTAAAGGTCACGCAGCGTGCGGCGCTCGGCCTCGTCGCCGAGCTCGGCATCCGCGAAGTGACGGGCAGGGGGCGGTACCGGGCGTGGGGGTTTGTGCGACGAAAGTCGTAAGTCGCCGAACGCCGCGATGGGCTGTTACCAGTCCGAGGCAGGGCGTTCCTGCCCTCCCGAAATTCTTGAGCGGCTGAATGCCGCGAAAAATGAAAAGCGCGAGGCAACGTAAGGCATGGCCAAGCCGCAAGCCGTGGAAAGTTTCGCAAAAAGGAATTGGTATATTTCCGAAAACGGCTACGTCGTCGCGATCATTCCGAATGAATGACAGCTGGAGCGGCGTCATAGGCAACGACGCGCTCGGCATTAAGCACTTTGCCCGGCGGACATATCCGGACCCACGGCGGCAAAGGTCGAGAACAGTACTCCTCGCCGGGGGCAGTCGGTCCCGCGTCGCGCCTTTGGCGCCGCAATGGGTGACGCTCCTACGGCTGCCCTCTTGACCGGTCTCGTCGTTGCAGTGGGTCGCCTACGGCGGCGCTATGGCGACGCTCCTTCGGCTGCCTCTTTTTTGCCTCCTTTTTACAGCGCTGCTCCGCGTACGATCGGCTCGTTGGCATGATCAGGGATGGCGACATCACCTGCCGCGGCGTGGCAGCCGGCGAACGCCTCTATCCCTAGCATTGCCCTACCGTCGGCTGTCCATCAGAGTCCCCCGCCCAAACGAAAGTTCACGTACCAACCGGGCCATCTTTCGCTGGCGACCGTAATCCAAGTTGCCTGCCGTTCTGACAATCTGGTAGATCGAATGCTGCTAAATCGCGCACCATCTTATTGACGAATCCCAGAGTATAGAGTCAACTCTATAGGGGCGGGTTTCACGGCACATGATCTCTTCAGATCGTGTACTAATGCCGATTCGTGTTGGGGGCGATCATTTAATTGACAGCTTTTGTTAAGGTCGTAAGCACGATGTGTACGTACGGCGCAGTCAATGACGCAATCAATCGTGTCATCTTCGACGGTCGACATAAACTTGGTCCCGTTTATCTTGAGATTGAAGGGCAGGTAACTAGCGAAATAGCGGCTCACTTGAGCATCCCAGCGACCGATTGCGTGGATGTGATATTAAAGGCGGTTGCTGCCAGCCTGACGTGGAGCCGTCAGGATCCCTTCAGCTGGCACCTCAGCGAACTTGATGCCTGGTCGGCACTTGAAAGGTTTGGCACACCACCGTTTACTGCCCTCCTTGCTGCTTTGTCGATCGCAGCGGAGCGCATGCGAGCCGACCACGTCTACTCTGCCCAAAATTACTACGAGCGCCTATTCGAAGTCCTCGGCATCGACAACGAAAGTCGCAAAAATAGCTTACGCCAGAATGCGAAATCCACGAGGGGGTTTTGGGAGGCCCTGAACCTCTGGCTGGCGCAGAACGACTTCGATTTTGGCCGCCCGACGGCCAAGCGCATCAACGATTGGCCATACGTAAGCTTTGCTCTGTCTCAAGCTCTGCTTCGAAGGGGGGACCGTGAGCGGATTCATAGTCTCTTCGTCGAGTATGGCCTAGCTCCGCACGAGAAGCTGACCGACGCGGAGATGACACTGTATCTCCATGAGTGGATGCGTGGTCCAGCACCATCAAGTTGGCTCAAGCGCATTTGGGCATCGCCGGATCTTCGCCCGAGGGTCGCCGCTGCTGCGTGCGCTGAGCTCGAAGCTTGGGAAGGTGTCGGCGAGGTCTCGGAAGCCGGCGGCCAGCGCCGCCGATTAAGCTGGGCAGCCTCCCTGCAGACCTTCCCACGGCGCGAGCTGCGCATGTTTATGTCTGCTGCAGGGGCCGATGATGACAGCCAGATAACGCTCACCTTACCTACTGGCCTTGAGCCAGCTGCCGCATCCGCCTTTGAGCATTGCACAAATGGATTGTGGCTGACGCCATCTGCAAGCGGCGAGATTGCCGTGATTGAGCCGGTGCAGGACATTGCCCTGAGCCCCCTAATGCTCGCCTCCTTCGAACTCAAAGCCAACGAGGGCGGTATGAGCTTTCACCGCGCAGCCCGAGCCATCGTTCCGATGGTCAAGCTGGACACCGGGGCCTTCTATCGGGAAGTGTCTCGTATCTCGTTCCTGAGGCCGCACCTGGTTCTGTGCCATGAAAAGTGGGGCGATCGGGTTTCAAGTCTGCTCAAGCTGAGTGCCCGCCAAGGATTCACCAAATGGACGTCGCAAGCACTCAGAGGTTTGCCGCAAGAATGGCTTCTATTCAGCGGTGTCGAAATGTTGCGGGGACCATCGGTGTCTGGCGGTGATCTGCAAGCTTTAGCTCCGCTATCCCAAGGAGTGTCAATTGAGATGGCTGGCGGATTGAGGCTATCACAAAATCTCTGGCACGCTGCTGCTCCACCCGAGATTACGGCCGCCGGTCCTGCAGGTCCTCTTGCTTTAGAACTGCGGAACGCCGCCGAGGAGGTCGTGGCAGCCAATGGATCGAAAGGATCATCCTGCCGCCTCACTTTGTCTCGCGAGCAATCCTGGGATGCTTCCGATTTCACGCTGACGGCATCGATAGCGGGCAAGGTGCGAAGTGAAGTCAGTCTATCGTTTCGCTCTGCAGATCAGCCGAGGCGATTGACCGCTGATGGTCAATTAAATGCCTACCGTGTCGCACAATCTGACCCGGTTGCATTCCTGACAGCGAAACCCACAGATGGAGCTTTCCGCGGACTTTTCATAAGAGGGATGGGACTGCATGGCGTGTCGCAGGCCGCGGCAGGTCAGCATGCTATTGAGTTGGACGCGATTTCCGGTGGGCAGAACGCCGAAGACGAAATGCCCACAGAGATGGAGGGCAGATATAAGTTACACAGCGTCGACGGTCTTCAGGAGACCTGCGTTCTACGCGGCCATCACTATTGGATAGTCGACGCATTCAATGCTGGCGATGATCCGCGGGATGACAAATGGATGACCTGCCGCTCTTGCAAGAGCCGGGTGCTCACACGTAACCGAGGCGCTCCACCCAAAAAGACAATGCGCCGCCTTACCCTGACTGGAGCAACTCGGGCGGAAGGACCACCGCTGATGGGAGCTCGAATTATCGAGGCACCAGGCCCGGATCTAATCCTCGATGCGGTCTTCTATCTCGGATCTGGATCTTGGCGCAGGCTTCAAGATCTCGCAGCTACACAAGACGGGCCTGTAGTCGCAGCACAAAGGCTGAGCCAAGCTCTTATTTCGCTCGGCCACATTGATGTTAGTTATGATGACCGCCTCAGTTCCCCATTGAATTGGGTGGCTGCACCGCCTGCCTTGGTCTTCACGCCTTCGGGAAGTGCCTTCTTGGCCGGTTTCCGAAACGAGGTGCTACTGGACGCCATCTCAGCATGTTTGGTCGCTGCAGGCAGCGCGCTAGAGGTCACGGTGCAAGAAGACGCTCCAGCCGCCTACATCTGGTCGGGCCTCGATCCCTCGAAGGCGGAGCACTTTCTCGCGAAGATACAGGATGTGCATGGCCGCAAGCTGGCGGTCACTCGCGGCTTCACCGCAGCGGTTGCGAGCAATGGGCCGACTGTTAGCGAGCTTGCCGCCCATATGCGGCCCATCCACCTCGATGGGCCTAAGGATCTGCAACGCTTCGACCCTGGCAGCGGGACCTGGCGCGCCGTCAACGCAATTGACAGCGTGGGGGCGTATCGCGGTGACTATGCTGGACGCCGCTACATTTTCTGCGATTCCATGGGATCACAGCGCGAAGGATCGTTTGGCCTGGTCAAGCTTTTGGCCGCCCGGGCTGCGGGTCTGAAGCTGCATAGCTATGATCCGAGGACCCGTGTCTTCCAGGCAGTGTTAGGGTGTGATCCACCGGGAATCTATTCCCGGGCTTTGACCGCTAGTTCCGGACTGATACCCCAGCGTGCCGGACCTAAGCTCCATTACTGCGGCATTGATCCGAATGATGCCACGCTCATTCTGTCCAAGCTTTACAGTTAGGTTTTTCATGACCGATGCCACTCCCCAGATAATACTTCGCTACATTCAGGACGCTTATCTCCGCTATTACGACACCGCCTTTTGGCTTCGTGATCCTAACCTGCTCGCCGAGCGCCGAGCGCTGCTAAACGAGACTGGTGCCACAGCTCAAGATGTACTCCTTGAATCGGTCTTGCCCTATCTCTCGACCGCATCGATCGCGGAGGCCGCAGCGCAGGCTGGCCTGACATCCCGTCAGAGTGAAACACTAGCTAGAATCCTGTTCGGGAAACCGGATACTTTCCGGCTCCGCAAGCATCAGGCGGAGGCGCTGGTCACGTCGCTGGCCACTGCTAGCGCCGCAAAGCGCAACATTGTAATCACGTCGGGTACTGGCTCCGGCAAGACCGAAAGCTTCCTGCTGCCAGTTCTGGCTCGCTTAGTTCAAGAGCGGGGAGAGAGCCACCGAGGCTACCTCCTGAATCCTTGGTGGGAGGCCAACTGGGAGGCAAAGTCCACTTGGGAAGGCTTAAGATCGCATGAGCCAGGCCGGCCCGCTGCGGCAGTGCGCACGCTTGTACTCTATCCCACTAACGCGCTTGTCGAAGACCAGATCTCCCGTTTGCGCCAAGCCGCCTTCCGGGCTCAGGAGCCGAACCAGGCACCCCTCTTCTATTTCGGCCGCTACACGGGCGCGACACCCGGCGGGACCTTCCGCCCCGTCGGAGAGCTGAAGGCAGCTGATCGCAAGAAGGTGCGCGATGTCGCTCGAGAGATCTTTGCGATCGCCAGGGAAGCCGACAGGCTTCGCACACGCGACAATGATGTCCGGGCGCAATTTTCTGACCCCCGCTGCGGAGAGATGATGACCCGCTGGGATATGATCGAGACACCGCCGGATGTCTTGATCACGAACGTTTCGATGCTCAACATCATGCTGATGCGGGAGGTCGAAGAGCCGATTTTCCGCAAGACCCGTGAGTGGCTGGCTGCATCGAAAGAGCATTGCTTCTCATTTGTCGTAGACGAGCTCCACAGCTATCGTGGCACCCAAGGCACAGAGGTCGCCTTGGTAGTGCGCAACCTATTGGACCGCCTGGGACTTGCCCCAGACAGCCCGCAACTGCGCTGCATCGGAACCTCCGCCTCGCTTGATGGTGCAGAAGGCTTAGGCTTTCTTGAACAATTTTTCGGAGTGTCGAGCGACACATTCGAGATTGCTCCCGGTGAGACCATCAAGCCACGAGCCTCGTTGCCGCTGGACGGCGCGGCCATCGTCGCGTGGCACCAGGCCGGGGCCGATGCCCTATTTCCTGGCGGAGGCTCGGCGCGGGAAGCCTTGGGCGCGGCGACCCTGATTGCCGGGGTGAATCCTGAAGGTGGCCATCGCCCGGCCCGACTTCCGGAGGTGTCCCGAGTCCTGTTCGGCGGCGAGGCTCCGGCTGGCGCGCTTGATGCCATCTTTGCCGCGGTGGCAGGCGAGGAGGCGGACCTGGCGGATCCGAAGCCCGCTTTCCGCGCCCACATGTTTGTCCGCCGCATTCAGGGAATTTGGGCGTGTTCAAGCCCGAAATGTACAGAAGTTGCCGAAGCCTTCCGCGCCGATGGGCGCAACATCGGGAAGCTTTATTCGGCGCCTGCAAGCAAATGCGCCTGCGGCGGTCAGGTGCTTGAACTCCTCTACTGCTACGAATGCGGCGAAGGTTACCTGGGCGGATTCGTTACGCCGCTGCCGGAGGGCATACCTCAAGGAGAGGGCTTCTTCCTAGAGTCCGGCCCGACAGATCTGACATTGCAGGATTCAGGTATGGTCTTCGAAAGGCCCTACGGCCAATACATGTGGTACTGGCCCGGCGGCCAGGGTGTCGGCGAGTGGACCCACGGCGACCCAGGAACCAAGAAGCCGGTCAAGTTTGCCTTCCGGCCTGCCGTCTACGACCCTAAGCTCTCCTATCTGCGTGCCACTTCGCATGGCGATGAAAGCACCGGCACAATGATGTGCACGGCGCTTCCCACAACAGCGCCAGCCCTTCCTGAGTGCTGTCCGCAATGCGATGCTCGTCGCCACCAGTTCGAATTGAAGAGTTTCTTCGCTGGCAAGGTCCAGTCGCCCATCCGCGGCATGCGCACGGGCACCAATGCGGTCACACAGCTGATCGCCGACCGCGCCGCATCCAAACTGGGTGGCAAGGCAGGAGCGGCGCAGATGATAGCCTTCACTGATAGCCGCGATGATGCCGCTGATGTAGCGGGAGGCTTGGAGCTCAACCACTTCCGCGATCTTATCCGCCAGCTGATCTTCCAGAAGGTAGGATCGGACGAGAGTGATTCAGTCAGTCTCATCCGAACCGCAGCCGCTAAGGGTGGTGCCGGATTAACGCCAGAAGAAGAGAAGGCCGTTCAGGCTCTGAAAGCCAAGAACGCAGAACTGTGGCCAGCCTATCGCATGGACGCAAGAGGCGTGGCAGAGCGGGAAGATTTGGCAGCGATCGGCAACTATGAAGCGGGCCTAGCTGGTGGAGCACTGTCATGGCCCGATCTCGTTTCCTGGATCGAGCAGACGCTGGTCAGTTTGGGTGTCAACCCTGCTGGCCCCGACGCTTCGCGTCAGATCGTGGGCGGTTCACCCTGGTGGGCCTTTTACCAACCGCCCCCAGGCGAGTCCTGGCCGCAGGCCAGCGGCTCCGCAGCCCAAGATGGGCGCGATCGCATCCGCCGTCAGCTCTCCGAGAAGGTTGCTTCGGCCCTGTTCGACCGAGCGGGACGCGACCTGGAATCTTTGGGCGCGGCATCAGCTGGTCCGAAGGGTGCATTCGGACTTGACCTCGGTCTCTCGGATGACGAAGCCGCAGGCGTGCTGGCCAATACCATCCGCATTCTCGGCCATGCGAAAAGATATGAGGACAGCGATAAGAACAGCTCGGGCGACGCGCCGCCGCCGCTGAAGAGATATTTCGAAAAGGCGGCGCCCCTCTTGGGATACGAACCCGGAACCTTGCGCGAGGCAGTGTTTAATACCCTTAAGAAGACAGGCGTGGTGAGTGAAGACTGGTTCATCAAAACCAGCAACGCGACCACCCTCAACTTGGAAATCCGACCAGGTAAACCAGACCAGTTCAAGAGCTGCGCAGTGTGCGCCCGCGGACATCTAAACCTGCCGGTGAAAGTCTGCACCTCGCCATTCTGTTCGTCCGATACCTTTGAAGATGCAGTCCCCGCTGACGATGACTACTACCGCTGGCTCTCGCAGGAGCCGGCGCATCGGCTGCATGTCGAAGAATTAACGGGGCAAACCAAGCCGCTATCTGAACAGCGCCGCCGCCAAAGGCATTTCAAGAAGGCGTTCCTGGAGCAGGAGAGCCCGCTCGCTCAAGGCATTGACGTTTTGAGCGTGACCACCACTATGGAGGTCGGGGTAGATATCGGCTCGCTGAGCATCGTCATGATGGCGAACATGCCGCCCCAGCGTTTCAATTATCAGCAGCGTGTGGGCCGCGCCGGACGCGCCGGACAGGCCTTCTCTTATGCCCTGACCTTGTGTCGAGGGGGGTCACACGACGACTACTACTTCAACCATCCCGAACGAATGACGGGCGACACTCCGCCTCAACCGTATCTCGACCTTCGGCGCCGGGAAATTATCCAGCGGGTGGTGGCCTCAGAGCTTCTGCGCCGCGCGTTCCTTTCGCTGCCTGATGACATCCGGCCCGACGGCCGCGGCGACAGCACTCATGGACCCTTCGGAGCCACGACCGATTGGAAGACCAAGTACGTTGAGCGGATCCAAGCATGGCTCGAAGCCTCGCCCGAGGTAGAACACGTTGGCAGCCGCCTCGGCGTCTATGCGCCGCTCGAGCCCGGCATCATAGATGACATTGCCGTCTGGTGCCGAACGGCCCTGACGGCTGAAATCACCAGGATTGTCGATGCGCCGGTTTTCATTCAAACCGCGCTCAGTGAGCGGTTGGCCGCAGGAGGTCTGCTTCCTATGTTCGGCTTTCCGACCACTGTCCGCTCGCTCTACGGCCCCAAGGGTCACGAAATCAAGGCCAGCGATATCACCATCAGCGACCGACCGCTCGACTACGCCATTCGGGTCTTCTCGCCAGGTGCCGAGACCGCAAAGGACAAGAAAATATTCACTGCGTATGGGGTCGCCCATTGGCAGGAGTCTGGCGGACGTCTGATCCCGGATCCAGAACCGCTCGGTGTGCCAGTGATGTTTAACCGCTGCATGGACAGTGGTTGCGGCTCGATCCGCGCAGGCGAAGCCGAGTCTTGTACTGTGTGCCAGGGCCCCGCATTGGCGTTCAAGCTTTTCCAGCCTAAGGGCTTCCGGACCACCTACAAGACGCGGGACTACGACGATCAACGCGCGCGCGGGCCAAATCTTCCGCCGCCCGTTCTGGCGTTCGAACCCGACAAAACGCTGGCCCGAACGGAAGGTGCCGCCGAGTTGAATTTGACCAGTGGCGAACCGATCGCACTCATCAATGACAATGACGGGCATCTGTTCGCTTTTTACCGGGACTGGGATACTATGGTTGTCCCGGACCCTACGCTCTACCGCGATGGCTCGCCCTGGAAGATTTCAGATACCCAGCTGGCAGAAGAGACAGGGGCCATCGGGGCGGTCTTCAAAACGGATATTCTGACCATCGATATGACCGCCTTGCCGAACGTCGGCTACAATGGCGCGCTTGATCTAGGCAAGCAGCCCGCGGCCGAGGCGGCACTGGCTTCCTTCAGCGAGTTCCTGAAAACTGCTGCAGCCGTCGAGCTCGATATCGACCCCAATGAGTTTCGGACCGGCCGTCAGGTTTTGGCCCTGAGCCATTGCGCGACTGAGCGTCTATTCATGGCCGACACTCTGGAAAACGGTGCCGGCTATGCCCGCAGATTGTTTGAGGACGGCGTTCTCAGACGCGCTGTTCAAAAACACTACGATTCTGTCAGAGTCCTGTGGAGCAAGCCCCGCCACGCCGGCCGATGCGACCAGTCATGCCCAGATTGCCTACGCAGCTACTCCAACCGGCGTCAGCACAAGATGCTGGATTGGCGCCTGGCCTTGGACATGGCTGAACTGTTCCTGGACTTGCCGCTGGATCTGGGCCGCTGGCTAGACGCATCCAAGGATCAGGCTGCACGGTTCGCCTCGCTATGCGAGGCTGCAGAAACTCCTGTTACTGTTCGGGAAGAAGGCGGCCTATGGGCAGTAACTGGACCGTCCGGCCGGGCGTTGATCCTGTGCCATCCGCTCTGGCATCCGAAAGAAGGGCTCGCTGTCGATGCGCAGGTCAACGCCAAACTCGCCCTGGCTCAGGAAGGCTTCGCGTGCGACTTCGTAGATCTGCGGGAATTGCACAACAAACCAAACGGCTATCTGCTGAGCCTGCAGGGAGGCGGAGCATGATCGTCGTCACCGGAATCGAAGGGACAAGCGAGCACCAGACCGCGCTCGCGATCCAGTCGTCCTTGGCCAAGTTATGGCCAAGATCCGAGATAAGTCCGGCTGACGATGAACTGATCCAGATCGCTGCTGGAGCCAAAATCTCCGGCTACAAGGTTTCGGATATAGACGTCCTGATCGCAGCCAGATTGCGCCCAGGCCGAGCATTTGTACCGCGCCGAGCCGTGCGCGACCGCAATGGCGCCCGGGTCGCGGGTCCCGTCAAGGTAATCAACTTCGTCGCGGCGATCGAAGTTAAGGACCATGATCCGTCCCGGGTCAAAGTCATCGGGGATAGCATTGAGGTGCGCTATGCTCGCGACGGGCCTCCTAAGTGGAGCAGCGCCGTCCAGCAGAATATCGATCAGGCCCATACCATCAAGGCATACCTCGAGCATCAGCACGCCAGTGTCTTCGTGTATCGAGCGGTCATTATGCGCGGATTCGATAAAGTTCCGTGCTCGGGTGCCCTCGGCGGGACATTCGATGGCGCTGCTTTCCTCACCGCTCTGGCGGAGACCTCGCCCGTGGCTCAGTCAGGCAGAGAGATGGTGATCCGATCGTCAGCTCAGCCCGAAATCATCGACAAGGTTCTGTCCGCGCCCGTCTTCCGAACACTGACCCCCACCTCCCTCGACCGCAAGCGAATGGACCGGATCGTAACTGGTAGCTACGAGATCGACGGCTATCTGGAAACGCTTGGCGCTAAGATGCTGCGTCTCCGCGGCCGGGGCGGCACAGGTAAGACGGTAATGCTGTTGCAACTTGCATGGCGTGCATTCAATGAGCGCTCCTCTCGGTCCGTGGTGCTGACTTACAACCATGCCCTAGCTTCCGACATCCGGCGTTTGATGGCTCTGATGAATGTCCCATCTGATCCCACCGAGGGTGGCATAGCTGTTCGTACTGTAATGTCGTTTGTGACTGCTTGGCTAGGTCGCCTGGGGCTCCTCAAAGTAGTCGACGATTGGTTGGGCACCGAATATGAAGCTCAGTGCACAGCGGCGCTTGAGATGATCCAGCAGGGTGCTCTGCTGCCGGAGGACATGGAAGCGGTCAAACTTGCCGAGCCAGAAATATTCGCCTTCGACTATCTCTTGGCCGATGAAGCGCAAGACTGGCCCGCGCCTGAACTGGAGTTGATCAAGGCGCTCTATGCACCGGAGTGCATATGTTTGGCCGACGGTGTTGATCAACTTGTCAGAGGTGGCGCTTCGAATTGGGAACGTGGCATTTCCGAAGGTCGCCGAACCACAATCTCGCTCAAGCGCTGTTTGCGGATGAAAGCTAACCTCGCAGTGTTCGCTAACGCGCTTTCGGAACGGGCAAGCATAAACTGGAAGGTCGAGCCGAACAAAGATGCCCGAGGGGGCAGCGTTATTCTCTTGGTCGGACCACTTGCTCATCGCCAAAGCCTCATCCGAAGCCTGCTTGAGGATGCCCGCAAGGCCGGTAACGCGCCTATCGACACGCTCTTTTGCGTTCCCCCGACCGGGGTCATTCAAGATGCCGATGGCAATCGTTCCAGCAGACTCGGGACTACCCTGCGACTCTGGAAATATGATGTATGGGACGGCGCGGACATAGGAAAACGCCGGGATTTTCCGCGCAGTCAAGATTGCCTTCGCGTGGTCCAGTATGCGTCCTGCCGCGGTCTCGAAGGCTGGACCGTTCTGTTGGATAGCTTTGACCAGCACTGGACATTGACACGCAGCGAGGCGCTGGACCAAGTACGTCCGGCGGGCGACATTAGAAGCCTTAGCGAACGTGCCTGGGACCGCGCGTGGCGGCAATGCCTGATCCCGCTGTCTCGCGCGATCGACACACTCGTGATCGGCATTGATAATCGTTCTAGCGAGGCCGCGAAGATACTGTTGGCGGTGGTGCAGTCTAACCCTGATATTGTGGAGGTTCTGGATGCACCTGCCGTGGGGATGGCCCTGTGAGTGTGGTGAGTCGGAGGCCGGAACTGCGGCGCTCTAAGCACATCTGTCATCAGAGCTTGAGCGCTTGGCTGTAAGAGAGCGACGATGGCAGACAAGGTAACATCAGAGGTCCGCAGCCGCATGATGTCGGCAATACGCGGGCGCGACACAAAACCCGAGCTCGCGATCCGGCGCGGCCTGCATGCGCTAGGATTTCGCTATTCGTTACATTCAAGCCGATTCTCCGGACGGCCCGACCTCGTCCTGCCAAAATACCGCGCGGTGATCTGGGTGCATGGCTGCTATTGGCACGGCCATGACTGCGGGGCGGCGAAGCTGCCGTCGTCGAACGAATCATATTGGCATCCGAAAATTGCGCGGACCCAAGAGCGTGACCGGAAGAACTCCCAAGCCGTCGCCACGGCCGGCTGGCGCAACCTCGTCATCTGGGAATGCTGTCTTCGTGGAAAAAGCGCTCCCGGCGTCGGACGAGTCCTTGACCTGGCGTCAGCGTGGCTTCGGGAATGTAAGGCTTCCACGGAATTCAGGGGCGATTCAATTTCCTGAAGGTTGTGCTACCGTACCGAATCACAGGGATTGAAAACCGACTCTGGAGCCACGAATCCTGTCCAAAAACTGAAGTCTGCTGACATCTGGCTCTATCGCTGTTGCCGATCCCGGGCTATGGAACGGTTTTTTAAACGTTCTCGTTTTGTATCGAGGCGGAGCGTTCGCATGACGGGGAGAGTCAGCATGCACAACGGTACGGTCGTCGACCTGTTCTGCGGGGCTGGCGGCCTCTCGGAAGGATTCCGGCAAGCAGGGTTCCATGTGCTTGCGGGACTGGATTATGACGACACAGCCGGCCGCACCTTTGCGGCAACGCATCCGGAAGCGAAATTCCTCGGCGGCCCGATCCAGAACATCGAAGCGACCGACATCCTGAACGCCACAGGGCTGAGGCTCGGTGAACTGGACGTTCTGGTCGGTGGGCCGCCTTGCCAAGGCTATTCCGTATACAACCATCAAAGGGGCGTGGATGACCCGAGGGCAGGCCTGTTCCAGCAGTACCTCCGCATCGTGAAAGGGCTGCGCCCGCGTTGGCTCGTCATGGAAAACGTGACGGGGCTGACCAGTATCGCTGGCGGCGGCTTAATTCGCGAGATCAAGGAAGGCATGCATGCCCTCGGCTACGTGGTCGACTGGAAAATCCTGAAAGCCGAAGAATACGGCGTGCCACAGGAACGGCGGCGCATCTTCTTCATCGCTAACCGCATCGGCGCGCCGATCGCATTCCCGGATCCTACCCATGGCGAAGGACTGAAACCTTTTGTCACTGTGTGGGATGCAATCAGCGATCTCCCAGCTTTGAAGAATGGGCAGTCTCAAGAGGTCGAAAAGTACGGCAGCCCGCCCATGAATCCTTTCCAGCGGGAATTGCGAAAGGGGATGAAGCGGCTGACGAACCATTCCGCCTCGAAGCTTTCTGCCATGAACGAAGCCCGGATGACGCACATTCCGGAAGGCGGCAGTTGGCGCGACATCCCGTTCAACCTCCTGCCGGAGGGAATGAAGCGGGCGAAGCGGTCGGATCACACCAAGCGCTACGGCCGGCCACGCAAGACGGACCTCGCCTGCACAATTCTTACGAAATGTGACGTTCATTGGGGTGCATATATTCACCCTGAACAAGATCGCGCGTTAACCGTGCGCGAGGCGGCCCGACTTCAGTCATTTCCAGATTCATTTGAATTTCAGGGCACCAGGACCGAACAATACGTGCAGGTAGGGAACGCGGTTCCGCCGCTGTTAGGCCGGAAGATTGCCCAGGCGATCAAGAGCGCTGACGATGCTCTTGCAGCGCAACAAGCGTTGGCTGCAGCCGAGTAAGCTATCTGGCAAGTGCAGCTGTAATAGCTTTCTCGTAAACGCCCATTTCAGGTAAATTGACGGGCGAGACAAACGCGTAGGCGACCTGCTCGACTGTCGTGGTGAATGTCTCACCTTTGATTAGCTGTCGATGCAACCCGGCATCTACCGGCGGTCCCAAGTCGTAGGCTTGAAAAGTAATCGTTCCCGCAGCGATGGGATATTCGAGCATTTTGGTGCCCAGGCGGGCCCGAACCCTCCGGAGCACTGCGGATGGACAAGCAAAAAAGAGACCCTTTCCGCAGAGGCGTTCCCGTCGAAGAACGTAACCCTTGTATATGAGTTGCGGCAGGATCCGCTTGGAAACGTTAGCCCAATTCAGACCTGCCGTTGACCAGCCAGGTGTATTGCCTCGACCATCCGTAAAAGCGTCACCCTGAAAATAGGACTGGGATTGCTCGATGTAACTGCCAGTCGTGTCGATGGTCTGTATTTCGACGGCAGTAAACTCGGCCATGCTTCCGTCCGGCCGGAGCCTTGCTAAAACGTAGTCAATGAAAAACCCACCTATGTCGTCGTCGTCCTCTCCGCGCGGCTGAGGAATGGATAATTCTGAGCCCCAATATTTTCCAAAGACCGCCACCTCTTTTCCGCTCAGGCCTTGCGTTAAGCGAAGTTCGGCAATGATCGCGGCCGGCGTGAGCGCTACGCCGGCGCCAAATGCTTGAACAGCAATGTCTCCGAGAATTGCGTGTCCGCCGGCATATAGCCGGTTGGGACAGATGATGATTGGACTTTGAGCGCTCTGTTCCAGCGAACAAGCACCATGTCGAGGTTTTATGCACGCGCCGTTTACAAACGGGCAATGCCGAGCAGTCGCATTTGCGAGCCCTGCCGGATCAAGCGGTGCGTATCCAAAGAATTCGACAATTCTAGCTGGCATGGGGCGTCGCTGATGGAATCAATGAAGGCGACTGTGCACGAGGAAGATGGTCCAAGCTAGACGTCTGGAGAAACATTCGGGACGCGGCGGCGCTCTGTATCTTAATCTAGCACTCGTCTGGAACTCGCCGGGCTTCCGCTGATTATTTGTGGGGGATGTGATAAGGTTGGCTAACAACCCAAGGGTAAGATGATGCTTAACCACTTCCTGTCGACGGTGTTTGGGAAGACTTCGAAGAAGGCGATTCTCGCCAAGTATCGGCTTAACGTGGGTATGCTTGAGCCGAGCTACGTGACGCTCAAAGGGTTGGAAATCGTCCGCGATGTCGAGATCGAGGGGCTACCAGCCAATTTGGACCTTTGGAATTTTCAGTTCGAAAACTACACTTTCAGATTAGTGATGAATCCCAATATTCACGTCCTAGACCCCAATCCGTTCGGTCGCGGTCGGCTAGTTGCTGCCTTCATCCGCAAGGCTGGCGAGGAAAATTTCACGCCGCTTAACGACAAGGTCTGGTTTCGCCAACTGGACGCTCTGAGAAAAATGATGCCTGAACTTGATTCCATCTTTCCGCCACGCGCATGACGCTGGACGTGACTGGCGCTATTTGAGGGTAGGTACCGCAACGGTTTCACGCTAAACAACGCCAAGCCGTAAACCTCATAAATCCTCTCACCCATCATGTCACCGCGAGGAGCAGTCGGCCGCGAAAGATTATTCAGCTATCCGAGATCGACAACGAGGTGATCTTCACGGTCGGTGGGCAATACAAAAGCACGCCGGTCTTGCGGTAACATTGGAACGCACCCTGTATACCAGCGTGCCGAAATCCTGCGATCCTGGGGGTGACCAACATCTCGCCTCTTGCGGCCAAACAAGATAAAGCACGCTCCGCTGAACGCCGATGGCGCCGTCGAGGGACTCGTTCGCTCAGAGTCACAACTATTTCGCCGCCAATCTCCTTTGCGGGACGATGGACCGTGAGCGTGATTTCGCTCAAGCGGCGAGCTCGACTTGCGAACGCGGCGGCACGGCCGTTACCGGCATCCGCTCAGACAATCTGAGGACATGTCCCTGCCAGGCTTTCTCATCCCTCTTTGCGCCGTCATCAAAGATGAGCAACCGCGGAGTCGGAGCGACGTCGAGCTGTCCGTCGTCACGCGCGGCCTCGAGGATGAGTTCGTCAATCGGCGGGACGTGGGCAATCTGCTGAGCTACCACATTGAAGTTGCGCAGCAGCTTGCAGGTTCGACGGTATGCCTCAATGACCCGCTGGCGATTTCGATCATCTTCAAGGAAGCGCTCGTAGGCTTCTACTTGTTCGAAAACTTTCGGCGTGGTGCGGGAGCGTAGCCGTCTGTCACCGATCATCTTTGCTTCCCAAAAAATGAGCTGAATGCAATCGCCGGTCCGCTCCAGCGCCACCATGTCCATCCGCAGCGGTGTTTTCTGACCTTCGCCGGCAGGCAGACCCATCTCCAGGTCGATCACGGTGGGCATCTGCGCTACCGCCTTTTCAAGATCGCATTTCTCCGGTCCGCGATGCTTCACCGAGTTCGCGATCCAGGAGCGGAGCATAGAGGCTCCGCCCCACGCGCAGATCTCACCCTGTCGGTCGCACCCCTGTCCGGCAAGGAGCTTCACATAATCTTGAGCGCCATCATGAGAGCCGGATACATATTTCCGGTGAACGTAGAGCTTCGCAGTTCCCTTTCGGTCAAACGCGATCCGGGCGACCGACTGGCCGCACGAATAGAAGTTCATATAGCCATTGCGGATAGCAAGTCGGAGCCCTCCCTCGTGGCCACTAGGTGCCCAGAGCGAGAGGAGGTCGCGCCACCAGTTTGGGTTATCGTCGCAGGCCATCTCTGCCAAGGTTTGCTTGGCCTCGAAACTAAGCTGCCGATCGAATTCCGACATTCTTTCTCCTCCTGAAGCGACGTGCATCTCTCTTCACAGAATGTCCAGAATCCCGTGTTGCGTCCGATACAGCACCGGCCCACTGCCTCGAGCGCGCTCTGCCCGGCTTAGGCCGGGGCCGCTTTCCGCGTCCGACCGACAGGCGTACGCTGGTTCCACTGACTATTCCTATGGTCGGCGGGCGAGCTCTGCCATGACAGCCTCATAACGAGTGCCAAGCTGGTCGTAGATCGGCTGCCATTCCGCCCAAGGAACTTCCGCTATCATCACCTGAAGCGTCGCAAGCCGTGCGGCCAGGGCCTTTCGCTCGTCAACAAGTTCGAGCTTCGTGGCCTGCGCCACATCCTTAGGCACCTTTGTCGCAGGTTTGACGTGGGGTGTTAGCTCGCCTTGGGATGTCGCCAGATCGATCATGTCGAGCAAGATATCGAAAGGAATTTCGGGAGAGCCGCGAGAGATTTTTCCGCTGCCATCGCGATAGGCCCATTTGATCGAGCGAGCGGTGTAGGTCCCGTCGTCCCAAGAGGCCCACCCAATGCGAAGCTCTCCGTGCCGGTAGGGAATAACATGCGTGGGAATCATCAGTATCTCCGTTACTATGCGTCTAGTATCGCTAGAGTATGATTTTCCCTACCCTGCAAGGGGCTTGGCGTCGGCCACCGCGCGTAGCCCTCCAGCGATCCGGCGCGGAAGCCGTCCTGGACGTCCACCCAGCCGGGCTCAGACCCGTTGGCGAATACATTGACATTGGGGCTTTGCCCTTCCAGCTCTGAATGGCGCCTATCCTTGGTACGTACGAGAATGGCAAGCTGATCTATCGCGGTCGCGTCGGCACCGGCGAGGGATGAAGCCGGCAGTGCTGGCGACGCTCCACTGCGTCCGAGCCTCGCTACGGCGAGAGAGAAGTCGAACGGGTTCGTCGTGACGTCGCCAACCGCAATGCGTCGGGGCATTGTGCCATAGAGCTTGCCGCGGAGGATCTGGTCTTCGATTACTGGCGGAGAACACCATCATCTTGTAAGTAAGCATACTGCCAGCCCTTAGCGTCGGGGATGTGGCAGACGCGGCGATGTCAATTGCCTTTGGGGGATGAATCAATGCTCAAGCGATATGTTGTTCTTCCTGCACATGGTTTTAAGTCTCAGACGCTGGCCCAGGCCGCGTCCCTTCGGTCGACGATTTCGCTGGCAGCGGCCGTCGGGGGCCAAGCTCCTGCGGCGCGGGTTGCAGTTAGCCAGATCGAGGTCATCGATTCCGTCAGTGTCGATGGACCGAAGCTCGTTGAGATGACGCCTAAAGCGGAGCTTGAGCTAAGGCTCGAGGAACCATCGCTCAAAATCGTTCCTGTCGTCATCTACGAGAAAATGCGGGTGATATACGAGATACAGCGCGAAGCTGCGGCGACCGTGTTTGCCACAGCCGCTCAAGGGAGCGTCCTGAGGATCGAAAATTTGGGAGGCAATCCACTCGCCGATGCGCGCGTTGTCGCCTTCACAAACTTCCGCACGAGAGCTGGTGATGAGGGCAGGACCGATGTGAACGGAAACGTTCGACTCCGGATTGCGCCGGGCACCACCTTGGAGCGGGTCTATGTCTACGGGCCGCCCCGCTACTGGGGTCGCTTCGAGCGGAATTTCACGCTTTCGTCCGGAGCCAGCCTGCAACTGGAACAGATCGACCTCACACAGAGTCTTCTGGCACTGCGCCGGTTCAGAGGCAGCCTGCCGTTCACAGCTGGCGAGGGCATTGTGGTCGGCATTGTCGACAGCGGCATCGATCCAAACCATCCACTATTACCAAATGTGTCTGGCGGTGCCAACATGGTCCTCGATGAAACGAAGGACGATCCAGGGCAGGTTGCCGATTGGGGGCCAGCCGCTCTCGACGGTGAACATGGGACCCACGTCGCAGGCATTGTCGGGGCGCGACCGGCTGGCGGCATCGATCTTGCGGGGATCGCGCCAGGTGTAACTTTAAGAAGCTACCGGGTGTTTCCTCACAAAGGAGGTGGAGCCACCAACTATGACATCATGAACGCGATCGATAGAGCTGTTCAGGATGGCTGCCATGTCGTTAATCTAAGCCTCGGCGGCGGAGCCGAGGATGAAGCGGTGCGGGCTGCGATCGGGTCGGCATTGGATAATGGAGTTCTGGTCGTCGCCGCCGCGGGCAATGACGGCCGCAAGCCCGTGAGCTACCCAGCTGCATTGCCTTTTTGCGTGGCGGTATCGGCTGCGGGCTGGACGGATTCCTTTCCATCGCCTTCATCGGAAAGCAGCGATATCGCCAAGCCGCATGGGTCCAACCAGACCTTCCTGGGTGCGTTCTCTAATTTCGGGCCGCAGATAGATCTAACCGGCCCTGGCGTCGGGGTGGTTTCTACCCTGCCGGGCGGCACGTTCGGTGCAATGAGTGGAACCTCGATGGCGAGCCCCGCGTTAGCTGGGTTCGCAGCCTATCTTTTGGCCGCGGACGCTACTATATTAGGCTTGACCGGCGCGAGCAAAAGTACCGCTCTGAGAGACAAGCTGTTCGGATCAGCGACGCCCCTTGGCTTTGGCCGGGACTATGAGGGGTTCGGGCTTCCAGGTTAGGATGATCATGAGCGATACAGTGATGCAGCAGGTAATTTTGCGGAAGGAAAACGCGGCTGCGCCATCTTCAAGGGAGACCGCCAAGAGAGTCGGTCGTGCTGGTGCCGTCGTTGTTGACGAAAAGGCTTCCTCGTTACTAGTCGAAGGTGACGAAGAAACCATACGTTCCGCCACGCAGGGGTTGACCGGATGGAAGGCGATCCCGGTCAAGCGGTACTCCGTCCCTGATACCACGAAGAAAATCGGCTGGTAACCTGCCGGCTTCTCTTCTGCTGGTGGTTGGTCCAGCGACAACCTAGCTGCGGATTTTTGAACGCCAGAACTCACTTGACGAATACTTTCGAGCGATAGACTAGCACTTGCGCCAACTCCAACTTCAAGTATATTGGCGTGCATCCTTGGGCTTTCGCCCGAGAGATGGTGTTGCTCGAGGGGGAGATCATGTCATTCGTTCGCCGAAACGTCTGGAAACTGCCGCCAAATGACGAAACCTTGCTGTGGTACAGCAGGGCCATAGGCAAACTTCAGGAGCGAGACCTTTCTGACCCCACCAGTTGGTGGTCACTCGCGGCCATGCACGGTATCGATGAAGAGGTCTGGCGAAAATTTGGATACATACCTCAGGGAACGCCGTTGCCGAACAGTCAGCAACTGCGGAAACTTTGGAATCAATGCCAGCATCTCACATGGTTTTTTCTACCGTGGCATCGTGGTTATCTGGCAGCGTTCGAGGCCCTTCTCCGTGATGAAATCGTCAAGTTGCATGGACCGTCCGACTGGGCGCTGCCTTACTGGGACTACTCAAGCGACAGGCGAAGTCTGGAACTGCCTCGGGCGTTCGCACAGCCTCAGTGGCCGGACGGCAGTCGAAACTTCCTCCATGTGACCCGCAGGTATGGATCGGCCCAGGTCCCTAACGTTCAGACGCCGCTGATCCTCGATCGAAGGGTTGTGCCGATTGGTCCAGCGCTCGGCGAGAAGTTCTTTGAAGGTACGCCTGGAGAGGGGCCCGCCGGTTTTGGCGGGGTCAAGACCACCTTCTGGCATGGCGATGAAGGTGAAAGTAAGTTCGGTGGCCTGGAACAACAACCGCATGGACCGGTGCATGTCTGGGTCGGTGGAGGTTTCAAGGGCAATGGGCTCAGCCAGGATCGGTTCGACCTCGGTCTTATGACCAATCCGGATACCGCAGCGTTGGACCCGATTTTCTGGTTGCACCATGCGAATATCGACCGCTTGTGGAAGGTGTGGTTGAGGCAGGTACGCCGACCGAATGATGGGCCTGACGTTTTTGCCGATCCGACCGATCCCGATTGGCTGAACGGGCCGAGAGACCGGCATTTCACAATGCCGGCAGTTGATGGTACGATTTATACGTTCACGCCGCGTGACGTTTTGGATACCGAAGCGCCGAAACTCGGATATCTCTACGATGATGACACGCAGATTGCGGAGGCGACAGACCGGATAGCGGTCCGTTTCGAACGACTAGGTATTTCGCCTCAAGTCGCATCCCAGCTTTCAGGGGGCCTTCAAATGGCACCGCCAAAATCGCCGTCCCTTGTGGGAGCAAATAGCTCGGTTGTACGTCTTAACAGCGATGTCGTTGAGACCACGATCAAACTGGACAGCGGCGAAAAGCAGAGGCTTTCGCAAGCACTGTCCGTCGGCCCTGGCATTGCTCGCGAGCCGGACCGGGTCTTTCTCAACCTGGAAAACGTGAAAAGTCCGAGCGACGCGGCGATATTCTACGTTTATGTTGGTCTCCCCGATGACGTCGATCCTGAGGACGACACCGAGCATCTGGCCGGTTCGTTGTCCATGTTCGGTGTGAGCAAAGTCAGTCACCCAACCGCCTCCTCCGGAAATGGCGTCACTGCCTCGTTTGACATCACGAGTATCATCGATGCCAAACACGCGACCTCGGGCTTGGAAGACGAGCTATCGGTAAAGCTGGTGGCTGCTGTGCCAGGAGCCACGAGTGACGATATCTCCATAGGGCGCGTCAGCATCTATCGGCAGGAACAGTGAGATGCGGGCGGCCGCCGTCGCCTGGATCGCACTATCGCGAGTGCCACGACCAATTCTTTTTCTGACGGTGGCCGGATGGGTTCTCCTGGCCAGCTCGGCGGTTATTCCTGCAATGCCCGACCTCTGCCTGTCGGCCACGACTTTTGGACAACAGATCGCCGCAAGAGCGGAAGCGACTTTTGCATCCGCGGACCTCGTCCTTGCGGCAGGCTCCTGGCTGGCAATGCTCGTCGCCATGATGCCACCCCTGTTATCGGCCCCATTGCTGCATCTTTGGCGACAAAGCCTAAGCCGTCGTCGATGGCGCGCGATAGGGTTGTTTCTGGGCGCGTACACGTTCGTTTGGATCGCGGCAGGCGCGCTCCTGATATCGACCGCGATCCTTATGCAGGTTCTGCTGTTTGAGATCGGTGTCGATCCGACCGTGGTCGCGGCTTGCATAGCACTGTCGTGGCAAGCCACCCCCTGGAAGCAACTTTCACTCAACCGCTGCCACAGGAGGCCAACCCTGGCTGCTTTCGGGCTTGAGGCCGTGCGGGATGATCTTATGTTCGGTTTCATACGTGCTTTCTGGTGTGTCGGCACCTGTTGGGCATTCATGCTCTGTGCACTTCTCAGCAGCGGCTTGCTTCAGTGGTCGGTCATGGCAACTGGCATGTCCGTATCTTTGTTTGAGCGCACCCGTGAACCACGACAACCTAGCTGGTTCTCCGCTCTAGGCCGGCTTTCGCTCAGCCTTTCTCAAACTCACCTGCCAGTCATTCGAGGCGCGTTATGATTGTCAGCATTCCCGTTTATGATGAAGTAGACCTTCTGGATGTTTCCGGCCCTCACGAAGTGCTGAAGTGGATACCTGACTTCGAAGTCAGGCTCGTGGGCAGATCAGTGGATACGCCGGTCGTTACACGTGACGGTTTTCGATTTTTGGCCACACACTCCTACGACGATGATACGCACGTTGACGTGCTTTGGGTGCCTGGCGGCAATCCGAGCGCGATGGCAACCATTCGCGACTGGTTGGAGCAGAAGGTTCCGCACCTGTTGGACTATCCCTTGGCTGACTTCAGGGTGCACACGGTCCTTCGCGGCGAACAGTCGCAAAGCCCGATCGGCAGAGAGATCATCGTAATCGACGTCGGCGACAGTGCCGCTGCGCCGCATCAAAGCGCGCGTGACCAGCTGTCATTGCCAAGGCGGCCGGTCGGTTCCCGCTCCCATTCGCTGCGCTCCCGTGTTGGGGACAAGCCAGCTCGGGGCGCTCCTTTGGAACCGTCCTCCGGGACACCAACCAAAGGAAAAGACCATGACCAACCAACGGGCACTGACCCAAATGCTTCGGGACCAACTGCTTGCCAATGGCCGCCAGCAACAACCAGTCCGCGGCACCGCAGGCTAAGTCGACTTCATTCCCGTCGTCAAGCTGTTCACGCCGGACGCTGGCGCGACCTGGCTCCTGACGGAAATCGATCCGGATGAACCGGACATCGCCTTTGGCCTCTGTGACCTTGGGCTTGGTTGCCCGGAGATCGGAAAAGTCAGCCTTTCGGAGCTATCCTCGCTCCCCGGGCAACTCGGCTTGCCGGTCGAGCGCGACCTTAACTTCGAACCGGGCAAGCGGCTGTCGGCTTATGGCAGCGAGGTTCGATGCCTTGGCCGAATTCGCACCTAGGCGGTTGTCATCGCAAGGGCGTCGTTGACCGACGCCCTTGTAGCACGTCGCGCTTTCTCTGCGCCGGCGGCTTGTAGCGGCAGCCCGCGACCGGTTCCATGCAACTGAGTTTGGCGCCAAGCGATCTGCGCGTGGCAGGCCAGTCATTTGGTCACGGCGATGCTCAAAATAGATCCCGCCGGGGCCTTGGTCATGGGCGGCATATCGCCCATCGACGCCGCACTCGTTGCCGGTGCAACGCGAACTTGAAAGCTCGATGTGGCGGGAAGTGCGTTGCGCGCTCGCAGGTCACGCAGCACTGGCTCCATCGGAATCGGAAACGTCAATGGGCAATGCAACATATGGGTACCGAATAGGGCAAGCGTTCCGGCATAGACTGCTTCTGTCTGCCCGCCCGGAGTCAGGAAAACCTCCAAAGGAGCGTGCCTGGACGGCGGCAAATCCAGAGTCACACGGAGCGTTAGTTGCGGTTCGCCAGGGCTCGCCTCCCGTGCTAAAAGCGAGAAGGGAATCTCGACCAAGCCGCCAGCGTCAGAAGAACCGATGGTGGCGTTGGAGACGGTGCCTAGAAGTGCTGTCATCGCGACGGAGGCGTCGTTCCCCAGCGTTATCTTGAGCACGTCCTCACCAAACCCAGCCGTGTAGGCGTAATCATAGGTCGCAATATCGTAGCAGTCGCCCGCCCTCTTGCGGGTCGACGGGTTCCCTGCGGCATCCACGAAGAAGAGAAACGACTCTTGCGCCCAATTGTCGAAGTCAGAACGCGGCACGGGCTTGTCGCCGGGCTTCACCGGGAAGCCATCGGGAAGGGCGGCACGACGCAAGAGAGCCTGCTTTCTGGTCCAAACGTCCCAAAGCCTGTCGACATTCGCGTGATGGAGCCAGAAGATCGGGTCGAGAGGCGACAGGTTGTTCTGCATGTAGCCGCCCTTGCCGTTGTTGTAAGGGCCGCCTCCTACGCAATTGTGGACGTTGTTGTGGGGATAGAGCTCCAGAATGCCGAAGCCCGACATCGCGCTGTGCGCAGGTGCCTTGGGGCTACCAAAGGTTAGGAAGTCGCTCGCTCCGAGGGCCGCCAAGACGTAAAGTGGCGAAACGCATCGCTGCGTCGCCGCGTCAAGCTCGGGCGCCTTCGCATCGAGGCCGCGCCCTTGGCTCCGGTCAAACCAGAACTGACCCATCGGATTGTCGAAAACATCGAACCACAGGTCATCCGGAAATCTGACAGCCCGTGACAGCAGTTGGAAATAGGGGCTTCCCGCATCGAGCATACCGTCTTTGTCTTTGACAATCGCCCACCAATCAGCTGCCTTGACGGTCGGCTCGAACGCAGCTCGGAACGCGGCAGCAGTTTCCACATAGGCATTGTCCGTCGGACTTAGAACACCTTCGAACATGACCGCAGGCACGGCGGGATCCGCCGTCCAGTCCCAATAAGGCAGGGTGAAATCGGAATCCCCCGTCAGTTCACGGCAAATCGCCTCAAACGAGGCGATATAGGCGCGGTGCCATGGGAGGAACCACCAGTTCCCATGGGGACAATCCACCGCATGGAGGATGGCCATCCTGTACCAGTTCCGCGGATCCGACGGCGGCAACGCCAGCATCTTGGTGATTGCCGCCTTCATCGTCGGAACAATATTGGCCGGAAGTTTTGGGTCGAGGATGGAGTAGCGAAGCTTCGGCGCGGCAGCTGTGCTCTGCGACCCCGAAACACTGGAGAGAACAGCCGCTGCCGCGCTCGCCCGCAAAAAGGAACGGCGCGTCACAGGAGTACCGAACGTTTTCATGACGCGTCTCCGGTTAGATTTGTGTGAAAGGCCCGTTGTCCGTCATGAGCTGGGGAGATTTTGTATCCGCATCCCACCAGACGATATGCGTATGTATCCGCCCAGCCCCAAAGTCTTCGATATGCACGACCGCTTCGCCGCTGGCTTCTTGCCAGGTCACCAGATAAACGCTGTTGCCCAAGTCCTTTATGAGGGTCGTTACCGTCTCGGAACCGGTTTCGTTCCCATTCGCATCGATAGACCAATAGGTCATCGACGTCTCCGAGGCAAAGTAGAGATGGACATGGAATTTGCTGAAGCGGACATCATACTTATGCCCAACACCTGGAAAATTAACCGCCGACATGAGGTTGCCCCAACGTTCACGCGGTCGTCAGTTTTATGACGACGCGCTGTAAATACGAGAAGTATAGATACCCGCTGTTGTTTGTATCAAACCTACCATTAAAGTTCTCGAATTGAAAGGATAGAATCGAAGGTAGTGTTCATCTAACTCGCTGCGCGCAACGCATTTGCTCAAGCAGCGGCATCATGCCTTTGCGGCGCCATAGGCGCACGCATTGGGTTCTCCCCATCATCAGGAAGAGCCGTCCGGTAGCCGACATTCCCAATGATCACCAATCCACCTCGCGCGGCGTCCCTTGGGGCACGTCGGGGGCGGGGTCGTGGGCAAATTGCGAAAACATCCGCGTCGCCGTTGGTGCGAGACGCGAGTTGTGAATTGATCGCATCCGCCTCGCTCGAGGTAGCCGCGAGTGTCAGTTGCACATGTCGAAATTTTTTCGTGCCGAGGGCGGAACCGCTTAAGATCTCGGCATTTTTGATGCTCTTGGTGGAGAGTGCAAGCCAATCGGCTCCGTTGCTGGCGCTGAACGCAATCTGCTGGTCGTCGCCTTCTATTTGGGCAATGTGACCCGAAACTTGCGGCGTTTGCGAGCCAAGTGATCAAAAAGCACATCCGCAGAAGGCGTTATGTTTGAGGCCATGGACGGAACAAGCGCCAGGCAGACAAGGCGGCTGGACCGCTTCTTTGGATACTCTCCTAGCGCTCAGAGAGAACGTGTCAGTTGGCGATGCCATCGACCACCGCATGGCAGAGCAGCGGCCTCGATTGCCGGACAGGGTAGTAGACTTGCAGAACACCCTAGCGGCATTCCATGCAGAGGCAGGCATTGAAATGCGCCGGCCGCTTGCAGAGTTGAAAAAACTTCGGCCGGTTTCGTATGCGGAGGTTAAGGCACTCCGAAAATATCCAGACGGACATTCGCCTTTCGAAACCAAACATGGCGTCAAGGGCGCCCGCGCCCGCAAAGCCCTTCGAAGTCATCTCAAACGCGTGCTTTGGTTTATGCATGTGGGGCATAAGCAATTGTTCGAGCCCGAGAGCCCGCAAGCGGGGCATAATCTGGACCGTCCGAAGACCATAACCCGTCGCCTACGGGGCCTGCGCGTCAGCCAGGATGAAAACGTTGGATGATCGTCGTAATTGTTCCGTAAAGGGCGTCGCGAACTTGCTCAATCGAAGTCGGATTGTCGGCTTCGGCGGATCCGTTGGAATAGATATGACCGCGCCACTCGCCCTGCTCGAATACTCCGCCAAGGGTGGCCTGGCCATCTGCCTTTTCGACGACGGCCCTGTACTCGGGGTCACTAATTAGCCGTCTCTTCGGCAACTCAGGGAGTGCGAAAGGTATTGCCGCTCCTCCCCACATCATCTCGGTCGGATTCCTTAATTTGATGGTCGCCCGGCGCACCTCAGGCTCGTAGTCCGCCGGCTGGAAAATATGGACCGTGACGCGATCATCCAGCACCCCATAGTGCTGCCGGACAAACGTCTCAACTAGTTCTCGCAACTGGTCCGTAGCTGTTTTGCCGAGCGCTTGGCATATCACCTCGAAATCAAACTTGGTGCGTGCCGAGACCCGGGCGCGGAGAATTTCCGATTTCGATTCATTAGGCATGTCATTCGTCCTTGTATCACAGGTTACGAAATGTGTAGCACAAAATTCCAATAAGGCAAGCAGGATGGCAGCGAAATCCGTAGCAAATAGCGGGCGCAACCTGCACAAGAGAGCTGCGCCCTTCGCCGGGGGCTGTCGGTCCCGCATCCCGCCTGAAGGCTGCGCTATGCTGATGCTCCTACGGCCGCCCTGTTGAACCGGTCTCAGGGCCACGAACTTTCTCCAGCACCGAACTGACTCAGTCCCGCTGGCGGGCATTTCGGTGCTTCTGCCTTGTACGCCCTTCTTTGTTGTGGCTGCTTCGCGGCACGGCTGCGCCGATATTGCCTGGCGGCACGTTTGTTGTCTGAAGGGAGAAAGGCTCACGGCCCTCTCTCCCAGCAAGCCGCCGCGGGCGGTTTCCCCCATCTTCCTCCGCTTCGCTCCGTGCAGACCGGGGAGACCCCTCCGCCCCCGGGACTTGCCCCCTCTCTCCCCGCTACTCGCCGCGAGGCAGGGGTTCAGGTGACCTGAACCCGTAGGGAACGGGGAGACCTGAAACGACAATCAAAGGAGCAAGTCCATGAATACCGCTGAAATCACTATCCCGCGCGGCAAGCTGGTGCGAGCAAGGCTAACGTCCGCCGCGTCAATTCCGAGGCGGGTAAGGCCGAACTGGCCGCCAGCATCGAGGCTCACGGCCTCATCCACAACCTTGTGACCCGAAGGGCCGCGAAAGGGACGAAAATTGAGGTTGTCGCCGGAGGGCGGCGGCTTGGGGCCCTGCGTCTGCTGTTGGACCAGGGGCGAAGCGTGCAAGGCGTGGCTGTGACCAAGGACTATCCGGTCAGGGCTATGATGCGCGAGGAAGGCAGCGACACCGAGATTTCGCTGGCAGAGAATGACCAGCGCCAGCCAATGCACGCGGTGGATGAGGTGATTGCCTATCGTGACCGCCCTGCTGCTTTGCCCTGCGGGACGAATGCCCATTTTTGCATAATCATCGCATAACAGTGCTAGGAAGGTCCGAATCGAAAACGAAAACAAATCGGGCGAGGCTTACGATGTTGAGCGCTAGCCGAGGCAAATCGCCTGCACAGCTTTTCCGCTACCTATCGGCCAAGTGGCCTGCGGCGTTCAATCCGAAAGCGCCCAGGCCGCTCAAGATCGGCATCCATCATGACATTCGGGTGCTTGACGGCGAACTGTCTGATGATGAATTGAGGAGAGCCCTGCTGGCGTATACCAGGATGGCCAGATACCTGGCGAGACTGGATGCCGGCGCCGCACGGGTCGATCTCGATGGCAAGCCGGCCGGCGTGGTCTCGGATGCGGACGCGGCGACCGCCAAGGCTTTGCTTTGCACCCGCAAGGACAAGCAAGAGACCAAGCAAACGCCGGAGCCAAGGGCAGAGCCTCAAGCGCCACCCAAACCAAAACCGAAGCGAACCGCCGTGTACAAGGCGAAGAATACCGCCGACAGCCCGACCGGAATAGTCATTGAGACGAAACGTCGCCGGTCCTTTCGAAAGCCGATGGCTTGATCGCCGCTGACCGATGGGCTCGTGCCGACCGGAACAGCCCCTGAGGGTCGGAGCACATGGCGCCCCGTGCCGATCCGAATTGTCACAAAACGGGGTTCTATCGATGCGAGCGCTTCGTCGGAAGGAGGGCTGCGCACTGGTCCCGTGTCGCGTCATCGATAGTGAACTCGGCAGGAGACTTTCCACCAAGCTCCCGGCGAGAACTCCGCATCCACAAGGTTGCATGATCGGAATTGTAGTATCGTGATCGCGCCAGAGCCTCCAGATCGCCCACCGCTTTCTTCTTGTGGCGTCGTGCCCGTTCCTCCCACTCCAATTCCCGCCCTCGCTGATCGAGGGCGCGGATCGCAGCGGTGAAACCCTCAGCGGTCGCGGCGGCATCCAATGGCGACGAAGACCGTCACGGCGCACCGAGTTCTCGCAAGCGTCGCCTCCTTCATCACTCGCGGGCTGACGATGACGATACTTCGCTGAGTATTTCCGGACTTCTTCTTGCCCGGCTTCAGCCCGCTTGCGAGCCCTTTCTTCCAGTCGCGCGCGGGCACCCGTCTCCCGCGGATTGTGGAGCCAGATCCTTGGAGCGTTGTAGAGAATTTCCTCCGCGAGCTCATCCAGCGGCCGTTCCCGGTACGCGGAAAGATCGATCTCTATCGCGCCGACATTCATCGATCGAATGCGTGCGATCTTCACCTCGGCACATGCGTGGGTGACCTTGAACTCGACGATCAGCTTACGGTCCCGTAATTCCAGGACGACATCCGGAACGACGGTTTCAGCCCTCTTTTCAAGAACAGCCGCTTCGAATGTTACTTTGATCGGCTGAACCACCACTTCGCGGTCGTCGCTGTCCTCAACGACCATCTCCGGGAGCGCGATTTCGAGCCGCTCGTCAAGGATATTCTTCGCGAATTTATGAAGTGCGGTTTCTCCCGGTGATATGCATTTGCTGCCGTCCCGCTCCGAATGATGCGCGAAATGATGGACCTTGACGGCGCCTTTCCTGGCCACCATCCGCTTTCCGCAGCCGGGACAGCTGTATGCACATGCAAGGCCAGAGGGTACGCCATCAATATGGACGAGTGTTCCGTCGGCAGCTTCCGCCACAAAGGCTGCGCCCTGTTCTGTGCAGTCGAAGAGCTGCCCGAGCCGAGGTTTCGTCATGCTTCAATCACCGAAATTAAGCGGCCAGAAGGTAACCTCCGACCGGTGCAGCGGCGGGGCGTCGTATTCGTTACGAATCAGCACTGTTCGCCTGCGACTGATTGACTTTCATCACGGCTGCCACATGCAACCAATCCACTGCTCTTCATAGCGTTTTGCAAAGTCTCTCATCTCCCGGACATTGGCGGCAGGCTCCCGGCATGCGCGGGCGCAGGTGGACACCACATCCCGAAAAAGTAGTTGATCATCAAGTCCGGAAGACGCCCCCCGATCTTTTCTCCGCGGGGCGTCATGACAAAAGTCGGCGGCTTTCCGAACGCGTTGATCAGCACGTATCTCCAGCTCGGGTCGGCATTGCGATAGGACGATTTCACATGGACATGCGTCCCCTCCACCGGAAATATCCTCGTAGATCTTCTCGAGTGCCTGGGGCTTCTGCGCGATCAGCACGTACGGTCCGGCCGCGGTGTAGCAGCCCACACTGTCGTCATACTCAATGCCCAACACGTCTTCCAATCTGAAGCGCGCGGTGCGATCCAGGGCAACTTTCCCCGAGACAAACCATTGGAGGTTGCGCAAGGTGATCTCGGCGGAATTGGCTATTTTCGCTGGCGGATTGGGCCAGCATGCCAAGAGATCTTTGGCTATTTCCGCTGAGTTGTCGTGGTCAAACCCAGTTGAGAAATCGTCATCCTCGATGGGGGCTTCTGACGCCTCTCCTCCTGCGAGAAGCCAGGTTGTGCCGTCAGAACTGCTTCGGTTGAAGTAACGAGGCTGATCCGGCGGCAGTGCGGCTTCCCAGGACGACAACCATGGACCGGGCTGCCAATCCAGTCTTCCAGACGGGATTGTTCCCGGCTGTCGCGTCGGCAACGCCAACCACTGCTGAATTTGACCCTCAAGCTGTCGGTTGTTTAGCCCGTGAGCGCCGCCTCTGGCATTGTAATTGTGGTCGTCTTGCGCATCGCGGCAGAGGGTCTGCACGGCTTGCGCAAGTGATGCATCATCCAACTCGTGCTTTCTCGGCAGCCACTTGCCGGCTTCCTGCGCTGAGCGCAATGACGCCGGAAGGGATTCCTCTTTGGTAGAAGCGATCTCGAGTCGAACGCCGATTCTTGCCATGTCCGCTGATAGCGTCGGGCTGGCTTTTGCAAGATGTCGGCTGACCCGGAGGACGTCCGGCAGGCCGCGCAAACCGTCGGCCTTTGTCCAGGCGTCGAGCAACACCTCACAGAACGCCTTGGGCTGGAGGACCGGGGCGAAAGTCATCCATCGAAGAGGCAGTCCAGCGACGGTGAGTCCGTAGAGTATCAGGGGACTAAGCCCATGCCGTTCTGCATCCATGCGCCTTATCGGGTCACTCACGGACACAATGCCATATTCAGGATGATAGAAAAGGAACTTGGCTATCGATACGTAGAAGTGGTGCTCTCTTTTTTGCGGCGTAGAGGAACGGCTCATTGCTTCTTCCGAGAATCGATCTCATCCAAGAATCTTATGACCCGCAGATCTGCATCAAAACCTTTTTTATGAGATGAGGAGAACTGCATCGCCACTTTTTGGCCTCGCTGCATAGCCAACGCGGGAAGTGGAAGAAGCGGGAGACTAAAGATATGGCTCATGCCCTATGGTGCGTTCCATCCGACGAGCGGCGGATCGGGTTGCTTCATCGCGGTGTCGATCGCTTTTCGCTCCGCGAAGATCCTTTCCCGACGTCGCTTCAGCGCAGCGATCAGTTCAGCGGTGCCGTCGACGCCATCCAGCAGGGTAAGAAGCCGATCGCAGGCGCCAAGTAACTGCCGGGGGCTCTCGCGCACAAAGAAACCTAGAGACTTGCAGAACACTGAACTGTCTGCGAACGCATCGCCATCGTCCTCCTTCAGGCGGCCGAGCCTTCCGACGCAGAATCGATTATGACGACACTCTCTGAAGAACAGTCTCTTTTAGAGAGCGTGACGGTCTGCGCCATCTTGCCGAGTTTCAGCCTTTGCCATCGTCTCCTGCCCTCCCTGCCGCACGTCACTCTAACCTGCTTGCATCGCCTCACCTCACGCGGGAAAGAGTGTCGTTCATCCTGTGCGGCAAATGTCACAGCGATAAGACAGAACGCAGAAACGCCATAATGGCGTCCTGCCAGGCAATGAGCATCGAGGATGCCGAGGCCTCAGTCATCGATGAGTTCGATTCCTGCAAGCGGGCCGGCTCTTTAACCAGCCTTCCCTGGCGCTCGCGCGCCGGCACCTTCGCCACGGTTACCTCCGATGTGGAGAAGCCGTCATGTCGCAATCCGCTGTCGGTCAGGACTGGCACACGGCAACAAGGCGCGTTCGGGGCTGACACCGTCAAGTTCGGAGGGCATTCCTAGTCAGTCGTTGCAGCTCCCGTCGGCTTTATGAAGTCGGTGACCGGCTTAAGAAGGTTCCTGATCGCCGTACTGGGACATTATTCCTGACCCGCTCAATTGGATCAGGCTACCCTAACGACACAAAAAGACTCGGCACAATCTGGGTGCCGGGTCTTTAAGGTCACATGTGATTGGGCAGGTGCTGTGACGCTTCTTGGCTACGCCCCGCATGATTGACGAGCCGCTACTGTGTGGCATTCCTCAGGCCCTCTCGAGATCGCACAAACGGGAGTCGGCTTCCGATTTGCTGTCCGCGTTCGCGGCGATGTTCGCCACCCGCCGATTGCCGCCGCAAGCCTGCGCGTGCGATCGCTCGACCGGCCAGAAACTCGGGACGGCTTCCATTTGCAGTAGCGCCAAGGCTGTGACGCGGCTTAAAAGCACAAGCCGCTGGCGGCGGACTGCCGAAGTCGCTGCGCGCAATAATATTCTCCCTGGCCGTGAACATTCGGATTTGTTTGACTTTCAAATCCGTGGCTTCGGCGGCATTGCGGACACCGCAGAGTTCCACTCGTTCCAAGGCTTAGCATGGGGGTTCGCCTCTTCGTCCCAATCCTCGCCGGCGCGACGTTGCGCGAGCGGCTGCTCGCCTGCATCGGCGCCACGATCGGCATTGCGCTGACCGGTGTGATCAGCGGGCTCGCCATGGGCGGCGGGCCACATGTGGCGCTGCTGGTGGCCCCGATGGGCGCCTCCGCCGTCCTGCTCTTTGCCGTGCCGTCGAGCCCGCTCGCGCAGCCCTGGTCGATCATCGGCGGCAATTCGATCTCTGCAATGGTCGGCGTGACGGTGGCGCTTTTCGTGCACGACCCGGTGATCGCGTCGGGCATCGCTGTGGCGCTGGCGATCGCCGCCATGTCATTCACGCGTAGCCTGCATCCGCCGGGCGGTGCCGCGGCGCTGACGGCCGTGCTCGGCGGACCGGCCGTGCTCAGCTTCGGCTTCCTGTTCCCGTTGGTGCCGGTGGCGCTGAACTCGACAATTTTGGTGGCGCTCGGCTTGGTCTTCCACCGGCTGTCACGGCGCAACTATCCGCATGTCCATGCACCCGCCGCCAGCAGCCACGGTACCGGCGATCCGCCGCCCGCGAAGCGCGTCGGCTTCCGTCCCGAGGATGTCGATGCGGCACTCGCTGCTTTGGACGAAACTTTCGACATTGGCCGCGACGACATCGAGAGGCTGCTGCGGCAGGTCGAGCTGCAGGCGATGGCGCGCTCGCACCGCACGCTGCTGTGCCGGGACATTATGTCCCGTGACGTGATTTCGGTGCCGGAAAATGCCACCGCCGACGAAGCCCGAAAGCAGCTTCTGGACCACAACATCCGCAGCTTGCCAGTGGTCGATGCCGAGGCAAAGCTGGTCGGCGCCGTCGGTCTGCGCGAGCTGACGCGAGCGACCGATACGGTCAAGGGCGTAACGTCGAAGGCTGGCACCGCCTCGCCCGACACGCCGGCGATGAGCCTCCTTCCCGTACTTACCGACGGCCGCAGCCATGCCGCCGTCATCATCGATGCCGAGCGGCGCATCCTCGGCGTGATCACCCAGACCGACCTGCTGGCGGCGGCGGCGCGCCTGCAAACGGCAGACGAGCCGCCGCTCAAAGCAGAAGCATAGTGGCCATCCGACTATCGCAGGTTCGGACCCTTCTGCCGGCAGGCGCATGTCGAGGGCGAAGGCCTGCCGATGGTGTTGGTCGACAGGTGGCGAAGATAGCACTGCTTGTCATCGGCATAGAAAGCTTCGAATCCCTTACGTGCCAATGCTCCATTCAGCATGGTAAGCGCCCTAGGCCTGTCCGTCGGCTCGTTGATCGCGTCATTCTGGTCCATGAGTGTCCTGACCACCCGGGCGAACGCCTCGGGTGGAACATTTGGACCGGGCTGCGGCTTGGAGAGTATGTCCGGCAGGGTATCCGCCACCCAGCAATTGCGTGTCGCATTTCGGTGAACATATTCCGTCTCACAGTCCTGCAAGAACTCAGTCAGGTAGCTGCTGCTGCGATACCGAAAATGGTTTCACCCTCCGGGCAGTTGCCGCAGACCATGTCAGCAATCTGCATCAGTGTCCGGCTCTGAACTCCATCACCGCGCGTCGAACAGCTTCTGACATTGCACGGTGAATCGGGCCGTGGCCTTAGTCAGGGCAATAGGCAGAAGCCGCCGAATTCCGCACCGTTATCCTTTCCACAATCGACCTGCCGCCCGCCCGCAGGTTTCGGCAAGGCTCGACAAGCCATCTGAGCTCAGCAGTGCCTCCGTTCCAGATATTCGGGTATGATTAGTCGAAAAACGCCAAGCAAATCCAGCAACGACCGACAATACCGCCCAAGAAGGGGTGAATGTAGTTGAAGTGATTTTCCTATCGATGAAATGGTTTTTTCGCAGGCAGTTGGAAAGCGATTCGGCATCGACGCTCGAGAGGGTTGTCGCCTCCCGCGACCGACGCTGGGTTCATGTCGTCGCCGGCCTCGTGCTCGTGCGCCAGCGTTGGGCACCGCTACGGGTGTAATGGTCACCACGCTGGACGACGAAGCCGCGGTCGCAAACCTCGTGGTCTGGACCAAGGTCTTCGAGAAGTTCCGGCGCGTCGTGCTGGGTGCAGCGCGAGGGCGTGGCGCATATCGTGGCGCAGGAGCTCGCTGTCCGGCGAGCTGGCCAGCATCAGCTCGCGGGAGGCAGGATTCCCACCCCGCGCGGACGCGGCGACGAGTTCCATCACAGCTCTCCAGGTCCGATCCGCGCAGCCTGCCCAGACGAGGAATCTGGTCGATCCCTACGAGCACATCGACAGCACAAGGTGAACACGTGGGATTTCCGGTAGAAGCTGCAGCCGATACACCGTCATCATGTGGTAGTCTGGCCCGCATGACGACGCTTTATCTCAATTGGCGCGGAAGACGGTGAATCCCACAAAGCCGAATAAAACGCATCCGCCGAAATGGATCGAGCCTCAGCTGACGCGCCTGGTCGACGAAGCGCCCGACGGCCCCGGTTGGCTTCATGAGATCAAGTACGACGGATACCGCATGCACGCGCGGATCGACGGCAGCGACATCCGCTTGCTCACCCGTACCGGCCTCGATTGGTCGCATCGCTATCAAGCGACGATAGCGGCCCTCCGCGCGCTCCCGGTGAAAGAGGCATATGTCGACGGGGAGCTGTGCGCAGTTCGGGCAGACGGGGTCACCTCCTTCAGCCGCCTGCAGGCCGCTATGGACGAGGGCCGCACGGGCGATCTTGTCTTCTTTGCTTTCGATCTTCTGTTCCTGAACGGAGAAAGCATTGCGACGCTGCCGCTCATTGACCGCAAGGCGCGACTGGAATGCCTGTTTTCGACCGACATGCCTGGCCTGCGCTTCAGCGATCACGTGATAGGCGACGGGCCTGCGTTCCGAAAGCACGCCTGCCGGCTTGCACTCGAAGGCGCTATCTCAAAGCTGATCGACCGCGCCTACGCATCCGGCAATCGCGGCGTATGGGTCAAGTCAAAGTGTCTCAACAGAGAGGAATTCATCATCGTCGGCTGGACCGATCCGACTGGAAGCCGGCCGCACATCGGCTCGCTGCTTCTCGGCTACTACACCGATGATGGTCGTCTGCTGTACGCGGGCCGCGCCGGCACGGGCATCACGGTTGCAGAGCTCAAGCGATTGGCCCGCCGGCTTGGGCCACTTCAGACAGCTCGAATGCCCCTCGACGTTCCGCCGCCGCGCGAGAGCCGGTTTGGCTCGCCGCTTGAGCTGTCGCGCGTGCATTGGGTCAGGCCTGAAGTGGTGGTCGAGGTCACCTATCTCACCTGGACGGAAGACAATCTCCTGCGCCAGGTCTCGTACCAAGGCGAGCGTCAGGACAAGCCAGCCCGGCAGGTGGTGTGCTCCCCGCCCCATCCCTGATCGACATCGGGCGCCGTTTCGTTCAAGTCACCCGACTTGCTCTACCTGCAGTGTGCCGGGGGGAAGGGCCTTGATCAGCGACTTCGACGACACCCTAGGGTCGAGCCAGTCCGCCCACGTGCTGCGATCGAGGATAACAATCTGCCTGTCATGATAGGGCGCGATATCGGGCCCAGGCTCCATCGTGAGCATGGTAAATGCTTCGCCGACCTCCGGCGTGTCAAGCCAGATTCCAGCGATGCAGAAGATCGGCTCGTCCTTAAGAGCCACTTGTCCTTTCGCGCTTCTTCTTGGGGTCTTTCGGATCGGTGAACTCGTAGAAGCCGTCCGCCACCATGAGGTACCGGTTCGACGAGAACTCCCGGCCTCCGAACGGAAATCATAGACGGGCCGCTTGTTCGGCCCGGGCCAGCTCCAGCGACGTTGCGCCTCGGACGCCCTCGATAGTCCTGATGATCGGCGCCACGTCCGTGATCTTGATGTCCTCACGCGCCTGGAGGTTCGGCGCTCCTTCTCCGAAGCGGATCTTGATCTTCAGGTCAGCGAAGTCCTCCACGATGGAAGCGACATCCACACGTCAATCGATAGTCATTGCACATCGGTCCTCCGTCTAATCGCATCGCACCGCGATCGTGATCCTGTTATGTTCGCTCGACCATGAGCGGGAAGGTTTTCGATTCCGACGCATCGCTCGACGAACCCGCGTGATCATAAGGCGGCTGCGGCGGCGATGTTGAGATGGCAGAGCTGCCTTGGCGCACGCCGGATCGCGGTAAACATGGACCCCTTCCTCTTCGCACGCGTCAGGGATGGCTGCCCGAACGGGTGAAGACCCTTTGGGGCTTCAGCTCCGCCAGGCGTTGGCAAGCCCCGCAGGCTCACCTTGGCCGAAGAGGTTGGCTCGCTATCGAATTTTGCTGATCGGGTAGAGGTCCTAAAGTGGTGTTGTTTCGCCGAGACGCTAGTGCATCAAGCCTGCCGATCGCAGGGCGTCCTCTATGACTTTTCGTATCTCCGCGGCGGAGTTGAGCTTCTGAGAAGGCGGGATGTTTGCACGTTTCGCAGAGTGAGGGACATTGGGAACCCCAGCCTTGGGCATCGAGAAAGCGCGTGCGAAACCGGGCGCGAGCGCCTCGTTGTTGGCTTTTGCCGGCTTGATCTTCGCATCTCGTTTTACGCACGGCTTCGCTATTCCCCAGAACCGCGCGATATGCCGGGTAGAGGAGATACCGACGTCCAGCATGTACGGTCCCCCAGCGCCAAGCGCGGCGTCGCCGGCCGTGTCAAGTGGCGTACCGTGGCCCATTCCGGCGATGCGATATTCCTCGATCAGCTCCTGCCCTTGGGCATTGCACCAGACGCGCCGTGAATGACCATCCACCATTTCTGATCGGGTCGAACGTGCATCGAGTCCGTGAACGGCCCGCCATTGCGCAATGATCGCATCAACGTTGGAAGAAGCTACGGTTTGATCGGCGGAGCCGTGCCAGACGGATATCGAGGGGCAAGGACCTTGGTGCGGCGAGGCATCGCGCAGGGCTTTCTGCAATTGCCGTTCCGAGGGCATGCCATGACCGCGCATGCGGTCGAAGGCCTCAGGGACGGTCTTCGCGCTTCCATACGGCAGGCCAGCGATGATCGCGCCGCCTGCGAAAATCTCCGGGTAGCAAGCCAGCATGGCCGATGTCATGGCGCCTCCGGCAGAGAGGCCGGTGATAAAGATGCGCCCACGGTCGAGGCCATGGGCCAGGACCATTGTTTCGATCATTTGGCGGATGGAAAGTGCCTCTCCGCCGTTCCGCTTTGTATCGCTGGGCACGAACCAGTTGAAGCAGAGGTTGGCGTTGTTTGCGCGTTGCTGCTCGGGAAACAGCAGGGCAAAACCTTCCTGATCGGCCAGTTGCGACCAGCCGGAACCATGGTCGTAACCGGCCGCGGTCTGCGTGCAGCCATGCAGCACAACGACGAGAGGCGCCGCTTCAGGCAGATCACCCGGAACATAGATCCTCGCCCGCAAGGCGCCCGGATTCGAGCCGAAATCGGCCAGATCCGATAACCGATCGCGGCCTTGGCCATTGGTCTGAAAACCCTGCCCGGCGCGGAATGCCGCAAGGCGGGTGATGGTGTCGGAGATTTTTCGCAAAACAGTATTCCTTGTGGGTCGGTCGCTACGATGGCCACGCTGCGCACAACGCACTTGCAGCAATATCGTTGCTGCACTGCACAATAACAAGTTTTGATTTTACTCGTGTAATCGAGGCGGCTTCGGCACCGACGCCCACCACAGGCCGCGCTTGCCCGTGCGGATGAGCGCGCCGGCCTGGCTGATCTCGCCAACATGGTGCGGCCGGGTCGCCAGCCAGAAGAAGCCCTTGGCTCGCACCACACCGGGCCACGATCTGTTGGTGAACTCCTGGAGTTACATCGGGTCGAAGGGCCGCCTCTCGCGATAGACGAAGGAGCGGATGCCGTATTCCTCGGTCTCGGGAATGTTGTCCTTGAAGCCGTTAAATTCCTTGAACCAGAGCGGGTGCTGCTCGGCCTTTTCGAAGTCGAAGCGGCCGGTATTCAGGACCTTGTCCAAGGGCACCTGAGCGAAATCGACTTCGATCAGCGCCGCGTCTGGATTGAGCGAGCGAACGATTTTTCTAGCCAGATCGAGATCGTTCGCCGAGGCGTCGGACACCTTGTTGAGCACGACGTCGGCGAATTCGATTTGTTCAACCAGCAGGTCAACAAGCGCGCGGTCGTCCCCATCGCCTGCTGTTTCACCGCGGTCGCGCAAAAAGTCCTGCGAGGAATAGTCCTTGAGCAGATTCACGGCGTCCACGAGCCGGACGACGTCCGACAGGCTCTCGCCGTTGTCGTCGCGGAAGTCGAACGTGGTTGCGACCGGCAACGGCTCGGCGATACCTGTGCCTTCGATCAGCAGGTCGAAGCGGCCGTCCTCCGAGAGGCGGCGCACTTCCTTCAAGAGATCGTCGCGCAGCGTGCATTAGATACAGCCATTAGTCATCTCGACCAGCTTTTCATCGGTGCGGGAGAGGTTGGCGCCGCCGTCGCGGACGAGGGAGGCGTCGATATTCACCTCGCTCATGTCGTTGACGATGACCGCCACGCGCCGGCCTTCGCGATTGTTGAGGACGTGGTTGAGCAAAGTTGTCTTTCCGGCGCCCGAGAAAGCCGGAGAGCACGGTGACGGTTCGAAGATTTGGCTGTGTCGAGCATGGCTTGCTTTTGATCCTACGGACGTGCGGATAGAGCGCGCCCGGCCTGAGCGGCCGGGCGCAGACGAGAGAAAATGCCCGCGGTCAGTGCGCCTTCATCTCGCGCACAATCTCTTCCGCACTCAAAGACGATGGGTAGTAGGTTGGCCAGTTCGTCACCTCGTCGAGCAGCGCGCGATCATTACCCCAGTAGAGGTGATAGTGGTCGGCGTTCTCTGGCGCGATCTTGTGGTCGCTGAACTGTATGTACTGGGGCGCGGCGGCGTCCCCCCGTCTTCCCATCGTGGGAATAATCGATCTGCCCTTGTTGGGCGCACGTTACGTCGCGGCCGAAGGCAGGGGCACGGTCTTCGACGGCCGCCCTGTCCCGACCAGTGGACAACGGAAAATCCAGACTGCCAAGATCAGTCTTTCCAATCCCGAAAGCTTCACCGGCGGTGTCGCTCTTGGTATGAGCGGCTGCGGTCATCGGGTTGTCTCAAGGTGTTCGACGGGGGCGCCCCTGCCTATGGCTCTCTTTCCCGTGGGTTGATTGACGTCTGCCTGAACGGGACCGACCTCGATGCGTATGACATTTGCGATCTTTGTCCGGTTGTCACCGAGGCGGCCGGCGTGATTTCCGGCTGGGCCGGGCACCCGCTAACTATGGCCGCAAGCGGTGCCATCGTGGCGAGTGCGTCACCCAAGCTCCATGCCATCGTTCTAGGAATGCTGAGTGATGGCGTGAACGGCCGCTAAGTCCGCGGTTGATGCTCTCCGCTTCGGCTGCGCTCTCGGCATGGAGCCGCATCGCCAAGGGCACATGGCCGCTCACCACCCCCGCCTGCGCCGTTTACAATGTGTGCGGCCTGAAATGGAAGCAGTCGGAGTCGCGGTCCTGATTGCCGGCGTCGTGCCTACGACACCGACCCTGACGGATCGAGCATCGACGACGAAATCAACCATCTTCAAACGGAATTGTTCAACATTGCCGAGAGTTACCGGTGTTCCGTCGAAGTCGACATTCGCGAGGTCGGCGGTCAGCAACGATCATGGTGATCGCCCGCATCTTTCGTGTTCACATGGCCACAGTCGGCCGCATCGGTCTCGAGGTCATACCAGAAGTCGCTGATCGTTTATGTCAGTTGATAGTTTTCGCAGGGACGTATGCCCTGATGTGAGTCTTGTCTTCCAAGCGCCGATTTGGCCGGGTAAGGTTTGCAGGGGGGCGAACACCGGATGAACGAACGGAATGATACTGGAAAAACTGCGCGCCTGTTGGGGGTTTAGCCCGACCGTTGATAGGAATGTCGCCCTGGTCGAAGGCTTTCTGAAGGGCAAGAGTTTCGCCGACCTGGCGCAGGAACATAGCCTGTCGAAATCGAGGGTGCGCCAAATCATCGAGAAGGCTGATCGGCTCGTGGGCGGCGGCATCCTGACCAAGGCTGAACCGTCCAAGGCCTCGCCTCGATCCGATTTCATGGTCGCCTATCCCTATGTGTGGAACCTGGCCAAGATGCACCGGCTCGGTAGTGTCACGCCGCATCATTTCTTTGCGGAGTTGGAACGCGCCGGATCGCTGGTGCGGCTGGTTGACAAGATGAAGCGGTTGCCGTGGCGCACACCTACAACAACACGTGAGCTGGCGCGCCTCGTATGGCTAAGAGAGAGGGACGAGAGCCCATGGCCTGCAATGAAGCGATCAAGCGTTGCGATCGTGGAACCAAGCTGCCCGGCCGACCATCCGGAGCGCGGCCTTCAATGCCAGCTCGCCTTGGAACCGGCCTTTCAGGAATTGGCTGAGCGGGCAGCGGAATCCGGCTGGAGCGAGGACGAGATAGCCTACGCGCTCCTCGAACTCGCCGGCGCGCGCCTCGGAAGCAACTCCGCCAATCGCGAGACTGAGAGGGCGATTGACCGTGCCAGAGCAACAAGATGAGCGGCACCTTCGAGAGCTGCTGCATCGTACTCCTCCCTGATTAGGCGAAAGCACTTTGCTTGCTCTCAAACGCTCAATTGCTGGAAGGTATGGGCGACCGATAACCCTACTCTCCTTGAGGCAAAGCGCCACCATACACTCGCCAACCGTGCCTAAAGGTGCCAACCGGCGGTTGGTAGACGCGACGCAGCTGGCGAGCGTAGGTTCCTACGATCCGGGCACAAGCCCCCCGCCCACACCCCCGTGCCTGGTGAATTACTGAAAGCCCGCTGTGCCGAAAGGTGCGGCGGGTTTTTTGTCTACCGTCCGGGAACCCTGGCCGGCGAGGACGTTCGGGTCGTGCAGCACTCGTCGCTTGTGCTGAGAGATCGGATTTTGCTCTCTCTGATCCGATATCGGCCCGCGTCCTTCCCATCCCCTCGGGGCGCGGCGTCGGTGGCCGCAGGGCCAGGCCGGGTTGGCTGAAGGCGCAGTTTTTTTCCCGACCGCCCGGCCGCGCTTCTCCTCGGTTGCGCCGCGATAGCGCTGATGGCGCTGATCCCGTTCGCCGCGGTGGGACGGCCGGTGAGCCGCTGGTCGTGCCGGGATCGGCCCTGCGATCGCAGCTTTTCCCTTGGCCTTCGGCTTTCTCTTCATCGCGTCGATGGTTGATGCTGTCGCCATCAGCCTCATGCCGGTCATCATGCTCGATCGCGGTTTCGACGTCTCGCAGCGGCGCTGCTCGCCACGGTTTTCCAAGTCGGCCTGGTGATCGGGCGGCCGCTGATCGGGCTGGCGCTGGACAGGGCTGGCCGCCGCCGCACGGTGCTCGGTTGTTGCGGGCTATCGCTCGCCTGCACCCTGCCGGATCAGGGATGGGGTTCTGGCCCGTAACCGGGCTGATGCTGGTCTGGGGCGGCGCGAACTACGGGCTCTATACCAGCGCGCTCGCGCTGATCGGCGACCGCGTCCAGGGCGGGACGCTGACTGCGGCGATCGCCGCGCTTGCCTCCGTCTATGCTCTAGCTGCTATCATTGGCCCCGCCGTCGCCCGCGGCATAATGGACGCGCTCGGCGCGCAGGGCCTATTCGGGGCCGTAGCGGTCGTCTATCTCGCGGGGCTCTGCGGCGGGGTCTGGCTATTCCGGCCGGTCGAGCCGGAATGGCCCGAAGCATCAAATCCGCTGATGCTCCGCAATGGCTCGATCGTGCCATTCGCAATGCATGTCGAAGACAACGACAACCTTTTCGGCTTCGACAGTGGGCGACTGCTGCGCGTGTCCCGCCTCGGACCTCGAACATCTGGAAAGGGACCTCGTCGCTGCGAAAATCTGCCAAGTCCAGCTCGTGTTCAATGTGCGAGCCGATCGGCCGGCACGCGGGCTCGGCCCGCAGCCCAATCCCGCTCTCTTGAGATGGCTTCCTGGTCCAGCTCCGGATCTTCCACGATCAACCCCTGAAGGGGTCCGCTAGCAAGCTGCGGCCGCGCCGGCTTCCCTTTGCGGTGATCGCGCCCGGAGCCCGACCTTTGAGGAGCCATCGAGCGGGAATTGGCCCGCTTCAAAGATGGAGCCCTCAGATGTCGCAAGATCTTTCCCTCGCCCAAAACCACGCCTTCGAGCTCGCCCGCACCCTCATGGTCCCTGTCACGCTCTTCCGCTCCGGCGACGAATTCGGCGTCCTGCCGAGCGCCGAACTCGACGACGATGAGGTCGAGACCCTCGCCGAATACGATCCCTTTGAACAGGGGCCGGCTCATTGAGCCGGCTTCCTCCTCCCGGAGGTGCCACTTGCGAGCTTGCGGCGGCAAGGGAAGCTGCGCCGCGGCTGGCCCGCGGGCGGCGGCGCGAGGTGCAAAAACACACATTGCCAGCCGCGCCCTTGCCGCCTTTGCTCTTCGCGGCATCCGGAAGGCGTCCCGCAAGGTGCGGGAAAGAAACCTGAAGGAAGGCGGCGCCTCCGGCGCACGAAAGAGGGACATGGAACAGGACGAACTCGATGAACTTCGACAAAGGGTGGCCTGCGCGGCCGCGCTGGATCACGCTGGTTACTCGATCGACCTGAAGGAGAGTACCCGACGTGCGGTCAAATACCGGCACGGGGACCAGATCGTCATCGTGATCCATGACGGAAAAGGCTGGTTCGATCCGCTCTCCGACGCGAAGGGGGATGTGTTCTCGCTGATGACCCATCTGCATGGGGTCGGTTTCGCGGAGGCGACGTTGCTGGTCGCCCGGCTGGTCGGCCACGAGCCGCGCGAGCCTGTGTGGAAGAGGCAGGCCCGGAAGCGCGGGCCGGATCTCGGCGTCACCGAACGCTGGAGCGGCCGCCGCAAGCCCTGGCCGGGATCGACGACATGGCGCTACCTGCGCGACGACCGCCATCTTCCGGAAGCCGTGATCAGCGCCGCCATCCGTCATGATCTGCTGCGGGAGGGCCCCCGCGGCAGCATGTGGGCCGCTCACAGGGACGGGGAGGGGGTTGTGACCGGCTGGGAGGAACGCGGCCCGGAATGGCGCGGTTTCTCGACCGGGGGCGCGAAGGTGCTGTTTCGGTTTGGCCCCTGCGATGCGCTCCGCCTCTGCGTCACCGAGGCCGCGATCGACGCCATGAGCTTCGCCGCGCTCGAGAGCACTCGGCGCGATAGCCTCTATGTGAGTACCGGGGGTGGCTGGGCTCCTGCCACCGATGCGGCGATCCGGCTGGTGGCGGCGCGGGAGCGCCTATTGCTGGTCGCCGCCACGGACAACAACGCGCAGGGCGACACCTATGCGGTTCGCCTCGAAGCGGTCGCCCGCGAGGCTAGCTGCGGCTTTGAACGTCTTCGGCCGCCCGAGGAGGACTGGAACGCCGAACTCAAGGCAAGGGTGAAGAACCGGGTAAAGGGAGAAAAGAGGAAGTAAGAAGCCTGGCTGCCGCATGCCCGCCGGCCGCGTCAAGGGTAAAGCTGCGCCCGCTTCGCGGCCCTTGACCCGGCCGGACGGAGACGCGGCCGCGGAGGAGGGGTCAGGAAGGGCGAAAGAGGATGGCGACATCGAGTGGATGAGCCGCGCTCCAGCCCGACGAGGCTGAAAGGAGCCCACCCATGACCCTCTTGTCCGTCCGCAAGGTTTATCTTGGCATCGCCGACCGCCGGCAGATGTTTCGCATGTTCGACCGCCACGCTCAGCGTCCTGATCGTTTCCAGGACGATGCCAGTGCTTTGTACCGCGGCGAATGGTTCGAGATCTCACAGGCCGAGCACGATTACATGTTCGAGATCCTGCCGCCGCTCTGGATCCGAGGTGAGATCGCGCTGCGTGAGTTTCTCACTGACCGCATCACCAGCATCTTCTACGCCCTGAACATCGATGGCCGCATGCGGTATTTCCACGGCTATTGCGACCTGCTCGAAAAGGGCTCGCCTGAACGGATGCGCGATGCGATCGTCGAACGCGAAAGCCGTCCCGTTCGGGCGATGACCCGCGAGGAGCGCCTGAAGCACATCTGGTCGAGCACCCATGACGACTATCGCGGCTACGCCGGTGAGCGCTGGCCGGAACGTGACCGCGGCAAGCGCACGGTGATGTTTTATGGCGGCCGCCAGGGCACCACGCTGAAGCTGCTGGACGACCTTACGGATGCGGAGATCGCGGCGAAGCTGCCCGTGCATTTGCGCTATCTCCCCGACGCAATCGCGGCGTGAGGTGTGAGATGATGTTGACCTTCACCATCACCGCCCTCCGAGAGGTCATCGCTCGCGGCATTGCCGACGCGAAAGCCAATGGCGGGTTCCGCGATCCCCACTTCGGACTGTCCGCCGCCGATATGGGTGAGGGGCAGGCCAGCCAGTTCGCGATGGCCAAGGCGATCGCCTCGGGCGATCCGCGTCTGATGCAGAAGGCAGGTCTGGAGGCAGACATTGCCCGTCTGGAGCGCCTTCGCGCAGCCCACATTGATGATGAGCATGCCGTTCGACGGCAGATCCGCGATGCCGAGCGCGATATCGAATACTCGACCCGGCGCATCGGCGAGGTCGGGAACGATATCGAGCGCCTCGTGCCAACTACCGTCGATGGGTTCAGCATGGTGATCGGAGGCGACGCGTTCACGGAGCGCAAACTCGCCGGTCGTGCGCTGATGAAGGAAATCCTGACTCTCGTGCAGCTTCAGCAGCAAGGCGAAACCACTATCGCCTCCATCGGCGGGTTTGATTTCGAATATTCCGGCGAGCGGTTCGGCAAGGACGGCTACCGCTATGCCACCATGCTGATGCGCACCGGCGCCGATTATGAAATCGAGCTCCCTGTCACCACCACGCCGCTTGGCGCCATCGCCCGGCTCGAGCGTGCCTTGTCCGGCTTCGAGGGCGAGCAGGACCGATACCGCCAGCGTCTTGAGGATGCCGAGCGCAGGCTCACATCCTATCGTGCGCGTCAGGGCGGCGAGTTCGGATTCGCTGGTGAACTGGCTGAGAAGCGCCGGCAGCTCGCCGAAATCGAAGCCGATCTTGCGTCTTCAATCGATGGCCAGGATCCGCGTGCAGCCGCATAGCAGGCTCAACACAGGCTCAACACAGGCTGCCGCGCATTGTCTCAAGCATTGACCGGCGGCAAAGGTTCAAGGCCGCTCGGGTGCAGGCGATGCAGGAGGCGCGCCGAACTGCTTACCCAACTTGGTGCCACGTTTAGGTCATGCTCGGCTCCGGCCAGCCAGACCACATGACGTTACGTCAAGAATCAGCTAACTGGATCATTGCGGCGGACCTGATTGGACCGTCCGGCCGGTGCCTGCCAGAGCCCCCCGCAAAAGCAGGCGCCGGCCTTTTAGCGCTTGAAAGGCGAGCAGGCATATTGTTTCGTCTTGTCCCCATCCAGACATGAGGCAGTTGCGATGGACGACACCAAGGGCGGCGCAAACCACACGTCCGTTGAGGTAGTCGAGGCCAGCTCTTTCGCATGGAGGAGGCTCGGCGCCAGACACAGCGCCAGCTCGATATGATCGACCGGCAGATCATAAGGCGGATGACGGCGATCATTCCGCAGCTCAGGCCCCAATGTTTCGGCTATCGACGCGGAAGGGGCCCGGAGCCGGCAATGTTTCTCGAACGATATCGGGCCAACCTTGCAGCGATCACATTGGAGAGGCAGCACGAGATCGACGCTCTCTCCCGCAAACTCGCAAGGCAGGATGCTGCAATCGAGCTGCTGCGTGCCAGACTGCCACCAGACCTGATGCGCGCCTGATACTGCGGCCCTGGTCAGCGCTTTCGTACGAATTCGGTTCGCAACACCAGCCCCTTGATCGCGTCATGCCGGCAGTCGATCTCTTCGGGATTGTCGGTGGGCGGATCGACTTGATCACCGCGCCCTGCTTCAGGGTCTGCTTTGCGCCTTTGACCTTGAGGTCCTTGACGAGCACGACAGAGTCGCCGTCGGCCAGTACATTGCCGGCGGCATCGCGCACTTCAATATTCCCAGCAGAAGCTGCAATGGCAGCCATCTCCGATGCTGGTCGCCATTCCCCTGTCGCGTCGTCATAGACGTAGTCGTCGTTCTGAGCTGTCACTGCCGCGGGATTTAATCCAGTGCGTTGTCAGTCCGACGTGGGAGCAGGCCGAAGATCTGATCCGCAGCAGCGGACCGGCGCACATCTCCGATACCGGCAGGAGTCGAAGTTCAACGCCGTCCCTCGCGCAGCCTGGCGGGCAGGCGGATCGTGTGGCGGCGGGAATTGAACAGGTGCATTTCCTCCCGCATGCCGATGTCCGAATTCATCCCTTGCCGGTCTTTCCTGCGGGTTTGCTGCGGTCTGAACCGGCGGCTGTCCGCTTCAAGGCCGCTATCGCGCCGCGGAGCGGCCGGAACCCGCCGATCTCGGCAAGGCTGCCCCGCGTCCCGCGCAGGGCCAGTGAAGAAGTGGCCCCGCTTGTCCGCAAGCCAACCTCGCTCGCCTGGCAGGCTCCGGACCCTGAAGCGTCCAGCTTCCGCCGGTTCCTTTTGACCGCACCCGCAGGGAAGACCGGCAAAGGGCCGAAACTCCTGAAGGGCATCGCTAGAAAGGAAAGCTCAATGTCCAGTTCAACCCGCTCCACCAAGACCAAGGCCCGCGTCATTCAGCTCCGCAAGGGCACCACCCTCGAAATGGTCCGGCTCTGCTGCCCGGATGGCCACCAGGCCACGCTCATCTCCGAAAGCTTTGGCCTCCCCGTCCTCGACAGCAACGGCATACGCGAATTCCACGAGCGCAGCCTGATCAATGGCGCCGACACACTCTCCGAGGGACTTTCCGACAAGGCGATGCAGATCCACTTGCAACGGATCGTCGGTTCCTATGTAGGCTCCGCCTACGGAGCAGGCCAGTTCTACTCGAAAGCCGTCACCGAGGCTAAAGACGCCACGGCCAAACTCGCCAACGACACCCGCGACGAGGACATTGACGGTCCGGTCGGTTTCGACAGCAATGCACAGCGCAAGCGCGAGTTCGCCGCCGACATGGGCCTCCAAGCCCACGCGTTGCGCATGGCGGCCGAGGGCGCCGTCGCCGCCTACGAGCACATCGTTGGTGAAGGCTGGAAGCCTTACGAACGCCAGACCGAGAACCCCCGCCAGACAGTCAACCGGCAGGCGGCCGACCTTCAAATGGCGGCGCTCGGCTAACTGCCACCGGGCGGAGCTTCGGCTTCGCCCGGTCTTCCTCGGTCGGCATAGTGTTCGATAGGGTAAACCGGCCTCAGCAACCGTGCGACCGGCGCCAATCCTGGAAGCCGCAGCTTCTCCGACACTTGCGGGCTCGCTTCCTTGCCTTCTGCCCCGACAGGCTGCGCAATCGGCCGAGGCCTTCGTAGGAAGGGAGCGATACCCAAATCTTGAAGTCTTCGCGCGCCGGTTCTTCCTGCACAGGGAAGATGTCATAATTCTTCCGGGCTCCGGGCTCCGGGCTCCGGGCTCCGGGCTCCGGGCTCCGGGCTCCGGGCTCCGGGCTCCGGGCTCCGGGGCGAGGCGCGCGCGGGGCGGATTCACTGGGCTGAGCTGTGAGGGAAGGTGCTCGCGTACGGCAGTGACGCCCGAGATTGCACGGCAGGGTTGCAAATTGGGTGATCTGTGATAAGGAAATGTGAAGTCAGAAGAGGCCTATTGAAATGAAGCGCATGCAAGAAAAGGACATTCCCGCATTCGTGCAGGACGTGGTCGAAACGGGCTGCGATATCTGCGCCGTCGGTCCGAGTTGTTACTCCCTGGGCGATACCGATGTTCCGCGCGACAAGCGTAGGGGATTGTACAAGAAGCTCGGCGAAATCGATGCGCGCTACGGCAGCCGCGATCACCTGCGTTACCAGATTGCGGCGCACCTGGCCTCGATTGGCCGCTACATTGACGCGCCCCCAATTGAGGAGGAGGCCTGGATCGATAATGAAACACCCGAGTTGGCCGAGGTCACGCCTTACGACGCGGCGCACTTTCAGACTTACGCCGTCCTGCTGATGTCGGAGGCGATGGGCCTCGACTGGCGCAAGGTGGCACGAGCCATCTTGAACATTGACGCAGAGCGCCAGCCGGAACGGGCACGCGGGCTTGGACATCCCACCTGGCGCGGGCGCGGTGGCTAGCGACGAGCGGCTGCGGGCAGCTTCAGAGCGATCGGTTGCAATAGCCGCCGCCTTACGGGAAGCTCGCATGACCAAGGCAGCTGTTGCCAAAGGCGAACATCGAACTTTTCGAGCGGCGGCGTGTCGAAAAAACTGCAAGCCATTTTCGTTCATACGCTGATCGAGTACTAGATCGACACGTCCAGGACGGCTTGGCAACATCAGGATGTAAGGTTCCTTACGCTGCTCAACGCCGTCCTTGTGATGGCGTTGAGCAGAAGGCGAGCTCCAGACCTTAGGCGTTAGCCTAGCTCTTCCCGGCTGGCTTCTTGATTGGAGTTGTCTTCTCTTCCCATGCCAAGTTGCCGCGATTAACTCAGCGCAACCGTCCTTTGCCAAACGGCACGACCGACAGTTCTTGCGCGTTCGGAAGGTTGGTCGTCCGATTGATCGTTTCCGTTCCTCAGAAGTCGCGAGGAGATTGGGAGGGCAACGGTATTCAGCCAGGATGCGCTGCTTTGCACCGGACGAATCCCCATTTTTTCAGGCGTCCACAATCATTGCATATATGAGTGCTACGGAGGGTCCGAACTGGGAAACAAAACAAATCGGGCGAGGCTTGATCATGACGACCCCCAGCCGAGGGAAATCGCCCGCACAGCTTTTCCGGCATCTATCGGCAAAGTGGCCTGCGGCGTTCAATCCGAAAGCGCCCAGGCCGCTTAGGATCGGCATCCATCATGACATTCGCGTGCTGGACGGCGAACTGTCAGATGATGAATTGAGGAGAGCCCTGCGCGCCTATACAAGCATGCCCAGGTACTTGGCGAGACTGAGTGCTGGCACTGTGCGGGTCGATCTTGATGGCGAGCCGGCCGGCGAGGTATCGGATGCGGAGGCGGCGAGCGCCAAGGCTTTGCTGTGCGTCCGCAAGAACAAGGAAGAGACCAGGAAAACGCCGGAGCCAAGTGCGCCTGATGCCCCGCCCCAACCGAAGCCGAAGCAAACGGCCTTGTTCAACGCGAAGAATACGGCTGGAATAGTCGTTGAGACGAAGCGTCGCCGGTCTTTCCGAAAGCCGATGGCTTGAGCGCCACAGATCTTCCCAAGACTCATGGGCTTCCGAGTAATAGCCATGATGAAGAGGTCGATGCCCCAGAGGAACATCTCCGAGTCAAACGACGCCTCTTCAACCGGGCTTGCCTCGCTATGGTAGCTGTGTCCTGCAGGATGGCGCACGGGGTGCGGCTGCCTACCTGTGGAAAGATACGCGTGGGACGGCAAGATCTTTTCCGGAGGGCGTTTGCCCCTCGTCCGCACCGACCAACCCCTTCGTTTGTCTCCAGGCAGACTCATCCTGCGGCCTGCGCGTCTGCCGCCCAGCGCTGCTTGAAGAGATGCTCTCGACCGGCGTCAAACCACCAGCTTTGTGATCATAGCGCCAGTCCGGCCGGAGCGGGGCAACTTCGAGAGCGGCGAGATCCGCTAAGCCCCACATTTTTCCGCTATTCCGGCGATGCATTCCTCGAGGCGCTCGAGGCGGAATTTCGCAATGCGAAGTTCATTCCCGGCTTCAAAACGTCGATGGCGTCCCTGTGGCGTGGTCGCCATGAGGTTGCGCTCCAGTTCCGCGATACGCACACGCAGCTGCCGCGCCTCATCCTGACGCAAGGCCTTGATCCATCCCCGTCCGCGCATCAGTCTTCCTGTCCCGTCCGAAAGTCATGCAAACATGCCATCGAGACCCTAATTTGCGGCAAGCTGAAATACTCGAAATTTAACGTCCGCTAATGCGAGGAGACGAAACAGCGCGGCGAGACAGGAAGCGGACACGATGAGAGGCGGTGATCGATGTCGGGCCAAAACTGGCCCGCTTGGATTGACCAAGCCCGGCAATAGGCACAGGTCACCGGCAGTTGTTGATGGTGTCCAGAACAACATGCAGGTATTGAACAATCGAGAAGACGAGAAGCCGGTCAAGGCTGTCGGAACGAGCCCGCACCGGAAACCGACCGGATAGATGTGCCGGGAGGGGCGTCACGGGGCGAAACACCGACCGAGAGATACGGGCGAGAAATCCCGTGTCGGACCGATCCGCCCAAAATTGAATGCCCGCCGCGAAAGGAGCTCAGGCTGTGGCCCTTTGCGGTTGGCTGAAAATATTGCCAGGGCGCGGCAGGCCAGCTGGCGGATGGTTGGATTCTCACGCTCGATAATGTCAAGCACGACGTGAAAGCGGCTGCTTGCACCGCGCTCACCCTCGACGCGGATAAGCTCGCGCGGAAAAGGCCCGTCCAGGTCGTGGCTTGAAAGGTCGGCGTCGACGATGCGGCGTAGCTGATGAAGGGAATATTCCGGCTGCGTCAGTTCGTTGAACTCGTCTTGCAGAGCGCGCGGGCTTCAGCCTCCGCCGACCCGATGAAGGGACTGATGCCAGGCAAGACCTTGACGTGGTCAGGATTGCGGCCAACCGACTTCACACGCGTTTTGATGTCGGCATAAAATTCCTGCGCGTTACCGAGTGTCTGATGGGCCGTGAATATCGCCTCCCTGTCTGTCGTGCGCCGGGCGAACCGCGCAGCAGATGATCCTGCGGCGTGTCTCGCGCTGACATGCAGCCGAACATTTGTGCCTCAACGGATTGCCGCGGTATCAAAGCCGATTGTCGTGTCGGCCATCGCCCGTGACTGCATGGGAGCGCTGCAACAGCTCAGGCGCGCCGCGCAGGCCCAAACGTGCCGAATCTCCGTACGAAAGCTACGATCTCAGCAATCGGCCGCTTGGTCGTCTTGTTTCATCGAACTCGTCGCGACCATTTCGTGCAGCACGCAATTTTCTCACAAGCTTTGCCAAATCAGACGATAATTCCTTATCTCTATAGAATTTCTAGAATATCGTGTTGATCCTGTTCGGTTCGTGGGGAGATTGACAACATGGCACGTCTATCGGTGCTCGGAATATCCGGCGGCGTCAGCACGCCCTCCCGTACCACGGCGGTGGTCAATGCCCTGGTCAAGGCGATCGCGTTGCGCGTGCCGGCCGACACCGGTCTGATCGAGATCACGGAGGCAGCACCCTCGCTTTTCGCCGGGCTATCGCGCGGCGCACTTGGCGCATCCGGCGAGGCGATCATCCAGCGTGTCGAGAAGGCCGACCTGCTCGTGGTCGGAACGCCCGTTTATCGGGCTTCCTACACTGGCGCCGTCAAGCACCTGTTCAACCTCGTCGACTATCGTGCGCTGACCGGCAAGACCGTGCTGCTCGCCGCGACCGGCGGCAGCCCCTACCATGGCCTGGTGCTCGAACATCAGCTGCGGCCATTGTTCGGCTTTTTCGGTGCCGTCACCGTCCCGACGGGCGTCTATGGCTCGCCCGACGACTTCGTCGGCGCAGAACTTGTTGGACCATCGATACTCGACCGCATTTCGCGGGCCGCTTCCGAAGCGGTCTCACTGCTCAATTCCAGCCATGCAAACGCCGCCGGCGCCGCGCGCGTCGGCTGAATGATCAACAAGGGGACAACAAACATGAGCTCGCAGTCCGACGCCGTCAAATTCGCCTACTGGGTGCCGAACGTCTCCGGCGGCCTGGTCATCTCCAACATCGAGCAGCGGACGGGTTGGGACATCGACTACAACCGCAAGCTCGCCCAGATTGCCGAGGCCAACGGCTTCGACTATGCGCTGAGCCAGGTCCGCTTCACCGCCGGGTATGGGGCCGACAACCAGCACGAATCAGTCTCGTTCAGCCATGCCTTGCTTGCCGCGACCACAACGCTGAAGGTCATCGCAGCGATCCTGCCCGGCCCGTGGAACCCCGCGCTGGCGGCCAAGCAGATCGCTACCATCAACCACCTGACCAATGGCCGCGTCGCCGTCAATGTCGTCAGCGGCTGGTTCCGAGGCGAGTTCGCCGCGATTGGCGAACTCTGGCTCGACCATGACGAGCGCTATCGCCGGTCGGAGGAATTTATCCGCGCGCTGCGTGGCATCTGGACCGAAGACAGTTTCACGCTGAAGGGGGATTTCTACCGCTTCACCAACTATTCGATGAAGCCGAAGCCAATCGAGCCCTTGCCCGAGATCTTCCAGGGCGGCTCGTCGCGCGCCGCGCGCGACATGGCTTCGCGGGTCTCCGACTGGTATTTCACCAACGGAAATACCCCGGAGGAAATCCGGAAGCAGGTCGACGACATCCGCGCCAAGGCGAATGCCAACGGCCACAAGGTCAGGGTCGGCGTCAACGCTTTCGCCATCGCGAGAGACAGCGAACAGGAAGCGCGCGCCGTGCTCGACGAGATCGTCGCCAAGGCCAATCCCGAGGCAGTCCAGGGTTTTGCCGACCAGGTCAAGAATGCCGGCAGGGCCTCGCCGGAAGGCGAAGGCAATTGGGCTAAATCCTCTTTCGAGGATCTGGTGCAATACAATGACGGCTTCCGCAGCAACCTCATCGGCACGCCGGAACAGATCGCCGAACGCATCCTCACGTTGAAGGATGCCGGCGCCGACCTCATCCTGCTCGGCTTCCTGCATTTCCAGGAAGAGGTCGAGTTCTTCGGCAAGCGCGTCATTCCACTGGTGCGCGAACTGGAAGAGGCTCGCGACAGGGAACTTGTCGCCGCGGAATAGGTCAGGCGCGGCCCCTCGGGCCGCTGCCAGTTCTCCTTCAAATCAGGGGCGTTTCATGATTGGTGCTTCGCTGGGAGCCGCCGCATACGAGCGCGCGCCCGAAATTTCCCGCATTCTTGCTGGTGTTGGCCCCGTGGAGGACACGCGCCGGGCGCGCCCGTCGGCAAAGGCTGATGCGATCCTGACGCTGAGTGGGATCGGTATTTCCTTTGGCGGCGTCAAGGCGCTGAGCGATGTTGATCTCGAGGTCAAAGGTGGCGAGATCCGCGCGGTCATCGGCCCTAACGGCGCTGGCAAGTCCTCGCTGATCAACATCATCAGCGGCCTTTATCACGCCGACCATGGCAGGATCGCGATCGATGGCCAGTCCTTCTCGCGGGTGCCGGCGAGCCGTCTGGCGCGACTGGGCGTTGCACGAACCTTCCAGAACTTGGCGCTGTTCGGCGGGCTTTCGGTGCGTGACAACATCGCGTCCGGCCGCGTCCACACCAGGCGCGCCAGTTTTGTCGAACACATTGCAGGCCTGCCACGCGCCCGGCGCGAGGATGCGATGATCGCCGAAAAGACCGATCAGATAGTCGCCTTCCTGCATCTCGAGGCCGTTGCCGACCGGCTGGTCGCGACGCTGCCCTATGGCCTGCAGAAGCGGGTCGAACTCGCCCGCGCGCTGGTCGCCGAGCCGAAGATCCTGCTGCTCGACGAGCCGATGGCCGGTATGACCGCGACCGAGAAGGCCGAGATGGCCGGCTTCGTGCGTGCGGGGCGCGATCGGCATGGCGTCACCATCATCCTGATCGAGCACGATATCGGCGTGGTCATGGGGCTCTCGGACCGCGTCGCCGTGCTTGATTACGGCCGCAAGATTGCCGACGGCACGCCGGCCGAGGTCAGGGCCGATCCGGCAGTGATCCGGGCCTATCTCGGCACCGCCGACGGCGAGGATGGCGAGGGCATCCGATGAGCTACTATGATTTCCTCTTCGCTATCGAAGTGCTGGTGGGCGGCCTGCTCTCCGGCGTGATGTATTCGCTCGTCGCGATCGGCTTCGTGCTGATCTACAAGACATCGGGTGTGCTGAACTTCGCGCAAGGGTCGATGGTGCTGTTCGCGGCACTAACCTTTGTCAGCCTCGTCGAACGCGGCGTCCCCTTCGCGCTTTCGCTGCTCCTCACCTTGGCGGTCATGGTCGCGCTGGGCTTCACCATCGAGCGGACTGTGCTCAGGCCACTGGTCAATCGCTCGCCGATGACGCTGTTCATGGCCACACTTGGCCTGTCCTACCTCATCGAGGGCGCTGCCCAGTTGATATGGGGCACGCAGGTGCACGGGCTCGATCTCGGCATAGACGACACGCCCTTTGAGGTCGGCGGCATCCTGATCTCGTCATTTGACCTTCTCGCCGCGGGCATAGCCGCGGCGATGGTGGCGGGCTTGAGCGCATTCTTTTACCGGACCCGGATCGGGCTGGCGTTTCGCGCCGTCGCCGACGACCAGTTTGCAGCACTTGCCGTCGGGCTGCGGCTGCCCCGCATCTGGGGAACCGTGTGGACGGCCGCGGGGTTCGTGGCGCTAGTTGCGGGGCTGCTGTGGGGCGCGCGCCTCGGCGTCCAGTTCTCTTTGTCGCTGATCGTGCTGAAGGCGCTGCCGGTGCTGGTGCTTGGCGGCTTCGATTCCATCCTTGGCGCCATCGTCGGCGGCCTCATCATCGGTGCCAGCGAGAAGCTCGCCGAGGTCTACCTCGGACCCTTTGTCGGTGGCGGCATCGAAGGCTGGTTCGCCTATGCGCTGGCGCTGGTCGTCCTGCTGGTGCGGCCCTCCGGCCTGTTTGGCCAGAAAACCGTCGAAAGGGTCTGACCGATGGCCGTGCAAGCGCTCGATGCCGCAAGGCTTCCAATCGACCGGCAGAAGTTGGCTCTGCCGGCCGTGCTGATCGCCGTCGCCTACGGCCTGATCCCCGCCTATGCGTCGAGCTATCTCGTCGAGGCGATCCTGTTGCCGTTCCTGGCGCTCAGCCTGGCGGCGGTCGGCCTCAACCTTTTGACCGGCTATTGTGGCCAGCTTTCGCTTGGCTCCTCTGCGTTCATGGCGGTCGGCGCTTTTGCCGCCTACAATGTCAACCTGCGGGTCGAAGGACTGCCGCTGGCCGCAACTGTGATCCTGGCGGGGATTTCGGCCGCCGGCATCGGCGTCGTGTTCGGATTGCCGAGCCTGCGCCTGCGCGGCTTCTATCTCGCCGTTTCGACGCTCGCCGCCCAATTCTTCGTGCAGTGGGCGCTGACCAAGTTCGGCTGGTTTTCCAACGACAACCCTTCCGGCGTCATTTCGGCGCCGCATTTCACCGTCGCCGGGTTCTCGCTCGACGGCGCGACCGGCCGCTACCTGCTTTCCCTTACCACGGTCATCGTGCTGACGGGTCTCGTCTGGTGTCTGGTCAACAGCGCGACCGGCCGCAACTTCATCGCCGTGCGCGACAACGAAACCGTGGCACGCGTCATCGGTGTTCCGGTCCTCCGGACCAAGCTGCTGGCCTTCGCCATCTCGTCTTTCGTCATCGGCGTCGCCGGCGTCTTGTGGGCCTTCACCTATCTGCGCACCGTCGAGCCGGCCGGCTTCAACCTCGACCGCTCGTTCCAGATTCTGTTCATCATCATCATCGGCGGCCTGGCCTCGATACGCGGCGCATTTCTGGGCGCGGCGTTCATCGTCATCTTCCCGCTCGTTCTCTCCCGGCTCGGCGCCTTCCTGTTCGGCGGCGTGTTCGATTCAGGCGTGCTCGACATGAGCCAGCGCATCGTGCTTGGCGCGCTCATCATCATCTTCCTCATCGCGGAGCCGAGCGGGCTGTCGGCCCTCTTCGACCGCCTGAAACGACGGATCGGCTCAAGGTCCAGCTGAGCGCCGCTCGACTTCCTCCCCTCACGGACCACAACCTCGGAAGACGCACTCATGACCTTCTTCAGCCACCTACGAAAGGCGGCGATCGCCACGGCCTTCGTGCTCGGCGCGACGGCTGTCCACGCCGACGAACAGTCTTTCCCCCTGCAGAGCTATCGCGTCGGCCCATATGCCGCCGGCGGCACCGGCTTCTTCGGCGGCTTCATCGACTACCTCAACCTGATCAACATCCGCGACGGCGGGGTCAACGGCGTCAAGCTGACCTGGAGCGAAGGCGAGACGCAGTATGAGGTCGAGAAGGGTGTCGAGGTCTACGAACGATTGAAGAGCAATCCCGGCATCGCCGCCTGGAACCCGCTTTCGGTCGGCATCGCCTATGCCATGATCGACCGCATCACCGACGAGAAGGTGCCGCTGATCACCATCAACCATGGCCGCACCGACACCACGGACGGGCGCGTGTTCCCCTACGTCTTCCCGCTGCTTCTCAATCCCTACAGCGAGACGTCCGGAATCGTGAACTACATTGCTTCCAAGGAAGGCGGTCTCGACAAGCTCAAGGGCAAGAAGATCGTGGTGCTCTATCACGGCTCGCCCTATGGCAAGGAGACGATCCCGATCTATGACCTGCTGTCGCAGAAATATGGCTTCGAGCTGTCGCAGATCGAGGTTCCGCATCCGGGCAACGAGCAGCAGGCACAATGGCTGACGATCCGTCGCGAGCATCCGGATTATGTGGTGCTGCGCGGCTGGGGCGTGATGAACCCCGTCGCCTTGAAGACCGCGCAGAAGACCGGCTTCCCGGCCGATCACATCGTCGGCAATGTTTGGTCCAATTCGGAAGAGGACGTGATCCCCGCGGGCGATGCCGCCAAGGGTTATACGGCCATCACCACCCAGGCGTCGGGCGAGCAGTATCCGGTAGTCCAGGAGATCGTCAAAACGGTCTACGGCGCCGGCAAGGGCAATCTCGAGGATAAGAGCCGCATCGGCTCAGTCTACCACAATCTCGGCATCGTCAACGGCATCCTCAATGTCGAGGCGGTCCGCATCGCGCAGGCGAAGTTCGGCAACCGCACGCTGACCGGCGACGAAGTCCGCTGGGGCTTCGAGCATCTCAAGCTCGATCCGGCGCGCGTCGAGGCGCTCGGCGCCAAGGACCTGTTCCACTCGATCAACGTCTCCTGGGACAATCACGAGGGTGACGGCTACGTGACCTTCCAGCAGTGGGACGGCAAGAAGTGGAATGTCGTTTCCGACTGGATCGCCCCTGACTGGAAGCTGCTGCGCCCGATCATCGAGAAGTCGTCCGAGGCCTATGCCAAGGAGAAGGGCATCAAGATCCGCACGGCCGAGGACGCCGACGCAGTGGTCAGCAACTGAGTTTGCCAGGCGCGGCCGGCCAAAGGGCCGGCCGCTCATCCAGTTTCCCAGTGGAGTCATCGATGTCCAGCCCGGAAAATCCGATCCTGTCGGTCAGCCGCGTGGAGGCCGTCTACAACGGCGCCATCGCCGCGCTGCATGGTGTCGACCTGTCGGTTGGCAACGGCGAGATCGTCGCGCTGCTCGGCTCCAACGGTGCCGGCAAGACGACACTGCTGCGCGCCGTATCCAATCTCCTTCCGGCCGAGCGCGGCACTGTTACCGCCGGTCGGATCACCTTCGATGGCGAGGATGTTTCAAGGGTAAGCCCCTCGCATCTCGTCCGCAGCGGCCTCGTCCAGGTCCTCGAGGGCCGGCATTGCTTCCGTTCGCTGACGGTCGAAGAGAACCTCTTCACCGGCGCGCTCGGTCGCTCGTCCTCTCGCACCAGCGTCAAGGCCGACCTCGATCGCGTCTATTCACTTTTCCCAAGGCTCGCCGAGAAGCGGCGAAGCCGGTCCGGCCTCACTTCCGGGGGTGAGCAGCAGATGACGGCGATCGGCCGGGGCCTGATGTCGCGGCCGAAGCTCTTTGTTCTGGACGAGCCGTCGATGGGGCTCGCGCCGCTGATAGTCGACGAGATCTTCAGCGCCCTGAAACGGCTAAACCGCGACGAAGGCCTTTCGATCCTCGTTGCCGAACAGAATTCGGCGGTCGCGCTGAAATACGCCGACCGCGCCACGGTGCTCGAGAACGGCGTCAGCGTGCTGGAAGGATCGGCTGCCGACCTGCGCCAGCGCGCCGACATCAAATCCTACTACCTCGGCGGCGCGCCGCTTCCACCGCAACATTTTCCCATGGAGACAGCAGCATGACCATCCAATCCAAGCAGCCGTCGGATAGCCGCAGTGCCGTCCCGCCGGTCGAGCGTCCGTTAGCCAAGGCGCATGTCATCAAGACCGATGCCGAGGCGATCGCTGTCGCTGAAAAACTGGCCGCAGTGTTTGCCAAGGAGGCTTCGAAGCGCGACCGAGAACGCATCTGGCCGAAAGAGGAGCTCGATGCATTCTCGCAGAGTGGCCTGTGGTCGATCAACGTGCCGAAGGTCTATGGTGGGCCGGAACTCTCCTATGTGACGCTGTCAAAGGTGATCACCGTCATCTCGGCGGCAGACCCGTCGCTCGGCCAGATTCCGCAGAACCATCTTGGTGTCGTCGCCGCAATCCGCACCGTCTCGGATGAGGCCCAGAAGAAGCTGCTTTTCGCCGAGGTTCTGTCCGGCACGCGCTTCGGCAACGCGTTCTCCGAGTTCGGTTCCAAGCGGGCGGCCGACTTCGAAACCAAGTTCGTCGATGCCGGCGACCATGTCGTCGTCAACGGTCAGAAATTCTATTCGAGCGGCGCGCTGCTTGCCCATCTGGTGCCGATCGTGGCGCTCGATGACGAGGGGCGTGCCTGGTATGCCATCGCCGATCGCGGCGCGCCCGGGCTGACGGTCATCGACGACTGGTCGAGCTTCGGCCAGAAGACGACGCTGTCCGGCACGGTTCTGCTCGACAATGTGAAGGTGCCGAAAACGCATCTCGTTCCCGGCTACAAGGGCTACGACAGGCCGACGGCCGACGGCGCCATCTTCCAGATCATCCAGGCCGCGGTCGATCTCGGCATCGCCAAGGCGGCGATCGACGAGACTGTCGGCTTCGTGCGCACCAAGTCGCGCGCCTGGATCGACAGCGGCGTCGATCATGCCTGGCAGGATCCTTATACGATCCAGGCGATTGGCGACCTTCGCCTGCGGGCCAATGCGGCAGAGGCCGTTCTGGAAAGGGCCGGGCTTGCGGTTGATCGCGCCGTGGCCGACCCGAACGAGAAGACCGTCGCGGAAGCGCAGATCGCTGTGGCGGAATCCAAGATACTCACCACAGAAATCGCCATCAGCGCCACCAACAAACTGTTCGAACTCGCAGGGACCCGCTCGACGCTTGCCGAGCACAATCTCGACCGGCACTGGCGCAACGCCCGCACCCACACGCTGCACGATCCGGTGCGCTGGAAATACGCGATCCTCGGCAACTACTACCTGAACGACGTCAACCCGCCGTTCCATGCCTGGAGCTGAGCGAGGCGCCGTCAAGTCATAGAGGACCATTCATGAGCATTGCCACTCCCGACAGGATCAAGGTCCTGTGGTTTCTTCCGACCCATGGCGACAGCCGCTATCTCGGCACCTCCGAGGGTGGCAGGGCAGTCGACTTGCCCTATCTCACCCAGGTCGCCAAGGCCGCCGATGCCATCGGTTACTATGGCGCGCTCCTGCCGACCGGACGCAGCTGCGAGGACAGCTGGGTCGTGGCTTCGGCGCTGGCGCCGCTGATGCAGCGGCTTCGCTTCCTTGTCGCTGTCAGGCCGGGCCTGCAATCGCCGACGCTTGCCGCGCGCATGACCTCGACGCTCGACCGTATTTCCGGCGGACGGCTGCTTATCAATGTGGTCACCGGCGGCGATCCGGTAGAGAACAAGGGCGACGGCATCTTCCTCAGCCATGACGAGCGCTATGAGGTGACGCGGGAATTCCTCGACATCTACAAGGCGGTGCTGCGAGGTGAGACCGTAGCGTTCGCAGGCAAGCACTTCCGTATCGAGGATGGCCGCCTGCTTTTCCCGCCTGTGCAGACGCCTCATCCGCCGCTCTATTTCGGAGGCTCGTCCGATGCCGCCAACGCGGTCGCCGCTGAGCAGATCGACAAATATCTGACCTGGGGCGAACCACCGGCAGATGTCGCCGCCAAGCTCGACCATGTGCGCAGCCTTGCCGAGAAAGCCGGGCGCCAGGTGACCTTCGGCATCAGGTTGCATGTCATCGTCCGCGAAACCAATGATGAGGCGTGGGCCGACGCCGACCGGCTGATCAGCCGCCTGGACGACAAGACGATCGCCGAGGCGCAGAAGGTGTTCGCGCGCATGGATTCGGTTGGCCAATCGCGCATGAGCCGGCTGCATGGCGGGCATCGCGATAAGCTCGAAATCAGCCCCAACCTGTGGGCCGGCGTCGGCCTGGTCCGCGGCGGCGCCGGCACCGCTTTGGTCGGCGATGCGGCGACAGTTGCGGAACGGATTGACGAATACCGGCGTATCGGAATCGATACGTTTATCCTCTCCGGTTATCCGCATCTGGAGGAGGCCTATCGCTACGGCGAACTGGTGCTGCCGCTGTTGCCGCTCGATCATGAAATTTCGACACGACCGACGTCCGTAAACATGGGGCCTTTCGGTGAAACGGTGGCCGGCGACCATCGGCCGTCGGCGCTGCGCGCGAGTCAGTCTTGAGCGCCAGAGAAGCGGGCAGGGGACCGGTGGTAGCCATCATTGGCGGCGGGTTTTCCGGTGCGGCGACGGCGTTCCATCTTGCGCGGCTGCTGCCGGCCGGTGCTGCCGATATCGTGGTCGTCGAGCCGCGGGAGGGGCTCGGCTATGGTCTGGCCTACTCGACGGCCGATCCCTCACACCGCATCAATGTGCCGGCGTCGAGGATGACGCTGGTTTCCGGCCAGGACAGCCACTTTGCCGAGTGGCTGGAGCAGACCGGCGCGATTCTCGACGATGCGGAGGCTATTGTCGCAAATGGAGCGCTCTACCCACAGCGTCGCGTTTTCGGGCGCTACGTGGAATCCCATCTCCAGCCTTGGCTGAACAGCAAAACAATCCGCCATGTCAGGTCCGCCGTTGCTTCAGCCGAGCGCAGCGGCGAGCGCTACCACCTGATCCTCCCTGATGGTGGGATGCTCGCAGCCGACGCTCTGGTGATTGCGACCACGCATCCGCCAGCGGCCTTGCCGTTGCCCCTGCAGTCCGTGACTGGCACAGCCGGGCTGGTGATCAATCCCTATGATCTCGAACGGCTGGAGGCGATCGGACGTGACAACCGTGTGCTCGTGGTCGGCACGGGACTGACGTCGGCGGATGCCATTGCAACGCTCGACCGCAATGGCCATCGCGGCCGCATCACAGCACTTTCGCGCCATGGCTATCGGTCGCGAGGTCATGCGGCTACGCATTCCGATCCGATCGGCGACTTCACCGGCTCGCCTTCTCGTAGCGCCACGGTGCTGCTCAGGCGTATCCGGTCGACCATCGCAGCCGCGGCGCGGCAGGGCGAAGGCTGGCAGCCGGTGCTCGACGCCGCCCGGAGACAAGGGCAAATCATCTGGCAGGCGTTGCCGCTCGCTGAGCAGCGTCGGGTAGCGCGCCATTTGCGCGCGCTGTGGGATGCGCATCGCTTCCGCATAGCGCCACAGGTCGCGGCCGTGCTTGATCGCCGGATTGCCGAAAGCACGCTCGCCTATCTCGCCGCATCGATTACTGGGGCCGAGCCGAGCGACGGAGGCATACGCGTCACGCTGAGGCCAAGGCGCCGACACACCCAGGCTGTCGAGACGTTCGATACGGTCATCGTCACGACCGGGCCGGCGCATGCGGATATTTTCCGAACCAACACGGCAATCGCCGCTCTCGGGCTAATGGGATTGGTCCGGCTTGACTCGATTGGTCTGGGCTTGGAGACCGATGCGCATGGCCGTGCAGTCGGCACATCCGGGCGTCCGATCGACAGCATTTTCGTCAGCGGGCCGCTGGCGCGTGGCAGCGTCGGCGAATTGATGGGAATTCCGGAAGTCACCGCGCATGCCGAGCGCATCGCCGCTGAAATTCACCAATGGCTGGAATACCGGACGGCGTTGCGTCGCAAAGTATCGTAAAGGTGTAATTAGCAGGAGCTATCTAGATGACACTGATCGAACGCGTTCCCCTCATTGAAACCGGTGTCTCTCTGAAAGCTGCCATGCGGCACCTGGCCGGAGCCGTGTCCGTGGTTACCGCAGGTGTTGGCGACGGACGGACTGGCGCAACGGTTACCACCGCCCATTCCTTGTCCGTCGAACCCGAGGTGATGGTGGTCAGCATCAACCTGAACTCGTCAACGTGGGCAGCCATCAACCAGCATCGGCATTTCTGCGTCAACGTGCTTCGAGCCGACCAGATGGCGATCGCCGAGCGGTTCGCCGGACGCGGTGGCCTGAAAGGTTCGGCTCGTTACGAAGGAGCCAGTTGGTCTGCTCTGGCGACCGGCGCACTGGCACTTGAAGACGCGCTCGCCGCGGTCGATTGCTCGGTCGAGGACACGATTGTCCGCCACAGCCACGCGCTCGTCCTCGGCAGCGTCCGGCATGTGGTCAGCGGAGAGCCGCGTCCGGCTCTGATCTATCATCATGGCGCTTACGGATCGTCTTGAGCGAGCGGTACGCCAGTGAGTGGGCCGCAGCCACGCGCTTTTATTCTCCTTCTGGCCCGGTGAACAGTCGACCTACCGCTCAGCCCGGCTCTGGCGCAGCGCCCACGGCAGGCGCCGCTTCCATCGTTCACCTCGCGGCAGAGGAACATCTTTCTGCCACCGCTTCTTGCGGCGAGTTCGTCGGTCTCCAGTCGGTGCGTGCGATGCATCCGGAACCGGCGCTTTCTCGATCGTTGGTGGCTCAGGAGGCGATGCGTCGGGCACGGTCATCTCCTTGGCCTGGGATACTTCTTCAGAGGTGGTGAACACGGGCTGGGAAAGATTTTCGCCAGGACCAATCGGCTGCCGCGTCGCCTCAGCGACCGCACCTTTCGTGTTCGCTTTCGCGACATCGTACGCGATGGCGGCCAGGTCGATGCCGGCCCAGATCGACTCTGGCCGGTTTACGAGGCCACGCTTCTGTTTGATCTCGACGACAAAGGGTCGCTGCTGCTTCATAGTGCTCTCGGCGGACTTGGGGGATTGCGAACGTCGTCTAAGCCCATCGCGCGCCGTCGTCCACCCGCCCCCTCGCATTTTCCACATCAAGTCAGCACCCTCATTGTGTCCGCTTCCGGCACGCTGTAGAAGCCAGGTCCTGACCGGATGAAATGGTCTTTGGCTTCTGTCGCGGACACAGGATATTGCGTACCCACTCGCGCGCCGCTGACCATCGAATCCCGGTGGTTCTTCCGCGTTCGCCACAACCATTAGCAGTACCAACTTTAGCAACCGCTGGTGCCCTGCCGGCCAGGCTTCAATGACGGGGAAGTGGGAGGATTGCGCGTTTACGAGGCGAGCTGGTCGGCCGTTCAATCGAAAGCGTCATTTGAGGCGCTGCCTCGCCCGCCTGCAACTGGGAGACACGCTCGTCCAGTTCCTTGTCCACTTCCGTTAGGCGGTGGTTCAGGCGAAGGTAGTCCGTCCAGGTCGGCGTGCGGAATGTCTCCGTCCATTGCATGGGCTTCTGCAGGTTGCGCTGAAGCGTCCAGTTCCGAGCACCGACGCGGCTGTGGATATGCCTGCGCTGCCGCATGAGCTCGAGGAAGGCCTCGACATTTCTCTCGGCTATCAGATATTCGACCTTGACCACGATCGGGCCGCTTCTCGGCTTCAAATTGAGCGCGACAGCGGGGGCGTCGAATGCCTCCAAAGGATCGGGTTCGGAATCGTGGCGTTCGCGCAGGGGAAACAGAACGCCGGCCACGGCGACGAGCAATAGCGCACCCGCGGAACCCTCCAGCGCCCACGTCAGGGAATGGTTCTGGGAAATCGTGCCCCAGACCCAACTGCCGGCCGCGATGCCGCCATCTATCAAGGCATAATAGATCGAGATGGTGCGCCCCACGACCCAGCGCGGGCTCGCCAGCTGCACGCTCACGCCAACCCCGGACCAGGCGGTGACCCAGCCCGCGCCGCCCAAGGCGAGCGCGATCGCAGCCACCGCGATCGAAGAGGTCAGTGCAAGGGAAAGCGAGCAGGCCGCGCAGGCGACGCACGCGAGCTTCATCAGACGTTCTTGCGACAAGCTCCGTCTGAATGTGCCGTTGGAGATGCCGGCGAAGACGGCGCCCGTCCCGAAGCCTGCCATGAGCGTGCCATAGGCGAGCGGTCCGCCTCCCAGCTGATCGCGGACAACCAGCGGCAGCAGCGCGAGAATGGCGATGCTTGCCAGGCCAAAAAGGGTTCCGCGCGCGATCGCGGCCTTGATTTCCGAAGACATCGCCGTGAAGCGCAGCCCGTCATAGATCGCCGTCGTCATCGACTCGCGCGGGAGAGGCGAAGAACGAACCTTCCACTTGCAGCGCCATATTGTGCCCAGAGGGACCAGATAGGTGAGGGTGGTCACGGTAAAAGCTGCCAAAAGCCCAAACGAGGCAACCACGATGCCGCCGAGCGCCGGGCCCACGGTCCGGACCGTGTTGAAGCCGACGGAGAGCAGGGTCACGGCAGCCGGGACATCGCGGCGGTCGACGATATCGCCAACCGAGGCCTGCCAGGCGGGATCGTGAAGAGCACCCCCGCATGCGATCAGGAAGCTGAAGCCGAGGATCATCCACGGACTGACAAAGCCCAGCGCCACAACAGCGGTTAGCATTGCAGAGCCTATCACCATAAGGCACCTGCCGGCGAACATGACCCGGCGACGGCTGAAGTTGTCGGCGAGAGCCCCCGCGAACACGGACAAAATGAAAGCGGGCAGGTTTGATGAGGCCTGGACCAGCGCCACCATCAGATCGGAAGTCGAGATCGTTGCCATCAGCCAGCTGATGGCGACAGTCTGCATTAACCAGCCGAGAGAAGAGACCTGGGTGGCAAGCCAGATCGAACGAAATGTCGGCTGCGTGAGTGGCGCAAACGTCTTTGGTGCAGCCAAATCTTCAACTGATCCAGCCACTCTACTCATTTTTGCGAGCCTTTGCTTTCCGGTATCGGCCGTCTCGCATGCAATCTCGACTGAACCGTGGCGGCTGGTAGAATTGAGAGAAACTCTTTTGCCTTCGCCGAATGCGGCCACAGGTTCTGACCAGTGTCTTGCGACCGAGACGCAAACCCGAGCCGACTCCACCTCGCCTTCGAAGACATCGCCTGGGTGGGGCCCGGATTCTTGTTGTCGTTTGACGCGGCATGCTTCATCAACGGGCACTTCGCCGAGCGATGCCTTTTGGCGAGACGCGACCATGTTCTTTCGTTGAAACTCAACTCACCAGAGGCGTCCGATGCGGCTGAGTGTGGCTTGGGGAGAGTGAGGGCGCTTGCAGATCCTTGACAGGCTTGACGCACTGATAGACGCAGACGATTGCGCGGCCGCGATCGAAGAGGCGCGCGCCTTGCTGCTTCAATTCGAACAAGGGTCTGATGCGCTCACACATGCGATGACGACTTTCTGCTCGATCTGATGACGCTGTCTTTCATTGTTGAATGTTACGGACGCGGCTTTGAACTTCTGGCGCGAACGCTTGCCCGCAGACGGCTGGCAAAGGTCAGACTTTTGTCAGGAGGCTCGATACGGCCAGGCAGAAATGACACCCAAAGCCTTGAGGGCTGGAAGCGGCGATCACGCCGCGTTCCGCACAGGGACCAAGGATGACGTTGCACCACCAAAAAAATAGGGCCATCGGAAAACCGAGGGCCCTTTAGGTGTGAAGGTCAAAACCTCCAGAGGGGAACAGCCGATCGCGATGCAACTGGGAGGAAACCATCGCGTCTATCAGCTTTAGCCTTAATGGCTATAGGCTGTGCGATGCGCAAACACATTTTGTGCAATGCAGCTATGCAGGAACGCCGAGCATCCCTCTCACCTCCAAAATTTGCGCTTGAAATTCGTGCTGACCGCAGAGTGCTGATGAAGGAGATCCGGCAGACGGGTCTGGTGACCGTTGCCTTACGGGCTGGTCGACAACTGATCCATCGAAGCCGGTGCTCAACGGTGGTTCTCCTAAGCAATAGATGAGAAAAGCAGGAAGACCACCTCGTGCGGCCGCGCCAACCGCGGTCGTCACGAATGTTGGTCTTGCTCCGGTCCTCGTTCCGCTAAACGGCTTCGCCGTCCTCCACTAACGTTGCGGCCCTCAAGCGACGTCTCCCTTCCTTCCGATTGCTCTTCTGCGGGTTCGCGGGCCTGCGGTCCTGCGCTGTCGGACCTCGTGACGGCCGCGATTGGCGCGGCCTCGAACGGAGGTCCGGAAATGGACAGGAAGAGCAACAAAACCCGCGTCGATATCTACGCGAAGATCACCGACCGCATCGTCGCGGAGCTGGAGAAGGGCGTGCGGCCGTGGGTGAAGCCGTGGAGCGCAGCGAACACTACGGGGCGTATCACGCGCCCGTTGCGCCACAATGGATTGCCATATCAGGGGATCAATACCCTGCTTCTCTGGTCGGAGGCGGTTTCGAGGGGTTTTGTTTCCCCGACCTGGATGACATTCAAGCAGAGCGTCGAGTTGGGCGGTCATGTCCGCAAAGGCGAGACCGGCTCAATGGTTGTCTATGCCAGCCGCATCACACGCACCGAAACCGATGCCCATGGCGAAGAGGTCGAGCGCGGGATTCCGTTCCTCAAGGCCTATACGGTGTTTTGCGCCGACCAGATCGAAGGCCTGCCCGCGCAGTATTACGGCAATCCCGCGCCGGTGTCAGATCCGGTGGAACGGATCGAACATGCGGATGCCTTCTTCGCAAATACCGGAGCCGTCATCCGCCACGGTGGCGACAAGGCGTATTTCAATCCGGCTCTCGATATTGTGCAAATGCCGCCGTTCGAAAGTTTCCGCGACGGGCCCAGCTACTATGCGACCCTCGGACACGAAATGACCCATTGGGTCGGCTCGGAAAACCGGCTTGATCGCAACCTCTCACGTTATCACAAGGATCGCGAGTTCCGGGCCCACGAAGAGCTCGTAGCCGACCTCGGCGGCTGTTTTCTAGCAGCTGACCTCGGCATCGTGCCAGAGCTCGAACCGCGGCCGGATCATGCCAGCTACCTGGCAAGCTGGCTTGAGATTCTCAGGAACGAGAAGCGATTCATCTTTGCCGCGGCGGCTCATGCCCAGCGCGCGGTCAACTATCTGCATGATCTCCAGCCGAATGCGACGCACAGCGCGGAAGCTGCATGAGGCTGCATTCTCCGATCCATGTCGGGGTGGGGCAGCCGGGTGAGGATCCGCCATTGGCACCCGGTCAGTTCGGGTAGTACCCCAGCGGGCCGAGCCAGATCAGCCGGCCCCTGCCGACGTCCCGCCCTGGATAGGTATTTCCATGACCGTGTTCGCGGCCATCCATCCTTAAGCGGCAGATGCCGGACCCTCGGAGTTTCGCCAGTCGGCCGGTCGTCAACCGACCGAAGTGATGGGGCGGGTGCGTCCCTTTCCGGTTGTGGTTGTCGGTCGTTCTGCCATGATGATGCGTCACGGGGACGGCCGGGCTTGATGGCGCCTCACCGTGGCTGCGGCTGCGAGGATCATGCCGCTAGGGTTCGCCTGTCGTCTGGCCGGCGGTTTCATGGAAGGGCGCACCACCTGCGTCCTCGATGGGGCTGGTCTGACCGAAGGCCGTCTTCGCTACGCTGCGCCTCGTTCTTAAGCCCGCAACAGCCGGTCGCGACTTTCTTCCCCTGCTGGCTTCGCCATCATTCCGCGCGGAACAAGAAAGCCTCGTCCTGGCTGCCCTTCACTGTCGTTCCGGCCCTAAGGACCACCCCATTGCGCACGCGCAACGGGACCCCGGTGGGTGCGGGCCGATCGCCTCCGGTCTGTCGACCGCTATCGAGGTCGCGGTGGTCGCGGCCCGAGAAACTCACGGAGACGACATCATGGCTACCATCGGCACTTTCACCTCAAACGGCAACGCCGGCTTTTCCGGCGCCATCAAGACCCTCAACCTGAACGTCAAGGCCAAGCTGATCCGCGTCGAGAACCCTTCCGACAAGGGCCCTCACTTCCGCGTCTACTCGGGTAGCGTCGAACTGGGAGCCGCCTGGCAGAAGGTCTCCAACGAGGGCCGCGACTACCTCTCGGTCAAGCTGGACGACCCGAGCTTCCCCGCGCCGATCTACGCCACCTTGATCGAGGTGGAAGGCGAGGAAGGCCTGCAGCTGATCTGGTCTCGCCCCAACCGGGACTGATCGCCTCGACGAGGGCTCCGCCGCACGGCGGGGCCTTCGGCCGTTCCCAAGCGAACGTCGGCAGGCGGAAGGAGCACCAAGCGCCGCCTTTCGGGGGGTGCTGCTCCTCGCCGTCTCGCCGAGACGGCAAGCGGACGCGGGCTATCGGATTGTCGATGTTCCTCGCTGTTGCCTGCCCGCCGCAACATTCTGCTACGCACGTTTGATGCCCTGATCCTGCCACCGTCCCCCAGGCACCTGCGCCAACGAGAGATCTCCCATCGCGCCCCTTGAACCGTCTCGGTCCCGACAGCACATTTGCGATGGTTGCGGGGCGGAATGCTCGTCCAAAGCGGTGGTTCGTGAACTGGGAGGAGCGCATGGATGCGGAGGAGTTCGGCAGCCCCATTTTCGTGAAGCGTGCGACCTATATCGTGCAAGAGATTGCGAGCCTCGCGGACGCCATCGATTTCCTCAGCGACTGGCCCGAGGATCAAAGAGATCTGATCCACCAGACCGCCCTTCAGGCCTGCTATGACGCAGAGGATGGGCACAAACCGTTAAGCGCCGCACACCACGCTTTTATCGATTTCGCCAGGCAGGTCGCCATCCTAGAAGATCCAATCTCCGCCATGCAGTGGATCGCCGCCTGCAAAAAGCGGCGCGCGTAGGGACAGGTTGGGTTGTAGCTAAGCTTGGGGGCATTCCGTTCAGATTTTCACCGATCGCGGACAAGAGCGGAAGAATCTCCATCATCGCCGATAATTCCGGAAAACAGGGATGACAGTGCTTATGGCGATCGGCTGGCCGCCGAGGCATCGAGTTGGCCTTAGGGCCTGCGATCTTGCGCGATGTCGCCAGCGCTAGTCCGGATCACAGTCGCGATATCCGCGCCGGCGCTTGGCGCGCTGAAGCTTCATTGATGCGGTGGCCGCACCGTCTTCGCTATCGAAGGTTTCCATCATCGACTGGCCGCTGGTCCCGATGCGGCCCCAGTTGCGAATGACGGATGCTCCGCCGAACAAAGTCGGTTGGATCGCAACCATGTAAAATCGCCGCATGTTCTGCGATGGGTCGATGCGTCGAAGATGAACGGGCCCTGCCTCTTCGTTTCCCATGGCCGCGGTCTCACTTGGCTTGGAAGCGGCGTCCAACGAGTTCTTTGAATCCAACCGGCTCGACCGATTCATTGCGGTTATGGGTGCGGCGCGGTGCTTCAGGAAGTCATGATCACCTCGGTGGCCAGCAAGCTCGTCGCCCATTGTGCATGATCGAAGGCGCACGCGTCGGACCGTCACGACGTTAGCGCGCAGCAATTCGGCCCCCGAGCCTATCAGACCGGCGGAACCAGGTGGGCGGCCCCTTTGCGGAGTTAATCGTCGTCATCAAGACTGCTCTCATCGCCTGAACCTTTGGCGGCGTGGCGGCATCATCGTGCCGCTTGTGCCGGATGCATGGCGACATTCCGATATCTCCAGTATCGTTCTTCTGGAACGGATGCCCGGACCCTCACTGAACGGCCTTCTTAAGATTGGTCTGACGCCGGCCCGGCCTTTGCCTGCAACGGCTTCGCCGACCTTCTTCCCCTGCGGCTTCGCCGCATTCCTCGCGAGACAACAAGCTCGGCTTCCGCCGTCCTCCGCTCCGCTGCGGCCCAGTGGATGCAGTCGGCCGGACCGTCGTCTCACGACCGCTATCGAGGCCGCACAGGGCGGCTTCGGACAAACCAGTCAGGAGCACACGAGCATGGCTACTATCGGCAACTTCCAGCTGGCCGGCGAAGAATTCAACGGCGAGATCGTCACGCTTTCCCTCCAGGCCAAGAAGGTCCGGATCGTCCCCGATGCGCGCGCCAGCGGCGAAAACGCACCGAGCCACCGCGTACTCGTTGATCGAGTCGAGTTCGGTGCCGGCTGGTCCAAACGGTCCAACGAAGGCCGCGCCTATCTGGGTCTCAAGCTCGACGATCCGAGCTTCACCGCCCCAATCTACGCGAACCTTGTCGCCGACGAAGGCGGTCAGAGCTACAGCCTCATCTGGTCTCGGCCGAACCGTCGCAACGGCGACTGACGAACACCGAATGGCGCTCCGCAAACAGCGGGGCGTCATTCCAGATCGCCCAGCTACTCAGCGCCTCAGATCGATAGCTTGAGGCGCCTTCGGGCAAACCGTAAGAAATACGAACGTCAGGCATCCCGCGCGATTCTTGCCTGCCGGGCGGCGATCTCAACGACCCGCTCGCTGATTTTTTTTGATACTTTACTTTGTATGCTCCGCCTTGCAATCATGATGAGTGAGTCTGAACGGAGGAAAAAATCGAGCACAAAAAAACCGGCGCGGAGGCCGGCTTTTCCAGGGAATAGGCTACAGGAGTTGGCGCTCCTGATCTCGCCCGAAGATTTTGTGAGACCGTAGCCCGTCTTTCCCGACATTGCAAGAGAATTGCGCTTCCGCGCCACGGCTTTGCACGGCCTGGCGAGAGGAAAGAAATGGATCTCTATTCAACGCTGAGCCTATGGCTCACGAACATTCGGTCATTGCCCGAGCTGGACGATTTTTGCCGCCAGATATGGAAGCTCTACGGCGACGAATCGTTGGGCGAGGATGAAGCGGAGCGGCTCTGCGAGAAGGCTGACCGACAGCGCGCCAACCTCAAGAAGGACCGCGCGGATGGTCGTCCGCTGCCTCGCTTCTGGTATCCGCAACGCCCTCGCAGTGAGCGAGGCCGGCGCGAGGCTGCCCACAGCCCCCGAGATCCCGTACGGTGGCAGCGAAAGCGGCGGCTCGCCCGCATGCAGGCTATCCGGCCCGAATTCGCCGGCGAGTTCACCGAAGGCGAAAGCGCGGCGCTTTACATTGTTATGTCCGACTGCCGGCAGCACGGCAAATGCGACCGATCGGTGAAGGAAATCGGCGATCGGGCCGGCGTCGGGCCGACCACCGTTCGCAACGCGCTGCGCAAAGCCGGCAGGCTCGGCTTGCTGCGCGTCACCGAGCGCAGACAATGGCGAGCCAGGAATCTCACCAATCACATTGTTGTTGTGCATCGGCGTCAGATCGCCTGGATCGCGAAATTTCGGCCCAATCTCGGCCTTAAATTTTATCCGACTGCCTTCAAAAAAGCGGCGTCCACAGGAAGCTCCCGCAATAAATATAGCAAAAGACCGTTTAACAGCCGACCCGACTGGCCCCAGGACGGGTCGAAGCCATTCCCCAGCCAAACATCGCCGATCGGCTGACGCGTTAGCCGCCAAAACCACGCTTGCCGCGGAACCCCTAAAGGCTGCACGAGGCTGTTTTTGAAGCAGCCTTGGCGATCGGTCGCGCCAAATCAGTCCGGTTGGTGTTGGCTGTCGGATTCCTGAAACAGGAAGATTGCCGGATCGCGACCCAGCGCCTCGCCGACGGCGGCGATCGTATCGACACTGATATTGCCGCTCGCGCGCTCGAGCTTGGTGAAGGTGATCTCCGACACACCCAGCAGCTCCGCCATTTGATAGCGGAGCAGATTGCGGCGGTCACGCTCGCTGTTGATGATGTCGGCAAGGCGCTCGCGGATCGATTCTTCGCTAAGCTTATGCGCCCATGGTTCCACCGCCGCGCCGCCGACCAGAAGTGTCGCGATCGACACCTGCAGTGCCTGGGCTATCTGTTCGACTGTGCGCAGGGTCACGTTGTTTCGTTTTCTCATGGTGCGAATGTAGGTGCGGTATGCCAGCCCTTGACCCGACGACGTCTTGAACAGTTCCGCCATGTGTTGATGGCTAAGCTTTCGCCTGCGGCGCTCGGTTTCGAGGAACCATGCGATATTGTCCCGAAGCGGGTTGTTCACCTCGCCCGCTTCGTTTGGCAGCATGAATCTATGTATGCGCACGAACCCGCCTGTTCGGTCTGCCCTTTTCCCTGAGCAAAAACCATAGTAAAGTGTCAAAAAGTCTCAGAAGAAAAGAGCCATCACCATGCTGAAATGTCTCATTATGGGCGCTGCCGCGATTGCGGGCGCCGCGTCTGTTCCGTCCCAAACATTCGCATCCGAGTGGGGCTGCCAAGTCCTGCTTTGTCTGTCTGGTGACTGGCAGGGCACGCCCTCTTGTCATCCACCCATTGACCGGCTGATCGACGCCATGGGATTGCCGGGCTTTTCGTGGCCGACTTGTCCGCAGGCCAATTCGTCCGGCGCCGACTACGATCCGTACGAGGCCTGCCCGCAGGGGTGGATGCCTTACGCGCCGGCCACCGACCGCCCAGGACAAGGCCAGGCCAGCATGTGCCGAATCGCGGCTGGCAATCAGCCTGCCTACTTTGGAGCGCGGCATGGTCAGGCCGACGGAAGTCCGACGGGAACCATCCAGCTCGGCGACCGCGCCGTGCCGGTCCAGCTTACTCATGTTTCCAGCGGAGCACATAACGATCGAACGGCCACCTATTACGACATTCAACGCCCGCGCCGCGCGAAGCCTTACTACATCGACTACGACGACGCGAACGGGCTGCGGCAGCTCACCTGGTTCAACCTTAGCAGACCATAATCTTGAGTCACTCCGGCTGGTTAAATTAGTGGTAGGAAATGAGGGAGTTACCCCGATGAAAAGCGTCAACAGGTTCACCATTCATGGCAATGTCGGGTCGGTCGCGCCCTTCGACAAAAGCACGAGGGTCAACATTGCCACAAACCGCAATTGGCGCGACGAACAAGGCGTTGCCAGGGAAGCCACTGATTGGGTCCAGGTAACGGTCCTGGAGGAGAAGCAAGCCGCCTGGGTGGCGGAGAACGCCAAGCCCGGCGATGTCGTCTTCGTTGAAGGCCGCATCAGCAACAACTCTTTCAAACGCAACGGCGAGACCGTCTATGCGACGGACCTTATCGCCTCGACCTTCAACGTTTTTCCGAAGCCGTGATCATGTTCAATGCGGGGGCCCTTATCATGGCGGCGGCATCCGGAACATTGGTCGGCATAGGCGGCACGCTGGCTCTTTATCTCACACAAGACCAGCTCTCCGCGGCGATTGCGTCCGAGCCGGCGCTGTGTGCGAATCTGGCCGCGGTCGGCCTTGAGATTCCATCGCCGGCCGAGGCGTTGGAAGCTTTCAGGCGAGCGAAAAATACTGACCAAGCGACGTTGCGCATCGGAAAGTGCTCGAAGAACGCCGTGGGACGCGGCGTGCAATGCACCGTGAAGTACAAGCTTCGCACTGCCTGGAAAGACGAAGGTGATGGCGTGGTCGCGTTCTCCAGGGGACCTGATGGCTGGCAAGCGGTACAGCTGCAATAATTTTCTGCTAGCGAACATCTGGTTTTGTTCAGTTCCGGCGTCGATCAGCAAACCCTCGAAACCCTTCCTGCAGTGATCGCCGCTGGTGGCACCGGGCCTATCTGACCCGCAATCGGGACCGTCGAAGCATCTTCTTTTGTGTCGCCGCAATTCCCATGCCCAAAGAGCCGGAGCCGGAGCGCGCCTCCAATAGCGCCGTAGGGACGGCGGAGGCCGGAGATAACGGGCCGCCGGCGGTTCCGGCGCTACAGAAGCCGTGCCCCTGGCGCGGGCCCGGTTCGCCGGCGCTCACTTGCGTGGGGTGCAATAGACGCCTTGGGATTCCAAAAGGACGGCGCCACCCTTCAATTCAGTGAGGGCACCCACCCAGGCGTCGGAATAGGTGCGACTGGCGTCCACCGCCGTCAGCCAGATGACGCGGTTGTCGGCAAGCTCCACCTTGACCTCGCTTTGGAGAGGGCTTGCCTGCACCGTTTGCTGATAATGCCGCTTGATGCGCACATCGCCGCTGGCAAACTCGATATTGTTGTTGTCGTAGTTGAGCAGGAATGAAGCATCCCCTTTTGCGACCTTGCAGGGGCCGTCGCGTTCACACACGATTTTTGCTGCCGTGGCGCAATCCCATCGCAGCCCCGCGCGCCACATCGGATTGCTGCCGGTCCCCTTGGACTGATCACCTGGAGCGGCGGCGCCGAGGCTCGCCGCCGCCGCTACGGCCACCAATACTGCCCTAATCATCCGTTCCGCACACCTTACTGTTCGGCACCATCAAGATCAGCTCGCGCTGGCGCATCATGCCGACCGAGGCTAGCGCGCTGTAATGCGCCAGCGTGGCGGCTGCCGCATCAAGCGCGGCCTCGCAGCCGTCGCGCGTCGAGATCTCGGCCAAAGCTGCCCTGAACATCACTGTCCTGTTCGGTTGATCGTTCATAAATTGACACTACACTTTGGGTTCAGTTATGACAATTGCCGGGCAGGCGGTTGGCATAAAAGCGGTTCATCGAAGGTCCACGAGCTATGATCATATCTGCCGCCATCGCCAAAGGTGGCACTGGCAAATCGACCCTGCTGCGCGCGCTGGCATCCGTCGCCCTTAAGCGCGGCTACGCGGTGACACTCATCGATGGCGACGTTCGCCAGAACATGAGCCGGTGGGCTCAGATGCTCAAGGAGGCCGGCAATCGTCCCGAGACACTCCAGTTCGTCAGCGCCACGACGCCGCGCGAGATCCTGAAGGCGGCAGAACTGCACAATGGCGAGCGCAGCGTGGTGCTGATCGACACCGAAGGCACCACGAACGACAATCTCATGGCCGGGCTATTTGCTTCCGATATCGTCGTGGTGCCGATCTTCTTCGCGCTCGATGACGTGACCGCCGCAATCCAGATCACCGACCACTACATTCCGCTTGCGGTCGAAACACGCGGCCGGCCGCTGCCAGCGGTGTTTGTCCTGACAAAACAGACTATCATCGATGCGAAGGCGAGAGCCTTGAGCGAACTGCGCGCAATCATTCAGGCGAACGGCACGCCGGTCGCCGACCATGCGCTGCAAAACCGTGTCGCCTATCGGGACCTGCAAAGCGGCCAGACACTCTACAGCCCAGATCAGCCCGACGCGAAGGCGATTGCCGAAAGTGAAGGGGTCTTCGACGATGTCCTGAAGACCTTCACCGAAGCAATGAGGCAGGCCGCATGAACGAGAACAGCACCCCGGACACGAAAGACGACAAGAAGGCTCGGATGATGCGAGCGATCTCCACTGAGCCGCCGGCGCTTCCGAGCATGTTCATCGCTCCCAAGTCCGATCCCGCCTCTCAGCCGCTTGCAGCCGCATCCGCGGAGACATCGGAGGCCGAAGCTGCGCCGGCGTCACCGCGGCCGGACTTCCGCAAAATGCTGCGGCAGGGCCAAAAGAAGGATCCGGTTGCCGGCAAGAAGATTCGCGACGAGGAAATGGTGCGCTGCGGCTATTACCTTACCGCTGGGGAGCAGCGCCAATTCAAGCTGCTCGCGATCAGCAACGGCCACAGCATGACCGAGCTGCTGCGCCAGGCGGTGCAGGACTACATCAGGATCCATAAGCACAAGTTCCCGAACGATTAGGTCAGCCCGCTCCGCGGCATCCGCCGCGGTGAGGGTTGCAGAGAACGCTCGAGGCCACGCAACCGGGGACGGGCCATCAATGCTCGGCCCGGCGCAAATCGGCCGTGCCCGTCGGCCTCGGTCGCTTGGCTCAGCTTATCCGCCTTACGTAGCCCACGGGGGTCGCGGCGATCCCGATCGCACGAGCTCATGTTCCCTGCTCGTTGCGAGCTGTCTCCATGTTAGCATGATGATTCCGCAGCAAGGCCACATGTTAAGACAGAAACGTGTCGCTAAAGTGGCTTATCGATAAGGTGACGATGCAATATGTTTCCGAGTGAGCATGTTTCCGTGCTAACATGTGCAGATGATTTGGAAATGAATGCTGGGTGAGGTGGGTACCACCCCAAAGATATTTTGGTGATGTTGTTTTTTGTCTTTGGCAGGATAGCCTTTTTTGTGTTACACACGAAAAGAGGCGGCGCGGCCCAAGGGCCTTAGCGCCCGCAAGCGGGCTTGAAGATGAGACCCAACAGTGGCCAAACAGAAACGCAGAACGCATTCCGTCGCTATGGCGAAGTCCTGCATGTGCGCTTCTCAAGCGTCGAACTGGAGCGGCTGCGCGCCATGGCAGATGGAGAGTTGGTGACGGTCAGCGAAGTCGTTCGGCGCCTTGTGAGGTCCGAGGCGGGCTTTCTGCCAGCAGCGACCGGGGAACTGCGACCCGCCATTGAGGAGGCCACCGACCAGCTTCGCCGCGTCGGTGTGAATTTCAACCAGGCGGTTCGCGCGATGAACGAGGGCCGGGTGCCATATGACGAGGACCTTGAGCGCGCCTTGATCGCCGTTGGTGAGCTCGTGCGCCGGTTCCGCGAAGAATTGAAGGCAATGATTGCCAGGCCGCGCAAGCGGCGCGAGGTCTAGGCATGAGCGGTCGTCTCGCCGGATATGCTGCCGAGATCGAACGCTATCTGCGGATGCCGGGCGCTGGCGATCTCGAGGAGCTTGAGGAGGATAAACCTTTGCAAGCGGCTGGCCGGGAGACGGCCGATCGTCGAGCGATGAACATCCGTGCGAGTGGCGTCGCCCCGGGCCGCTGGCCTTCACCCCAAGCTGGTGGGCAATGGCCGACAGCGAGCGCAAAGCACTCAGGAGCGAGCCCTCGCGCCGCAACGGCCCCGGTTTCGTCCGCAGGCCGAGGCGGACCGCTCAGCGCGCTACCACTGTCTGTGGGCACCAGCGGGAGCTTGCGTTCATCCAGCGACGCAAATGGGGCGATAGCGATTTTCGGCCTCACACTCGGCGCTTTCGTCAAGGAAGAGGAAGAAGAATGGCGGCGCCGTGGCGGGGGTGGCGGAAGGTCGGGCGCGCTCCCGTCCACTCGACACTTCGCGCGGGCGACGCGAGAGGCGAGGGCGGTTGCGGCGCGAGCGGCCTATGCCGCCGGCGCGCAGCCGGCGGTGTTCAAGGTCTTGTCCAGCGCGGCCAATGGCAAGCAGGCCGGCGCCCTGCTCGCCTATATCGGCACACGCGTCAATGAACAGGGCGAGAAGCGCGACATCGAGATCTTCACCGATAGCGGACAGGGGCTTGCCAATGCCCAGGACCGTCGCGGCTTTCTGCGCCAATTCACGGAGACATTCCAGGCGCAGCTTAAGAATTCGAATTTCATCGAGGTGCGGTTCGAGCTCGCCGGCGACGTCACGGACGAAGCGCTTGGCGAGGCTTTGAACGCGGCCTTCGGATCAAAGCCGTTCGTCTATGCTCGCACGGGCGACAGCGTCGCCGTTTATGGCCACACGGGAGAACGCGCCGGACCACTTGCCAAGATTCTAGCGGCCGGGCGGGCAAATTCACGCAGCAAAGCGCTCGACAAGATCGAAGCCGGCTTGGGCGAAGCCATGGGGAAGGCCGGCATCCGCGCGGCAGCGGAAGTGACGGCGGCCGTCGGCAACGAGCGTAAGGCGCAATATTTTCTGCAAAAGTTTATCCGGGCGCACGAGCAGGTTCGCCGGGCGAATGGTCAGACGGTTTCCGGCAAACAGCCGACGAAGGCGGCCGCGGCGATTTTTGAGGAATGGCGGCCACAACTTTCCGGCCGGGAGCGGCGCAATGCCTATCACCTGCTTTTCTCCGCCCGGGCTGGTACGGACGCGCAAGCGGTCTTGGCGGCCGCGCGGGCCGTGCTCGAGGAGCGGGCGCCCGGGCACAAATTCGTGCTCGCACACCATGCCGAGACGAAGCACGTCCATATCCACGCCATGGTGCAGGCGTGGTCGGCCGACGGCGAGCGGCTGACATTCTACAAGGCGGATCTCCATGCCTGGCGCGAAGCGTACGCGGAGAAGGCGCGCGAACACGGCATCGCGATGGTCGCGACCCGCCGGTACGATCACGCAATGAGCCGACCTTATACGAAAGAACATGCGGGCGCCTACAAACGCGCGCAGCACGATGCGCGCTATCAGGTCAGTGACAAGACTGTCGCGCGCGTGGAGGACAAACGACAGCGTCGAATGGATAGCGGATTGCTCGTCGCCAAAGGCGGAGCGATCGCCGGCGTGTGGCAGCAGACGGCCGCCGTGGTGCGGTCGGCTGGCATCACCGGCAAAGCGCTGACTGCAGCCGAGGCGATCGGCAACGCTGTCCTCCAGATTCATGGGCGGAGGGGAGGCGAGAAGCCGGCAGCCGCTGTCTCCAGGGGCGGCGGGGGACCGGGGCGGACCTCGTCCTTCTTGTCCCATCGCGGCATGAAAGAATTGACCAGGCTGATAGGAGCTACCGAAATGGCGCAGACACCTTTGGAAATGCGGCAGAAGATGGCGCGTGTGAATCAAGCATTGGATGAGATGCGGGACACGCTTCCCAATGCTGAGCAACCCCGTTTCGAGCAATACCGCGATGGCGTGAACGACAAGATGCACGATCGTCTCGCCCGGCTCCAGTTCGAGCAGCAAAAGGGTGCAGGAGGAGGCGGCGAGACCGCGCCTGAAAGAGAGGCGCGCGGCCGCGATTTGCCGGCCCGAGAAGACACGCGTCAGCCCGAGACCTCGGCGCGACATGCCGAGAAGGCGCGCCAACGCGTTCAGCAGCAAAAACACTCAGCCAAGCAAAAGGGCCGGCAGGCCGAGGAGCAGGACCGCAAGACACAGCGCAGCCAGGACGACGAATACGAGCGCTAAAGCATGTGGGCCGCAACCGCAGCCCGTTGCGAGACAGAGACATGCCTGAATTCAGCAGTGGGCATGGGGTTTGCTCCCAGCTTGGGCTCCGAAGTGCTACTTACGAGACACTGCTAAGCCCTCTGGAGCGTCGCAGCGCCGGCTTGAGATCTGGGCGATCTTCAAGCGCATTTTGCCCGATGGACGCGCAGGTCGTCGACCGGCGTCGTAGCTCGTCTGCATGGGCGTGAAAAGCATCGGCGGCAAATGCTGGCCCTTCATGGTTAGAACCGATTGATTTTTTACAATTTCACTAACTGTTTGCCGAAATTCTCTCCATTCATCATGCGGACAAAGGCATACGGAACTGCTTCAATCCCTTCAATGACGTCTTCCCTGGTTTCGAAAAGGCCCTGCTTATACCAAGATAATAGGTCGGCCTTTGCTGTCTCAAATTCGCTTTCATGATCATCAAGCAAGAACCCCTCGATCCGAGCGCGGGCGATCAGGGTTTTCCTGAGATGCCGCAAACCGATATCCGGTTGATCAAATCGATCAGCTAAAGCGACCGTTCCGACAACGACAACTCGACCGAAGGTGTTGAGATTTAGCATCGCCGCATCATGGATAGGTCCCGCAGTATTGTCGATGAACAAGTCTACTCCGTTTGGGCATGCAGCCGCGACGTCGGCCACCAAGTCAGCCGACGTTCGGTGGTTGACACATTCGCGGTATCCAAGCTGTTTGCACCATTCCAGTTTTGCATCCGTGCCGGCAACTGCGACTGGGTCGAGTCCTTTGATCCGCGCGATTTGCCCAGCGATCTGCCCTACCCCACCAGAGGCCGCCGAGATCAAGACTGTCTCCCGTTCTTTCGGATCGCCGGTCTTGAGTAGCGCAAAATACGCTGTCAAACCCGGCATTCCCAGAAAGCTGAGCGAGGCTTCCACTGGGGCGTCGGTAGCGGCTACAAGTTTGGCTGAAGACGCAGGAATTGTGGTGAAAGGCTGCCATCCAAAATAGTCGCTCACGACGATGTCACCGGCCTTGAAATCAGGGCATTCAGATGTGATCACTTCCCCGACCCCACCCCCTGACATCAGACC
>NZ_JBVVQI010000028.1:35796-89464 GCF_055811495.1 Mesorhizobium sp. WSM4830 | reverse complement strand
CGCGCTGATCAGCCCGGCCCATGCCGGAGAGCACGGCGACCAATGCCGCCAGCTACACCACTCCCTGGGACACGATCTCATGTCCCAAAGCATCACGCACCGAATGATCGTTCGCTAAGCTGTTCGCGAAGACCTCCACATCTGCCGGCTTTTTTTACCGCAACCTCTGCGACCGGCCACTTTCTTCCTGAGGGCGGTCTCTTCGATGCTGCGTCTTTTAACGTCAAATTGTTTCTCAGCCCGTTCGTCGTCTCTCTAAGAGGCAGGATGGCACCTTCCCACGCACCCGGACAAAGTCTGTACGAGCAGGCGATTTGCAAGAGGTGGTCGGGAATACGAACGATAGTTGACCGTTGCAGTTGGATGGAAGATTTGACTAGGTCAAAGCCTGACACGTTTTTGGTAGTTAATGGTGACGTGACCACTCGATCGGGCATCGCGGACTACCTTCGACATCGAGGCTACCGAGTTTTTTATCGAGGCAAAAGACGCCTTGCTAGGCAAGAGGCAGGGGTGCATTCCAGCGTCTATGTAGACACCATTTTGTCTGCCAGGCGGCACGAATGGTTTTCAGCTTGCCGCGTGGTCCGGGAGAATAGCGAAGACATCAAGGTGGTGCCGTCGTCGGCCATGGAGCGACTGCCAAAGCAGCCAGTAACCTCTGCGAGAATGGCCCTCGTATCGCCAAGCCGTATGACCCGGCAATTCTCCTGGCCCGCATCAGGAGATTGAAGGGCTGGTCTTGTAGAGATCTCGAAGAAACTTCCTAACCCTGTTAGCTTCGACACCATGACAGCAAACCTTCAGGCAGCTCCAAGGGTTTGGAAGACCTTTTCTATGATGGTCTGAAAGACATCTACTACGCCGAACGCAAGATTCTCACGGCGCTCCGGAAAATGGCAAAGGGCGCGGAGTCCGAAGAGCTGAAGGCGGCGTTCGAAAAACATCGTGACGAGACGGAAGGTCAGATCGAGCGCCTGCAGCAGGTTTTCGACGCCTTTGGCAAGAGAGCCCAAGGGAAAACGTGCCCGGCGATCGACGGCATCATCGAAGAAGGAGAGGAGATTTTGGAAGAATTCGACGAGGCTCCGGCATTGGATGCGGGTCGCGCGGCTGCAGCCCAGTCCGTCGAACATTATGAAATAGCGCGCTACTGGACTCTTGTCGCATGGGCCGGGTTACTTGGTCTGAAAGACGCCGTCCCGCTACTCGAACAGACGCTCAAGGAAGAAAAAGCAACCGATGAGGCGCTCACCCGACTAGGCGAAACAGGCGTCAACGAACGGGCGATGCAGCAGGCCGCATAAGTTCGGATCGAATCGACCCGACCGCGGCCCCCGGCAGACGGATAGGAGCTGGGTTGTATTTCCCAATCCAGGCGCGCATGTACACCGCAACCACCGAGCCGTCGACGCGGTGGTTGCCGACCGATTAGGTCATGCTGTGCTGCTAACTACGCTCGTAAGGGCGACCTTAAGAGCGCAGCCTCGCTACCGTGCCATCCTCCCGCAAGGCGGCCTTCGCCGGCCTTCGCCGGAGGCGTACGCGGAACCGGCATGGATGGATGCACAGGATGCGGTTCGCTGAATGCCTACTCGCCGGGAGGTATATCATCGGATTCGCCACCCGATAGGGTCGGGACGGGGTTCTATCTTGCTCTGCGCATGATCTTTTCTGAAAACCGGGTTCAACTTCGGGATCATGTGCCAGTGCCGGCCTACTTCATGCTGGCCGCTGCAGCGACCCTGTCCACCATGGCGAGAACGGCTAGCGGTGCGGTGTGGTGGACCATGTGGCCGGCCTGGGGGATGATATGCACAAACGAACCAGGAATCTCGGATTGTAGTCCAAGAGCCTCGGCTTTCGCATCGAATAACCGGTCGCCGGCCCCAGCGATAATGCCGACAGGCAGCGACAGATCATCGTAGCGGGTGAAGCGCCCGCCAGTCAGCGCGGCGGCCAGCATCAATCCCGATTCGGCCGCGATTGACCGCAATTGTGAGGGCCGGCTGGCGATGTCCTTTGCCGACGAAGCGAACGCCGCAGAGATGATGCCGGGGCGAAATATTTTGCCCATCGCAAGCGGCCAGGCGAGCTGCACAAGCAGCGGCAGCAAGGTGTGGCGGAAAACTCCACCGACGATAGGCAAGGCCGGTAGCGCCGCCAGTGCAAGGCCCAGGCGCGGCGGCGGATGGTAATAACCTGAGACAAGGACGATTCCGGCAACTGATGCTGGGTGCCTGTGCGCGAGTTGGAGAGCCACCGACGCGCGGCCAGGAATGGCCCAGAACGAGATATCTTTCGATCCCAACCTGCGCGACGGCGGCATGAATGAGATCGGCTTGCGCGGCCGCCGTCCACCGTTTGCCTCGCGGCCGCGTGCTCTTGCCGAAGCCGGGCCGGTCAAAGGCGAGAACGCGGTATTTGCCGGCCGCTTCGTCGAGCATGCCGCTGGTCTTGAAATCCTCGGCCGACGAGCCGTTTCCGTGCAGCAGGGTCAACGGCGTTCCGCTGCCCTGCTCAAGGAGGTGCAGGCGCAGTCCCGTCACCCCGATAAAGCACCCCGACCCGTCCGGGCAAAGCGCGCGTCTCGCGCGAGCGCTGTTGTACAGCGCCAGGCTGGCCAACCCGGCGCCAAACAGGACGGCGGCTGCTGTTGTCCTGTTCGTGTGTTGGGCCACTAGCAGCCGCCGCGCGCAAAGTAGACAGTCGTGACCGCTCTGGAAACGCCTTGATGCTGTTGCCGAACTGCCGCGCGTGTCGGCGCGTGGCTTGCCGAGTCCATCTTTGCTCTCCCAGTTTGGCTGCCCCAACCCGCCTGATGGTCCGTTGTTCCTCGAGGGAGGTTCTGCTGGTTTCCGCTCGCCCGAACTTTGAAATGAGACGCTAGTTAGGGCTTTAACGCCGGTGCGCTGAAAGGTCTCGATGATGACAGGCGCAGCACCGTAACGCGCTGTTAGGAATGTCTGACCGGTGGATCGGGCTGCTAGGCCGGCTCAGACAACGCCGTCTCCATTGGGGCGCCTCAGTTTCTCCTGGGCTCCCAATCGTGCTCGAACTGCTCGGCCCATTCCAGGTTCAACAGCCATGACTCCCGTCGCCCGATCCACAGCTCATAATCTGGTATAAGATTGCTCGGAGCTTGATCCAGACTGCCGATCATCACCTCGGCCTCGTCGTCCCGAAGGCTTACGAGGCGCGAACCACAGGTTGGGCAGAAGCTTCGCCCGGCAAAGGTGTGGAGATTGCCAGTGCCTTCGTAGCTCGATCTGGGCCAAACCGCGAAGCAGACGAAGGCGCTCCCGCTCGTTCGCCTGCAGTCATGGCAGTGGCATATAGCAACCCTCGTCGGCTGCCCTTTGAGCCGGATGCTGGCAGCACCGCAAAGGCAGCCACCTGTGCGAACTTGCTCGTCCATCATATCGACACCGCTCGCACAGAGAGATCGCCGCTCTCGTCTGGATTCGGAACAGAAGTCTCATACGGGAGCACATCGATATCCGGCGTCCACATTGGCGCGTCTAATGGCGGCTCTTCTGGTTGGGGTGCCTTGGGAAGGCGCATGGCGTAATCTCCTTTGCCGGGCAACGAGTGGCAAGGAGGGTTGGTTCCAGCCGTCAACTCCGCCCACCCCGGGCCGCCCTTGAGAAGGTTGCCGGAGGCACTAAGCCCAGGCTCTTTCACGTGCGTCGAGGAGAACGATGAATAGTGGGGCAAGGAGCGGCCTGGCCGGCCGGACCAGACGGTGGGCCATCGCGCTAACGGAACGGAAAAGCGTCACCGGGACCGATGGCGAAGCCTCGTTCGGCCCATGGCTAGCCGACGCGTTGCGCCACGAGACGGCATTTCGCCGGGCGGAAATCTGGACCATAGAAGTCGAGCCGGGGGATGGGCGCCACTGCGTGGCGATGCTGGTCCGCGGTATTGGCCACGCAACTGTCATGCTGACCGGCCACTACGACACTGTTACGACGAGCGACTATGGCGAGCTGGAGGACATGGCAACTCGGCCGCAACAACTCACGCAGGCGCTGGGCAAAACCTTGGCCTCGGCAGATGCGCCTGCCGCAAGGCGGGCGCGGGACGATTTCGCGTCGGGAGATTTTCTCGCAGGGCGCGGCCTGCTCGACATGAAGACCGGTCTCGCCGCCGGGCTGGCGGTCTGTGCCGCATTCGCCGAGAGCACTAACGCGGCGGGAAATCTTTTGTTCATCGCCGTCCCCGACGAAGAGAACAATTCTGCCGGAGCGCGCAAGGCGGCACAGGCGCTGCCGGCGATTGCAGGCGAGGGCGGGCTCGATATTCTGGCGGCAATCAATCTCGATGCGATCGCCGACGACGGCGACGGCAGCAAGGGTCGCGTCATCGCGCTTGGAACGGTCGGCAAGCTGCTTCTGACGGCCCATGTCGTCGGCGTTCCCGCGCATAGCGGTTTTCCCCTGAAATGGGCTGAATGCCGCGACCGTTGCCGCTGCCATAGCCGCCCGGGTGGAATGGGCCTCTGAGCTTACCGACAATGCCGAGTCCGTTCCGGGCACACCGCCGAGCTTGCTCAATATTCGCGACGGCAAGTCCCGCTATGACGTAACAACGCCGGCTACGGCGTTCGCCAGCTTTAACGCGCTGAGCTATCGACGGAGCCCGGACGAGGTGCTTGATCGCTTTGACCGGCTTTGCGCCGATGCTGCTTTTGCCTGCCTTGCGGAGCTGAAGCAGCGGCGGCATTGCCAGCACGGCAGCGCCGCGATCGATCTGGTCGAAACAATTCCCCTGCATCGTTACGAGGCACTGCTGGACTGTCTCGATGCGGAAGCAAGATCAAGGCTTGGCACCGTCGGCGCGTCTCTTGCCGCGGGCGATCTCCCGCTGCCCGAGCAATGCCGGCTGGTTACCGAAGAGGCATGGCGATTGAGCCGCTTGCCGGGACCGGCAATCGTCACCGGCTTCGGCTCGATACCCTATCTGCCGACGAACCTTTCGGACAGGCCGGCAGCGGCGAGGTTGCGCGCGATTGCCTTCGAGATCGCAGCCGGCGCAACCGCCCGCTATGGCTCGGCGATCGGCTGTGCGGATTATTTCGCCGGCATCTCGGATATGAGCTTCTTTGGGGAGGCTACCGAATCCGGTCTCAATGTCGTCGCCCGCAACACGCCGATGTGGCGCGACGGCATTCGCTGGCCGAAGTCAGGCGGGCTGGCCAACATTCCCACCATCAATATCGGCCCGTGGGGACGAGACTACCATACCCCGCTCGAGCGGCTTCACATCGGCTATGCTTCGATGTCCTGCCGCAAGTCGTGAGCGATGTTTGTGCGGCACTTCTCGCAAAGCACGCGTAGCGGAAGCAAAACTCGATACCTCGCCAGGAGCAAATCGGCAAAGCCGAGGTTGCAGCCGGATCAATCCCGAGGCATGCCGTCGCCGTGAAGAGATTCTCAAGAACAGCTTCGCCAGCGCGCCACGAACCGGCGGTAGCGCTATGACGAAGTTTTGGGAGGCTCGTCCGACTCCGGCAAACGATCGCGAATGGCTTCCTCGGTTTTGCTTGCCGTCTTTTTCACGACTTTCTCGACGCGATCGACCAACGTCTCGGCGTCGCCGCTGGAACCCGGTCGGTCAGCCTCTTCCTTTACAGTCTCATATGCTTCGGCGGCGACCTGCTTGGCTTGCTCCACGCCTTCCTCAAAGACTTCATCGGCACTGTCACGAAGCTTGTCGCGGTATGGGCCGAGTTGCGCGTCTTCCGTGGCTGTGTGCGGCAGCATCACGCCGATGGCGGTGCCCACGGCAAGGCCCACCGCGGCCATGGCCAGAGGTTCGCGCTGGAACAGGTCCTGCGCCGACTGCCGCACCCGCCCCGATATATCGGTGGCTGCCGAGCCGAACTGCCCAACCGTGCTTCCTAACCTTTCTTTCGCGCCGCTCGCAACGTCCGCCACAGCCTCAGTCGCACCGCCTGCTACGGAAGCAACCGAACGAGCGGCATCGGAGAGCATGGAGCCGGCGGAATCTTCGCCCTCGGCACCGTACTCATCGCCGCGTGAATCCTGCCAGGCCCCGCCCAAGCCCCTCTGGTCAGAGAAGTTTCGGGTGCCGTCAGGTTCCCTGCTGGGGGAATAGGCACCAAGTGCTGAACTGTCTACCGACGTGCCCTTGCCAAGCATTAGCCAGGCCAGGCCCGCGCCGACCAATGTAAGCGGCAACGGATTGTCCCTGACCTGAGTCTTAAGATTGCTGAGCATGGCGGATCCCTCGTCGCTGAACATCCCGGTGAATTCGTCGATCAGCTGACCTGGTGTCATCTTGCTCCGGATCGAGTCCGCCGTGTCCGTTATCTTGGCACGGGCAATGTCGGCATCGCGTTCGAGTTCGGCTGCGGATTTGTCGATCATCTTATCTGGTCCTTGATCACGCGTGCGTCGCGTTTAAGTTGGTCTTGTGTCCGGTCGGGGGTCAACTCTGAGGGAGCCATGCTTGCCTTGCCGGAGCGCAAGAGTATGACGCCCAGTAGTGCTACCAAGATGCCGACGAGCAGCGAGGACCATCCGGCTCCCAGCCCGGCGCTCGCCAGGGCAATCACCAGCGCCTGCAAAAGCACCATCAGGGCGGCGAGCAGGCAAATGGCGCCTCCAATCACCTCCACGGCGCCGGCGCCGGCCTTGCTTACCTTTTCCGACATTTCAGCCCGCAACAGCCTGCTTTCGGTTTGAAGCAGTGTTGTGACCTGCTGTGCCAGATCGCTGACAAGGGTTGTCAGGCTGCGAGTGTCCTGATTGTCGGTCATGGGTTTCGCTCCAGGCTTGCATTGGCCCAGTCATCGCCGGACTGATCGGATCCTAGCGGGGCGGGCTCAACTGCCTCTGCCGATCGCCCTCCGAACTCATCCGAACTAGGACCCGTCTCGGTCGCTCGGCCTGTTCCCGACTGGCCCGGTGCTCCGGCTTCGGCAGAGGATGGCGAGCTCTTGATGAACCGCCCCAACGCCAGGCCTGCCAATACCGAACCGGCGATCAGCGCCCCCGAATTTTCGCGGCCGAATGACTGGATTTCGCCAAGCACTTCGTCGAAGGGTTTATCCTTCAGGGACGAGGAAAGCCGCTCGAGCCCGCCTGCGGCGTCAAGGGCGAATTTCGAAGCGGTCCGTTGATCATTATTGGCAAGATGCTCGCTTGCCGCGCGCAATGCGCCGCTGAAGGCTTTCAGATTGGCGCTCACGTCGCGCTGCGTTCCCTCCGCCTTGTTGAACAATGCTTGCTTTGCTTCCGATGCGTAATCACCGGCTTTCCTGGTGATCTCGTCACGCGCATCGTGGAGCGCTTCCGTCGCGGTCTGCTTTTCCCGTCGTAGTCTTTCCGAAAGTTCGCTTCTGGCGGTCTCGAAATCGGCCGTCTGACGGCCCTGATCGTCCTGGTCCTGCATGGTGTCTCCTAGTGGAATCCGAGGAAGGAGAGGATCGCAAGCACGACGACGACGAGGCCGATGAGATAAATAACATTGTTCATGGCGCAATCTCCTCCACTGCGCACCGAACTTGCCTGTGCTTCCCGTGTTCCCGCAGGCGTCATCTTTTTTGTAAGCGACGCCTAACCAGCCTCAAGACGGGATCTTGTCCTGTGCCGATGGCGGTGAGCGCCCGGTTTGGAAATGATACGAGACTGGACTCAGGTGCGATTTACAGGTTGAGGCGCAGGTCCATCCCTGCAGATTCGCGCTGCATGGGCCGGAATTTTTCCGCAGTGGTTTGACTGGGCATTATCGCAGTGGGACCTGCCTGCGACCTACCACTCTATTGCTGGCCGAGTGGTCATCAGCCAGAAAATCCCGAATACCGCAGCGAAGGCGGGGAAGCCGAACGCGAACCACAGCCAGAAGAGCCGATGATAGCGCAGCGGCAACGACGCGCCTGCAGCGGCGGCTTGAGATGCCAGCTTGCGCATTTTATGGCACCGCTGGCGACCAGCCCTTTTCCTGTGAAGAATGGCCACATCCCGATTGTCCTGACCTAAAAGCTCCTCTTCACAAGGGAACCAAGGTCCGGGATCTACCCGGCCGTAAGCAGAATGAGAACATGGACGGGGCCGTCCTGAAGGGCCGCTGAGTTCCAGCCGATCCCGGCAAGCCGGTAATCCCCGCCTCCAGGCACAAAGTACAGTGGAAGCAGTTGACTAAGTAACCTGCACGAGGCTGGTTCCGGCCGCGGAGCTTTGCTCCTCATGTCGAGCTGCCGTTTCTCAAAACACTCGTTTTGAAAAAGAGCTGGCCGGCAAGCCGCAACCAGAGGCGGCGCCTCATTGCGCTGGCTCGTAGGCGAGGCCGCCTGCATTGCGGACCGCATTGACGAGCACCCAAAATCGAGCCCCAATCGGATTACATCATTTGTTTCGGGATTCACATGAACCGATTTCTCTTTGTAATGGCTGACTTTCTGTCCCGGCCGCCCGGCTTTTATCTGATCATCGTGGCCATGATAGCCTGCACTGCGATGGTCCCTTTCGGCCTAACAAACGTAATCACCTATGCGCTTTCAGTAGCTGCGATTGTGATTACCGGCGTTGTTCTGATCCAGGGTTATCGCGACACTGCTGCCATCCATGCCAAGCTCGATGAAATTATCGTTGCATTGAAGGAAACGAGGAACAATGTCGTCGGGCTGGAGCACGCCGAGCCTGAGGAAATTAAGGCCCATTTGGCGCGGCTCGAAATTGGAAGCGGCGGCGGCCGATCGAGAAACTAAGCACGGGGGAGTCTCTGATGCGTGAGCGCTGCTCAAAAGCCATCATGCGCAAGCTGAGTCCGGCCCGAGGCGGTCGCTCAAGGTCCGGCCAGCGGCGGCCAAGCCCGACAGATGCGCAGCAGCGCTAAGCTTATAAGCGAAGGGTGGCTAATCTAACGCATGCGCACTGTGGTAGTCGGCAAGAAAACTGGCCGTTGCAAAACCGGGATGGACGCGAGCCGGTTCGCCGGACTTGCAGCTAGGGGGAGCTCGAGGACTGGAGGACTGCCCGGGTCGGAATCATTGCGGCCTGTCGTATTCCGTGGGAGTGCATCTTTTCGCGGAGGTGGCGGAAGCACTTCCAAGCTAGGCAGGTCTCCCCGATTTGACCGCGCTATGTGGAAGCACACCGCCGTCGACCGCTGCCGCATTCCCGAGGGAAGGTCGACGCCGCGGAAGGCGTCGGCATAGCGATGCCGGCGAAGCCTACTTGCGGTCCAAATGGCGAGAGCGGTATGAGCTCACACCATGTCTCTAACAACCGCGTCGAATGTTGTAAGGCCTGCGCTCGGACGCCCTTGCGTAAAAAGTCCCTGTTCGATTGCGGCCGCCTTGAAGGCATCGGTCGCAGCTTGTTGATTGCAATGACCGGCCAAGCACTCCTTGATCATTCGGACGGCTTCGAGCCGCCGCGGCTTGCCCGTGTATGGCCATGGTTGTTCAAGCGCTCTCGCAGCGTCGGATATTGATGCAACCACCATCGGCTTGCAATTCAGGTAAATCGTAATCGGAATGAACGCCGGCATTTTCTCGCTCGCCAGGATTGAACGGGGCTAAACGCGAAGAGAGGGCGGAGGTTGCATGCCCCTCCACAAAGTCAAAATACGAGATGCGAGACGTCGCCGTCCAAGGGCGAGGGGTAGGCGTTTCGTCGGTGCGAGCCGTTGAAGCACGCGTTGGCACAAACCTAGGCCGGCGGGGTCAAAGCCTTTGAACGGCGCAACGTCCATGAGCCCCGCATCAGCGCCAGCCTGAGCGCGGCTGAGAGTCGATTTAGTGTTTCCTGCGAAATTTGAGTCAACGGGGCGTACGATTAGCGAGCCACCTTTACGGGTGAGCATGAGCCGGCCGGCCAATCCTGATTCCGCATGCCAGTGGCAAGATGTTTCCCGCGTTCCCACTAACCGCTCGAAACTGATAGTCCTTTACAGTTCGCTTACAAGCGACGTCTCGACGGCGGCCAACGGCGCTTCCAACCTCCAGGTGATTCCATGCGGGCCGTATTGGAGATTTCCTGTCCCTCCGACTGCCTCGGGAGCAACTCGCTTCAGCACCACGGTTCCAAAGCCGCCCTGTCCGACGGTCTGGACATGAGGACCATCAGTTTCGGCCCAGGCGAGGTTGAAGAGTCTCGAGGGACCGGAACCCGTGGTGTTCCAGGTGACGGAAATTTGGCCCTCGTCCCCTGAAAGCACACCATGTTTGGCCGAATTGGTCGCGAGTTCGTAAAAGGCAATGCCGAGATATTGGACTGCATTTGGGCTAAGCATGATGGATGGTCCGGACATCGAAATTCGCTCCTCATTGCCGAAGGATTTCGCCTGCGATAACAGGAGTTCGAAAACAGTGACGCCTTTCCAGTCGCCCATCACGAGCAGATCGTGCGAGCGCGACAGGGCCATGATCCGCTCGCGGACCTCTCGTTCGAAGTCGGCGGGGGTTTGGGCCCGCTTGTTAGTCTCGCGGATCATCGAAAGGATGACCGAATACTGGTTCTTGACGCGATGGTTGACCTCACGCATCAGCATGCGAATGCGATGCTCGTTTTCCCTCGCCGACGTGATGTCCCGGGCAATATTCGATGCACCGACGATCTGCCCAGTCGCATTGCGCACAGGTGAAACCGTAAGCGAGACCGGAACCAGGCTGCCGTCCTTACGCTGACGAATGGTTTCGTACGTTTCGACCCGCTCGCCGCGACGAATGCATTCTAGGATGCGGGGCTCCTCGTCCTGGTGAGCGGCCGGGATCAGCATGGTCACCGCCCTGCCTATCGCTTCTTCGGCAGTGTAGCCGAACAGCCGTTCGGCGCCATGGTTCCAGCTCTTGATTACGGTGTTCAGATCCTTGCTGACGATGGCGTCGAACGAGGATTCCACAATGGCTGACAAATGGAACCTGGCCTCTTCAGCACGGTGGCGCTCGGTAAGGTCGAGCAGCATGTTGACGGCGCCGATCAGATTGCCGTCCTCATCCCGTATCGGAGTTGGAAAGGGCAGGAACGGAAAAAACGACCCGTCCGGACGCTGCGCTATGGCCTGCTGATTGCGGACCGGCCGGTTTTCCTTGAGCGCAATCGCCATTGGGCACTCGTCGTGGGGCATTCGTTGCCATCGGAAGTGAACAGCTTGAACGTCACGCACCATTTGTCCTTGCCGATTTCTGGCTCCGTGCCGGCTAGTTCGGCGGCAGCGCGGTTGTAGGAGGTGATAGTGCCGTGCTGATCGGTGGTATAGATCGCAACCGGAAGGCCGTCGAGAATCTGGTGATAGGTGCTGTCCTGCCGCCTTAGCTCCGTGCGTGGCCGCTCGAGGTCGGTGACATCGACAGTGAAGCATCTGGTGTTGACCAGCTTGCCGTCTTGCTGGCCGCACGACGTGATTTCCACCTGCTTGATCGACCCGTCACGGGCTCTCAATCGCGCCGGATATCGCGCGACCTTCTCGCCACGAGCGAGGCGCGCCAGAATATCCTCGATCACCTCTCCGTCGGGATAGAATTCGGCAATGTGGCGGCCGATATACTGCCGTGCAAGATAACCGACAAGGTCCAGCTCTGCCTTGTTGGCATGAAGGATGATGCCGTCTGCACTCATCAGGCGGAGCGCTATGGAGCCGTTCTCGAAAAAATCTTGATAATCGAAGTGCCGAAGTCCCTTCTCGGTTGTTTCCGGGAGCTTGAAGGCGACAACGTTCGCCTGCGGTACTTCATTCATCCCCAAACCCATCGTTGCCTAGTCGGCCGTAATGCGGCGAGTGGAAATTGGTTCCAAGAATCCTCCCAACAATTCCGCCTTCGCCGCGGCCGATGGCTACCAGCTATGAACTCGGTTTTGCTGGGCAGAATCATAAGGCGTGACGGGAGCCGCTCACACGTCGGAACGCTAAAATTCTGGATCCTCGCTGCTATCGCGCTCGCATGCTTCGGCGCCGACAGCGCCCCACAGGATGAGCACGTCCATCCCGCTATGCGACCTTCGTCCCCTCTCTCCAACCGTCGATTGGTAGACGGATCTCAGATGATGAGCCTAAGTCTAGGCAATGGTTAGTGCGCACCTCGCAAACCCGACCCCCAAGCCCCAGCTTGGTGAAACAGCCTTCGATCAGTCCCGCCATGCTTCATCTGTCGGCGGGCTTTTTATTCCACTAGCGGGAACAACCGAGCCACCCGAAGGTTCGGTGCTGGCAGCAAGTTCACTCCTTATGGCTGCAGGATCGGTGAAGCCGGTCGAGGCCCGCGTCTTTCGTCCCTCCGAGGACGCGGGCCTTACTACAGAGGTTCCGTCACAGACCGACGCCGATCGATGAGTAACGGATGATCACCTCGTCCTGACGAAAACGTCGCTCAAGGTCCGCACGGCGCGTTCGCCAGGCTCGCAGATCAATCTCCTCCGTCATCACCTCGAAGATGACGATTACATCATTGCTGCACTGGCCGCCCTGCCGCCACAGCCCTTCGGCAGGTGCCTGCAAAAAGGCCGTGACGCCGGCGAACTGCTGGGCCAGTTCTTCCTTGAGCCGGGCGAATTCCTGTTTGGGGAACGGTCTGCCGGAATTGTCCGCGCGAGGTAGCAGGATTTGAAAAAGATACATGATGAAACTCAATGATCACGAACGGTTGCCGTGCCTCTTCGTTCCTCATGCTTTGCTTTCGGCGTCGGCGCCGGGCGCCGTGCGCTTGGTGTCACCGTGGGCCGTGTTCGCCCTGAAATCAATGCTCGGCGTCGCCATTTGCAAGATAGTTGTGCATGTCCGTTGCAGCGACCGCTGCGTGGCCGAATGCTACGGCAAGCTGATTGATCTCGTTGACCACATCTCCGGCTGCATAAAGTCCACGGACTGCGGTGCGCTGGCGCGAATCCACGACCAGATTACCCACTTTGTCACAGCATGCACCAAGGTCGACTGCAAGCTGCGAGCGGATGGTCGAGCCCATCGCAGGGTAGATGGTCTCAAACGAGAGCGTACCGCCGTCGATGAGTTCCACCACCGCCTCCCGGCCCGGGGCGCAAACGGAATTGGGTCTGCATAGGCCGATCTTGATCCCGGCCCTCTTGAGTTTGGTACGCTCTTGCGGGGAGGGCTCGGATGGATCGGTAATCAGCACGGTCAGATCCTGAGTGAAAGTGCGCATGAACAACGCCTTTTTTATCGCGTGTTCGGCCGGTCCGATGACGGCCACCCGTTTATCGATTGCTTCATAGCCGTCGCAGATCGGGCACAATCGCAAGACGCCAGCTTGGATCATGTCGGTAGCGCTCGGAAGAGCTGGGAGAATGTCAACAACGCCGGTTGCAAGGAGCACCGAGCGGGCACGAATGGGAGATGAAGCGGCCGCCAAAAATCCAGCCTTCGTTTTGCGAATGGATACGATCCTGTCGCGGACCAAGCTTGCGCCGTATCGAGGAGCCTGCAGTTCGAGGCGGTCAAGCAGCTCAGGGCCGGTGATGCCGTCTGGGAAGCCTGGGCAGTTGCGCGTCAAGGGAATCCACTTTGCACGGCTTTCATCTGCGTCGACGACGATTACTCGCCTGCGAAATCTTCCAAGGTAAGTCGCAGCCGTTAGGCCGGCTGGCCCGCCACCTACGATCAGGCAGTCGAAGCTTCCTTCATGCCTGTTCGTGTCCCGGTTGGCCATTCAGAAATCCTGAATCACAAGGCTGGATCGCGAGGGCACAGCCGAACCCCGTCGAAGGAACGCGGAGCAGGCCATTTGGTTACAAATGTGGAGCTCCCAATTCGCCGGACAGTTCAGCTACGGAGATGATGAGCTGCCAAGGGGAAGCCACCTTCAGCGCGGAATGGGGATGGAGACCGACAGAATAGGGTCGACAAAGGGCTAGGGAGTAGGCGTCCGCGGCAGAGGCAGGATGGAGCAGGCGGGCTTTTCCCTCACTTGGGCTGGTCCACCGTAACCGGCCGCCAAAGACGGCGGCAGGTGCTGTAGCGAGTTCTTCAATCAGCTCCAATATCCGCCAACAAGAATGCTGCGTAGCCAGTGTTTGCCCATCACCATTTTGCCGGACTTCCGCAGCCTCGCGACCAGAGCGGATTTACACCATTGCGGTCGATTCGCCGGTGCTCGCCAACCCTCGACAATTGTTCTATGCTCTTGTCGGCACGGCATGGTCGTGGTTGCGACACGGAAGTCTGTTGTCCTGTGGGGGTTCCATGTTCGAAGTCGTCGGAGACTGGTGGAAAACGGGCTCGAGAAGCTGCTTCGCCCTAAACACCCTTGGCTTAATCGTTGTCCTATCGGTGCTGTTGTTACCTGGGCTGGAAAGCGCCAATGCACAGACGAACTGGACACTCGACCCGACGGCCTCCGTGCTCACCTACCAGTCGGTCAAGAAGAATACGATCGTCGAAACCAACAAGATCAGGAACATAGCCGGCACTCTTTCTTCGACGGGTGAGGCCAAGATCACCTTTGATCTTAACTCCGTCGATACGGGTGTCGACCTTCGCAATGTCCGCATGCGGTTCCTTTTCTTTGAGACATTCAAGTATCCGTCCGCCGAACTGACCGCAAAAGTGGACCCTGCCGCATTTGCAGACCTCGCGACCAAGCGAAGGGTGAAGGCAGTGCTGCCATTTCGCCTCAACCTGCACGGGGTCGACAAGGATCTCGAGGCCAATGTCGTAGTGACCATGATCAGCGACAGCATGGTCTCCGTCGCTTCCGAGGCGCCTGTTGCCGTGCATGTCGAGGACTTCGGACTGCTGCCGAATGTCGAAAAACTGCAGCAGGCCGCGAATGTGACGAACATTGTTCCGACCGCTTCGGTATCGTTCGATTTCGTGTTCAACGCCAGCGGCAGCAAGCCCGCGGCCGTGCAGACAGTCGCGGCAAGCACTGCCGACGTCGGACCCGTCGCCACCGATGCCGCGAAAGCGAACTTCAGCGACGAGGAGTGTCTCAACCGGTTCGCGGTGCTCTCCCGCACTGGGGCCATCTATTTTCGGTCGGCGAGCGCGCGGCTCGACAACCAAAGCCGCCCGCTGCTGGCGGAGGTGGTTGGCGTAGTCGGCAAGTGCCCCGGCCTGAAGGTAGAGGTTTCCGGCCATACCGATTCCGATGGTCCGCCTGCCGCCAACAAGCTGCTGTCGGAACGCAGGGCCCAGGCCGTTGCCGATGCCATCATTGCCGCGGGTATTGCACGAACGCAGATCACGGCAAGCGGGTATGGCGAGGAGCGGCCCGTTGCGGCTAACGATACGCCGAAGAACAAGGCGCTCAACCGGCGGATCGAGTTTTCCGCCACCAAGCTCGTCAACTGAGGAAGGACCAATTGTTCCGGTGGGGCTTCGATCTGATTGCCTGTTTCGGCAGGGCCCTGCGCGCGATCGGGCTGGTGACGCTCTCGCTATTATTGACATTGACGGCAGCCAGTGCGGAACGCCGTGTTGCTTTGGTCCTTGGCAACTCCCAGTACCAGCATGCGCCGGCGCTGACCAACCCGGTCCGCGACGCGCAGGCTGTTGCCGACCGCCTCGCGAAGTTGGACTTCGAAGTCGTATCTGGTTTTGATCTGACCAAATTGCAGACCCAAACGACGATTGCGCAGTTCGCAAAGCAGGTTCGCGGCGCCGACATTGCCCTTTTCTTTTACGCCGGCCATGGTTTGCAGGTTTCAGGCAGCAACTACCTGCTTCCGGTCGATGCCGCATTGGAAGACGAGACCTCGCTTGATTTCGAGGCGGTGCCTGTCGAGTTCGTTTTGCGGCAAATGTCGCGCGAGACCAGCATAAGACTGATTTTCCTCGACGCCTGTCGCGACAATCCCCTGGCCGAAGTGTTGGCAAAAGCAGCCGGGGTCAAGGGAGCGAGAAGCGGGCTAGCCGAAATTCCGATCGAGAATGGCGGCGCGGGCACGCTGGTCGCGTTTTCCACCAGTCCCAATCAGGTCGCCTATGACGGATCGAGCGAACATTCGCCGTTCACGTCCGCGTTGCTTGCCCATATCGGGTCTTCGAATGTCTCCATCACCGACGCGATGAACATGGTCACCGCCGACGTCTTCAAAGCAACCGCCGGCAAGCAGCGCCCATGGATCAATGTCTCGCTGACCACCGATGTCGTTTTGCACAGAGTCGATCTCAATGCGCCGTTGATCGTCGGCGAAGCGACCGCGCCCCGACAAACGGAAGGCCGCTCGGATGGGCGCACCGCCACCGCAAATTCGTCGGGCGACGATGAGGCACAGCTTGCGCTTAATGTCCTGCGTCAGAAAATCCCGAAACTGGCTTCGGATGATCCGATCTTTTTCGACCGACCTGTCGATTTTGGAGATCCAAAGATCGACGGCAAGAGTATCGCCGAGCTGATCACGGGCAAGCCTCTCTTCACTCCCGTGGAAGGGCTCGACAAATCGGTATGGCAGGGCAAGCACTGCAATGGCTGCCACGAGTGGAATGAGGTACGGCTGTGCGAGCAGGCGAAGAATTTCGCCGCCAACGATGTCTCCGTGCTGCGCCTGCAACATCCGCTCGGCACGCGCTTCAAGGTCGCGCTGGCCAAGTGGGCGCAAGGCGGCTGCAAGTAAGATCTGGACCTTCGGTTCGAAAATTCCCCGTCAAACAGGCGATGGGCCAATCCCCGCCTAGACATTCGTCGTGTGCGGAAATCAGGAAATGGCCGATCGAGCGATCGAGAGCCACGGATGAGCTCCACAACAGCGTGTCGGCGCGCACCATCATGATCGAGATGGACAACATTCCTTTCTGCACGAAGCGTACCTATCCGGCGGGCCCCGCCTTGTCGATGAGGTGAGCGACCGGTCTTAAGTGTGTTCTTAAGGGCGCACTTAGGAGCGGTCGATGGGGCAGATCACGGTGTTTTCCGGGCCGGAGCGGCGTCGATACTGGAGCGACGAGGAGAAGTGGGCACGGGCCTTACTTCGTGTGCCGACCCATTGCGGAAGTTCAACATCAACCGCGAGCAATCGGCCTTCATGTTCTCCATTGTATGGCTTAGACTCGCCGCATGGGACTATTGACTTTCAGCATCAACGTCACCCTGGACGGCTGCGTCGACCACCAGGAGGGAATTGCCGACGACGAGACGCACGCCTTCTTCACGCGCCTTATGGATGAGGGCGGAGCAATGCTGTGGGGTCGCGTCACCTACGAGATGATGGAGAGCTACTGGCCGGCAGTCGCCCGCGGCGACGAGGAGGCGCCGCCGGCGATACACGAGTGGGCGGTCAAGCTGGAGGCCAAGCCGAAGTACGTAGTGTCATCGACGCGAAAGGCCTTCCCGTGGACCAACAGCCACCACATCGGGGGCGAACTGCGCACGGGCGTGCAGAGGCTCAAGGACGCGACCCCGGCCGGCGTGCTCCTCGGTAGCGGCAAGCTCGCGACCGAGCTGGACCGGCTGGATCTAATCGACGAGTACAAGCTACTCGTGCACCCCAGGATCGCGGGCCACGGCCCGACCCTCTACCAGAGCGGGCTGCCCAGCACGCGACGGCTCGAGCTGATCTCCGCCAAGCCGCTCCGCAGCGGCGCGGTCGCCATGCATTACCGGCGCGCGCGCTGACCCAGCGCAGCCTCTCCGCACCCAACTCGCGGGCCTGCGGGTCAATAGGAAGCCTTCTCGCCGCTGCTTCTGCCATGGGAGCTCGGTTGATCAGGCTAGGCCTTGTGAGCAATGGCGGCTTCCCACCCCGCCCGGAACTTCGTCCTGTCCGCTAACGTGACACAGGCGCCGCGGTGCTCACCGGATGGGGTACCACGAACCCTTCTAAGAGGCTTATATGTAGCGGATGTTGAAGGACGCGCTAGGCTCGACGGTCTGCACCGAAAGTGCCCGCGCCATACCCGCTCGCGGAACTGGAACGAGGGCTGGTGCTCGAGCTATGCGCGGGAGAGCTACCGGCGGTGTTCGAAGCTCGGGAGCCTGGGGCGTCGCGGCGGGGTTGCAAATCGACAGATCGGCTTGAGGTGACGAATGCCCACCATCGCAATCTTCAGCTTAAACGCCCTTAACGATGCCGGCTACGGCGCCCCCGCCGGCAACAATTGCCCTTCCGTGGAAGACTTCTGAGCGAGCCGGATGAGAATAGCGGCGAACCCAAAGGCTCCCCAACGCAACGTACCCCGACTACGCGCGTTCTAGTGAATGGGAGGGCGCCATAGCCGATCTGACGGGGGTGGCCTGATGACAAATCGGAGCAACAGGGATGGCAAAGTTTAAAGAAGCCCTTGAGCGCGGGAAGGAAGCTCGCCGTCAGCAGGAGGAGCCCGTCGGCGGCGCGGAGATGGGGAAGCGAGATGCCCCCATGGCGGACTTCAGCGAGCAAGCAAAGGCTTGGCTAAACGACGTCGTGATTGCATCGCTGGAGGCGGCCAAGGCTGACGTGGCAGGCGAGGTGGCTGTCGACATAGACGCCGCGCCACGCCGGCAGGTCAAAGCTTTAACCCCGTCGATTCGTTTCCAGATCTACAGGAAGCGGGAATTGGAGAAGGCGCTTAGAAGAACCTTTATGGTCAACGTTAAGGTGAGCGGGGCGGTGTCCGTACTTCGCCGGGGATGGTGACCAAAGATGTGGGAAACATAGGGGATAGGTCCGACCTACGGGTCCGCACCTTAATAGCCGAACTGATCGAGGACACTGCCAAGGGTATATAGCAAGGCTGTGCCCACCGGCGAAATGTGAAGGGATACAAGCTGGTCACCACGCGAGCGAGTTATCCGATCACCGGCTCAAAGAATTTCTGCCAGACCTTCGATTCCACACGAAATCGTCCGTTGATCTCTCCCAAGTTCCCGGCAAGATGCCTCAGGGCATCGAGGGGTCGGCTATCATGGATACTGCGCCGGGAGGCATTACGCCTGAAGCTATTGCCGCAGCCGTTAAGGCCGCGTCGGACGGCAACGTGGTGTCCCTTAGAACGGCCGTAGCGGCACTCCGTGCCCTGTGCCCACACGCAGAGGAGACGGACCTCGAACTATGTGAAATTCTGATGGATCTGGCGACACATGGTGGAAGGGCCGTCCTGCTCGACACCAAAGGATAGCTAGGGAACAAATCGGATCATCGGGAGGTTCGGACCTACTCGCATGGAGGGCCGGCCATGGTTGAGTCCGACGAAAAGAAACAGAAGGTTATCGCCGATCTCATGCGACGGTGGATCACGTCAGAAGCCATCCGCGACTACCTTCGCAAGGCGCTAAATCTTCCGGTAGAAGAGGGGCTTCCGGATGAGCACAAGTCTTTGCTTGATGAAATTGATCGGGTCGACAAAGAGCGACCTGGTCTCCTCCGGTCTTCGTCAGAGCGGTAAGCACCCAGTCTAACGTTACCACGTCTGCAACGCACAGGCAGCAGCAAGGAACTCATTGAAGTGGACCAATCGTGGCCTCCAGTGGGAGCTCGTGGTGCGCTTTTGCGTCATTCATGCCTGATCCCAAGAAGGAGGGGCTCTGCGCTCATTCGATCAGAACGGGGGCTGATGTGACCAACTCCGCTCAGAATTTCTACCAAGAATTGTTTCGCTGTGTTGGACGCTTTGGGAATGAGCGAGTTTCGCCTCGATATGTATACTTTCGGCACAAAGTGTGGGTCTAGCTGATGCCGCCACCGCGAAGAGCACGGACAGCCTTCGGACGATTGATCAGTTCAGAAGGCAATCGTCAGGTTTTGCGCAAGCGGCCAGGGTTGGAAGTCGATCAAGAAATGCCGGAGCACTTTGCCGCGTTGCTAGTGGCGCTTGACCAGCGAGAGCAGGAACTGGCTGACGAGCCTTCCGTACGGTTTAATACATCGAATTAATTTCAAATGTGCCCGTCATGGCAACGCTGCCCAGAGAACACCAAGCTCGCGGCGAGCAGGGACAGCAACATTGCTAGACCTCATCTCCCAGGGCTGAGACTGGTGGCCCGCAAAATCCACCTGACGCCGCCCTCACCACGCAGAGGAAGAGGCGGAAAACGGTAGCTAACCGGCGGATGAGAATTCGATCAACCGTCATCTCTGAGCTCCACCCTCGGCCCTGTGCAGGTCCAGCCAATCCCGAGTCCTTTGGACTCTCGCGCCAGGCAGTTGTTCCCTCTCGCCTTCAGCCCTGACAGAAAATATGCGAGGCTAGTATGCGTCGGCTGATTGGCGCAGCGCCTCGATCTCGGCCATCTGTAAGCCCATTTCGACAAAGGCCGATAGAACGGCAAAACGGTCCGCGAGTGCAACACGCGCGAGCCCTGCCAGAACTCCGGCATTGACGGCATGAGCGGCAGGCAACGGCTGTAAGGCCGGAGGCACTGCTGTGCGGCCGGCGGATCCGCCAGTCCCAAGGCCATTGCTACGCCGTACCGCGGCCAACGCGATCCAGGCGCCCGGGGTTGTAGGCGGCACTGCCGCAGCCTGGCCCAGCGCGGCGCGATTGTGGGCGCTGCCCGGTTCGCTGACCCAGTTGCTGACGAGTGCGAGTAATCTTTGATCGGTTTCATCGAGCAGCTCGCCCAAATGCCCAAGGCATTCATGAGCCCACCAGACCGCAGCCCGATCCGGCAGCAGGTAGGCACAAAACGTGATTGCCTCTTCGGGAACGCGCCCGGCGAGGAGGCCGCGGCAAAACTCGATCGGACGCTGTTCGGTTGGAAGGGTTCGCATGTCCCGGGCAGCCGCAGGACAAGCCATGAAAAGATCTCGTGCCGTTTTGAATCGGAGCCCGTTGGCCATGACGCCACGCTTTCATCGAGAACCTGTCGGCACTCAAGCCCGCAGCGCGGCGCGGGTCAAGTCTCAACTTGCGGCGGGGTGATGACCGGTGACACAGCCGCGGCTCGGTATTTCCCGCAGACAATTGCTTCGGAATTTGGTATGTTCAGGGTTGGTTAATATCGGATGCTCAACAGGAGTAACCGCGATGCGGTGGGCCAGTTCACCCTTGGTGTTGGCGGTCATGGTTTTCTCGACCCATGTTTACGCCGACCCCGTCCAGAAATCAGAAGATATCGTGAAGTTTTTTGCCGGCGCGGCCGATCTTGGCAAGACGCGTGGAATTTGTGTCGGCACCGAGGAGCAGTGCAAGAGCAGGACCAAGGCAAAAGACGGACCCGCCGACAAATCCAGTCTCGACATGCTGATCAATTTCGGACTCGATTCGGCCGAACTCGACGCGACCGCGCGCGCCGAGCTTGCGGAGTTTGCCAAGGCCCTGAAGGACAACCGGCTGAGCAGTTTCCACTTCGTCGTCGAAGGCTACACCGACGCATCCGGACCGGCAAACTACAATGAGCGGCTCTCCCAGCGACGGGCGCAATCTGTGACGTCCTTCCTGACATCAAGCGGCATTGAAGCTGCCCGCATTAACCCGATCGGCCTGGGCGAAGCGCATCCGCGCAGCCCCAACCCGTACGATGCTGTCAATCGCCGTGTGGAAATGCGCATAAAGACCGAGTAGGGAACGCTGGCGCATGCCGCCGGAAACTGCGCGGCAGTTTCGAACCACAGCGGCATTGCGGGGGCAGGGCAGTCGTTTCAACGCCTGCACTCAGTCCTGCAGCACGCCGCCCACCATACCGGCCGTAGTGCAGCATCTTGGTCGGGAAATCGCCAGTCGGTCTGCGTCTTTCGAAGCCGCTGCGACTTGCCGACGCCATGCCCTGGTTCAAAGCGCATTCTGAACGGAACTCAGCATCGCCGTGATCACCTGTTTGTACTTTGCGAACTCAGGTGATGTCTGTCGGACCTCAGTGGTGGTCGTCGTCTGCTGGTTCGCCGCGGTCGTGGCTGGGCTAAGCTTTCGACCCATCTTCCTTTCGGCCCAGTCCACGACATAGCTGGCGGTCTTGCCGGTGAGAAAGGGATTGGCCTGAATGACGGCTGATCCGAGCACGGCGCTCAGTTGCGCCGAACCCGACGCCGACAGCACCTGATGCGCGCCCTCCATGCCGAGGAAATGGCACAGATAGAGCCGACCGGCTGTGATCTGATGGCCGCGCGCCCGAAGATAGGCTTCGCCCTCTCGCGCCAGATTGCGAACCATCTCGCGCGAGATCGTGGCGTCATAGCGCAGCGCAAGCAGGTCGGCGGTTGAGAGCGTGCGTGCCAGTTCAGGGCGGTATGTATTCATCATCCGGATCCAGGTTTTGGTGATGAACTGGCCGGCGCCGGTCGCCGAAGAATTCGGGTTCTTGGCACGGGCACTGCCGCCACTTTCGACATGGACGATGCGATCGGTTAGCGTTTCCACGGCGGAAAGATCCGACGCGACCGCGGTAACTGTGCCCAGCGGGTCGATCGCCGCGCCATTCTGGTAGAGTTCGAAATGCAGGTGTGGTCCGGTCGAAAGTCCGGTGGTGCCGATGTAACCGATGATGTCGCCTGCCTTCACCTTGGTGCCGACACCGCCCACGATTGCAAATTTCTGCATATGCGCATAGCGCGTCTCGCGCCCGCTTCCGTGCGAAATCTTGACCAGATTGCCGTAGCCGCCCCCATCGCCCTGGAAGCTGATTTCGCCATCGAAGGCGGCTGCGATCGGCGTGCCAACCGGCGCCGCCCAGTCGACGCCCTTGTGGATGCGAACGGTGCCTAGAATTGGATGTTTGCGGGGCCCGAAGGTCGAGGTCAAGACCCCGTTGACCGGTGTGACCATGCCGTTGGTGACCGTCAGCGATCGGACCTGATCGTCGCCTGTCACGCATGCAAACTGGCCATCGCCCTGCTGGAAGACGAAACAGTCGAGGCTTTTTGTCGTGCCCTGGACACCAACATACAGTACGCGCCCGGCGCCTTCGTCCTTGCCGCGCGGCGTCTGCGAATAGATCAGCACAAGACGCTGGTCCTCGCTTGCGAAGGCGTCCAGATCCTGTCCTCTCGACAGATACATTATGGCTTCGCCGATCACGCCGGTTGGAACGCTGTTGCGTGCCGCGGTCGAATAGATCGCGTCGAGCAGGCGATACTGCCTTTTGTGGGCGCCTTCCGCCGGCGCGCCCGAGTAGTTGAACAGATCTTCACGTACCCAAGGATCGACGCCCGATACGAACACGCCCGCGGCATTGCGCGTCAGCGTACCGACAAAGACGTTCTTGGCGTAGATCGACACCTGCATGAGGGACATCGTTGTCGTCTGACGGTTCGGCCGGTATCCACGCATGGCCACGACATAGCCCGGTTCCAGGCCGCCTCGGCCGAAGAGCGCCTTCAGCGCCTCGCCTGCCTGCTTGGCGTCGTCGGCGGAGAAATGTGCATCGAGCGCAACGCTATCCAGACTGCGATCATTGAGGATCTTCACAAACGTGTCTTCCGTCGCCTCAAACCGCTGATATTCGTTCGTGACAGTTGCGAGGCTGGTGTTGTTTTCGATCTGGGTCTTGTGGAACGCGGGAAGAGCTGCGTCGCCTGCATCGATTGTTTCGCCCCAGCCGGCCTCCGGGTCGTCGGCTTCGGCCAATTGATCGGCCGCAGGCGCGGGCTCATCCGGGGCAGGAAATGGCTGAAGATTGTTCTGCAGATCGCTAGAGGCTGCGGGAGCCGTCTTTCGTTGCGCCTGGAAAAATGCAAAATCCTCCTGCGTCGACGGTATGGTCGTCATGAATTTCTCGCTGGCGCTGAGCATGACGTCGGACAAAATCTCGATCTGTGGCGAAACCCCTGCTTGGTCGAGTTCGGCCGGACGCGGAACAACGCGGCCTTTCGTTGCAGCGCCGGAATCGGGTGCGAGCGTGATCCACATCGGGTCCCCCGCCAGGCCGATAATGGCAGGTACATAAACAGAGGCATCAGCCGGCACATCGTCGGCTCCTTCGACCGCATGCAGCTCCTCGTCTTCGTCGCCAAACGACCAATAGTCTGCGGTGAGGTAGAAGCCGGCGGCAATCGAACACAGGAAAACCGTGGCGAAGCCGGCAAGAAGCCTGCGCCAAAATGTGCGCCGGCGAAGGGCAGCGCGTGCTTGCTTCTTCTCCTTGAAGCTGGTGTCGATAGCGTGCGTCACGGACTGCTTCCGGTCAGGAAAAACGTCCAGCGCACCTGTTCAAGCGTATCGACTTCAACAAATCGCGCGGCAATATGGCCGCGCTGCCAGCATTCGTCGATGCCGCGTATCGAGAAACGTCGCCGCTCAATGCACATTTCGGTCGATCCAGTCAGGATGGCGTGGCCGAAAACGTCAGTGGCGTAGAGGTAGATGTAGCGGTTCGTCAGTTCCTCGCGGATGACGTTCACGCACTGATTTGCGCCGATGGTCCACCAGCCATCGGTCTGGTCGGCATTGTCGACCTCCTGGCCGACGGCGAGGTTGACGACGTCGAGCGTCTGATTGCACACCGTGAATTCGGCGCGCGCTTCGTTGCATGAGAGCACGGCCAGCAACGCGGCGGCCAAAACGACCGCAAGCCTCATCCGGCCCCTCGAGGCAAGCAAGGTTCGAAGCCGACCACACTGCTTTAAGGGCAGGTCGGAAGACGAGCGGGGCAAACGCGAGCTACGGAGTTCCATCGGACGCCCATGCTACCCGCCGAGCCGGAAATACTTGGCACTGGCCGAGAACTTGGATCCGTTGGCCTCGATTTCCTCGAGAATTTTGGGCAACAGCCGTGAGGCTGGCACTGGCGTGGAGAACGCAGCCGCCTGGATATCCTGAGGCCCGGTAATCACCATGATGATCTGCGGCACGGCCTTGCCTGCAGCCCTGTCGGCGGCGCCGAGACCGATCGGGATGCTGAAGGTAGCCTTGTCCGATTGCACGACCATGCGGTCGTCGAGGTTGAACATCATGCCTTTGTGGTCGATCAGCAGCACGCTGGAAATGAGCCCGCCACGCGTCACCAACGTACCGCTGATCTGCGTACCGTTCGGCACCGATGTTCGATCGAGAACAAGCTGCGGCTTTTCGCCAGCAGTCTGCCCCAGAAAGCGCAGGAAGTTGGTGACTTCGCACTGGCTCGGCTCAATGAGGCGCACGTTGATGTCCGGCTCAACGTGGAACTTTGCCTGGAAATCAGCCAGCATCTGCTCGAAGGGCTGAACCGCGGTTCCAAATCCTTCGATGGCAGCGGTCTTGTCGGTTATCGAGGTCACTGCGGCGTAGAAACAGTCGCCACCACTGAAGTCGCGAACCCACGAGACGCGCTGCGCTATATCGTCGATTACCGGGGCAACTTCTGGCTTAGGCAGGTTCAGGGCGACCACGGCCTGGTCTGGTTCTCTCACCGCCGGCAGGTCGGCCTGCTGCTCCTTTGCCCTCGTCGCATCCGCCTGGCGTGCAGCCGGCTTGGAAACGGGCGCTGCGGGTATCGCCTTCGCCGGCCGGCTTGCCTGGTGTTTGGCCGGCGGGAGGTCGGCCTGCTCTTCCTTTGCGTTCGTCGCATCTGCCTGGTCTGTAGCCGGTTCGGCCGGTTTCGCCTCTGCCTGCTGGCTTGCCTGCTGTTCAGGCTTTTGGCTCGCCGCGGCGTCTGGTTCGGGCGGCGTCGGAGCTTTTTCGACCGGCGGGAGGGCAGGAGCAAGCTTGGCAGGTGGCGAGGGCGTTTCGGTTGATGGCGTGGCGTTTTCGGCCGGTGGTTGCGCCGCACTTGCTGACGGCGTCGACGTTTCCTCGGGTTTCGGGAGCATCTTGGGCGACGCTGCCGGCGGTGGCGTTCGAGCCGCGGCGGCCTCCGCCTGATTTTCGGCTGGTGCTAACGCGGTCTCCGTTTGCGGCTTTGGGGCTGGAACTTCCTGTGGCGGCTCAGGGGTGTCCGCAACATTGTCCGTCGCCAGCGGCTTCGATGCCTCCGCCTCTGGCGTTGATGCTTCGGGGACAGGCATTGTTGCTTGTGGTGCAGGCTGTAGTGGCTCTGGCGCGGAAAGCGAGGTCTTACTGGTGCTCGGCGCGGTGGGCGTTGTAAAGCCGCTGAAATAAAGGCCCGCAACTGAGGCGAGAGCCAATGTAGCGAAGGCAGAGATTGCGATGGTCCGCGTCTTTGTGGATTTTCCAGGAACAGCGCCCACGACCGCACGTGGCCGCGCGGCGACCGGTGAGGCCCGCGGTTCGGACAACAGCGCTGGCCGGACATGCGGGACAAAGCGCTGCCCGCCCGAGCCTGCCAACGGCGCGTCATGGCCCAAGACGTTGGATGGGGGGGACGGGGCCTTCGGATCGGGCGCAAGCGTTTGCCCCGCTCGTGGCAGACTCGGCCTGTCGCGGTTTGGGGTGAACGTCGGCGGCGTTGTCCCGTCGTCCTCGTCACGCGTCATCCTGGCGATTTCCGCCATGCTCACCGGGCGGTCTCGCGGATCCGGCTGCAGCATGGCTTCAACGATGCCGCGAAGAGCGTCGTCGATGTCGGACAGGTCGGGCACGGTCCGGCGCTTTTCGATGATCTCGAATTGAGACCCGCTCATGTCGATCGGCTTGCCGCGCAGGGCGGCAACCAGCACTAGCCCCAGGCTGTAGATGTCGGACTGCTCGCTGACGTCGCCGCTGTATAGCCCAAGCTGTTCGGGGGAAACGTAGTTGTACTTTCCCGCGAATTTTCCGCCGATCAGGGTCTCACCGCCGACGGTAGCCGATCGCGCGATACCGAAATCGATGATCTTGGCGCGGTCAACCCGCCCGCCTGGCAAGATGATGTTGTCCGGAGAGAGGTCGCGGTGAATTGCTCCCGCCTCATGCACGGCGCTCAGACCCGACGTGAGGCGATGGCAGAGCTTGCGTACCTCTTCAGTCGGCATCGGGCCACGCCGGATGATGTCGTAAAGCGACTCGCCGTCGACAAATTCCATCGCAAGGTAAGGACGACCGATTCCGGGGTCGATGGTGAAGACGTGATATCTCACGACCGCATCATGCGAGAGGTGATTGAGGATCGACGCTTCCTTGCGGAACAAGGACAAGATCGTCGGGTCGCGGGCAAATTCGGGCAGGACGATCTTGATCGCGACATGGTCGCCAGTCTGAATGTTGTGCCCGCGGTAGACCTCACCCATGCCGCCGAATGCGATCCGCTCGTCAAGTTCGTAGATGCCGCTAAGCTGCGTACCGACGGCGGTGTTGGCCAGCTGCGGTGATATTCGCGTCTTGTCGTCGGCGCTCATCGGCCTCAACCCTCCGCTCTGGACAGATCAGGGTAGGGGGGGTGCCCATTGCTTCTGTTTGCGAATTTTACCAGCACAATCGTGACATTGTCTGTCCCGCCTCGCTCCAGCACCGTTTTCAGCAGAGCCTCACAGGCCGCCTGAGGTGTCGCAGTCACAACCGTGGCGCCGATCTCGGCATCGGTCAGATGCGCCGTCAGCCCATCGGTGCACAACACAAAGATGTCTCCCGCCACGATTTCGCCTTGCTGGAAATCGATGACGATTTCGTCGCTGACGCCTACCGCATGCGTGATGACATTGCGGCGCGGCCAGGTCAGCGCCTCGGCTGCGCTGATCATGCCGCGGTCGAGAAGTTCCTGAACTTCGGTGTGGTCCTTCGAGATCTGTGAGATCGAGCCGTTGCGGATCAGATAAACCCTGCTGTCGCCCGCCCATAGGCACGCAAATCGCCCATCCCTCGCCAATAGGGCGGCAACGGTGGAGCCGATGGTTATGCCGCGGGACTCGGAGATCCGGCGGATCTCGGCGTTGGCACGGCTCAGCCTGTCCTCGAAGCGTGCACGAAGATCCGGAGCGGAACTGGCAATGCCGATCGTGGCCAGATGATCGACGATGCTGGCTGAAGCAACCTCTCCGGCTTCGTGCCCACCCATTCCGTCGGCCACCACCCACAGGCCGGTTCGCGGCTCGACCAGATAGTTGTCTTCATTGTGCTCACGGACACAGCCATTGTGGCTCACGCCGAAGCTTTCAAAGGAAAGGGCGACATCGCTCAACTTGCCACCAAGCGCTTCTCAAAGCGTCCTCTGCAGCGCACTCTCCAGGCGCTAGCAGGTGCCACTTTGCCACAGGCCCGAATATTAAAATATCGAAATCTAGCGTTGAGCGCGTGACCGTTCTGGCGAGGTCACCACCAGAAAGAGCTCAAGGGATTACTTAAGGGCGCGATAGCGCCCCGTTTGCCTGGTCAACTGCGCACGCTGCGATTCCGTCAGTCACAAGGTGCCGGTGCCGAAGTATTTTAGCTCATCTTACAACCAACCAGGCAGCCCCGTGACATCTGGTTGACGGAGGCAACATCTATATATTCCTGATGTCAACCAGCGAGGTCACCATGGCTCGGACAGCGCCAAACCCAAATAATATCGGATCTGATAGTCTGCAGACAGTGTTTCTTCGACGCGCCACATCGGCGCTTGAGCGCATAGCAGCCACTGCGTCGCCAAAGGTTCTCTCTGACGCGTTGTCGGCCCCGACCGATACCGGTTCGCTCGCCCGGCTTCTCAGCCAGTCTGACGTCGTCGGGCCAGCCGTCATAGAACTCGATCCACTCGTCCCGGCCCTGGCAAGAAACGTCGAACACCGCGAAATCCTGATTGAGCGTGCGGGCGGCACCCTGTCGGCCGAGGATGCCGGACGGCCGCTCGGCATCTCGCGTCAGGCGGTGGACAAGCGCCGGCGAGCCGGGTCGTTGCTTGCCGTTCGGCAGGGGAGCGACTGGCGCTATCCTGCTTGCCAATTTGACGAAACGGATGTGCTCGCCGGCATCGCGGACGTTGTGCGGGCCTACACTTCGGCCGGATCGTGGATGGCGCTGGACTTCTTGCTCGCCCCCGACTCGGTTCTCGGAGGGCGCACGCCACTTGAGGCGTTGAGGGCCGGCGAGGCGGATTCAGTTCTGCGCATTCTACGCAGTGAGGCTGTGGATGGGTTTGCATGATTTGCGTGGATCGGGCCGCGCGCCGCGGTCCACCCGGCCTGGCGCCTCCTCCTCCCGATTGGCTTGACGATATCTCGCTTCCTATTGACAAAATAGAGGCCGGCCAGGTGCTGCACCGTATTCACCGATCTTGGCTCGACCCGATTTTTTTCGGACCGGGACGGGGCGTGCCACCGACGAACCGTTTTGACAGCGCGGACTGACGGTTCGGGGTCCTTTATGCCGGGCTGACGCTTCGCGGGGCGTTGGCCGAAACACTGCTACGCTATCCGCAACGCCTCATGGTCGGCATGGCTGGCCCATAGCGCATCCCTTGATTCGGAGGACAAGAATGCCCCATCAAAGCCTGGGATCAAACATCTAGATTTCGCGATCCTACTTGCCCTCGGCGAGGCTCAAATCTCTCAAAACGCCTTCGGACAGCTGAATGCTGAAAGTGCGGGAAGGAAGAAGGGGCTGGGTCCGGGACCGGTCTGGATCGTATAGCTGACGTCGCGTCCACCGATCACGAAGCGCGCCTCAATAGTGCCGTCTTTGCTGGTGATCGTCGCCTTGTCCAGCAACCGCTTCAGCGACCACGGCCCGTCGAAGCTGATAACGGATTCGCGGCCCGGCATTTCCGGTATCAGTCTCAGACTGGCGGACGCCGAGGCCGCGCCGCTCGGCCAGGACACCGTGCTTGGCGTGTTACCCGCCTGGTTGCTCTGGACGATCTGGCCATCGACGTCGAGCACCGCAGCATCTGCATCGCCATTCAGCGAGAACGGAGTAAAGGTCAGGTTGACCGAGGGCATTGATCCGCCCGAGGGGAAAAAGGCGTTGCGGATTTCCGCAGCCGCCTGAAAGTTTTTCAGCGTCGACTTCGACAGGTCGCGCCCAAAGCGCGCATTCTGTTTCCAGCTCCAGTCCTGGCCGCTCATGTCGATCAAGGAAGCGAGGTTTTGTGCGAAGAACCGATCCATCAGGCCGCCCGGAGAGAACAACTTGGCAAAGTCCGCCATCGCAATATCCTCGGTACCATCGCCGGCAAACGGGTAGCGGCCGTTGACCGCCTCCTCGCAGGGCTGCGTGACGGCCTGGTCGAGCATCTCGTTCAGATTCGTCAACGAAATTTCAGCCGCGTTGCCCTCAAATTCGTCTGCAGTTGCGTTGACCATTCTGCCGAGTTGCTTGGGCAGACGCGACGCATTGGCGCGAAGGGTGGCTATCTGCAGCTGAAGGTTGGCGTTGACACGTTCCGTCTGCGAAGGGACCTCGGTTGCCAGTTGCAGGCTCTGTTGGATATCGCGAAAATTCTGGGTCAGCGCATCGATCGGTCGGTGTCCAAAAGGCCCGCTTACCAGAGCCTGGAAGGACCTGAACTGAGCTTCGATGTTTGCCCCAGGGCTCTGGGTTTGAAATTTCGCCGACCCCATACCGGCACGGCTTTGCGACTTTGCGGAGCTAATTTGAATGCCGATGCGAGCCAGGCCCTTGGCCATGTCCGCAGCGCCCCGGGACTGGCGCATGACGGTGCCGGCTTGCGTCCCATTGCCCGAGTCTTCACCGGAGACAGGGTTGCGCGCCAAGGCTGTTTCCTCGGCAATCGCGGCAAAAAGCTGTTCGATCGGCGAGCTTGGTGAGGCAACGGCGGAAAGCGCGACATAGTGCGGCTTGTCGTTCAGCATGGCTTTGAATTTCAAACCATCGAGAACGCTGTTCCACGCGGCTGCGAACTCCTTGCCGTAGCGATCGAGAAGTTCGGGGCCGAGCTTGAGCAACTCCTGATCGATCCCGCCTTGCTCGCCGCCACCGCCCAGGACCCACTGGTCGTCGACGAGTGTCTGCGCAATGCGCGAAAGCTGTCCGAGATAAAAGTTGTTGAATCCGGCATGGGTGTAGAGACCGGGAACACGGAGCTTCGACAGATCGCCGCCATCGACGCGCTCGAACACAAGCTGCGCTTCCGGCCCGCCTTTTTGCGAAACAGAAAAATCGTCCAGCGCAGCCGCGTACACCGCCGACTTGATCAATGCGGACGCACGATCGGTAAGGCTCATGCGCCCGAGTGAACGTTGGGCGGCTTCCACAAGCGGCTGGTTGAGTTCGAAAACCGGATCATAGGCATCGTCCAACGCAAGCATGGCGCGCAGGTGCTTTTCGAGCTGCGCGCGTCCTTCGCGGTTGCTCTCGCCTGGATACCGGTTCTGTTCCCAATCCTGCTTCATCCAGGAGATGATCAATGCGTCATCGACCTTGGGTGCTTTGCCGCCAAGCATCAGGTAGATCTTGAGCGGTTCGTAGAGCGCGGCGGGCTCAGCCATCGTCGTCTGGACGGTCCGCTCGGCCTGAACAAGCAGACGCGACCGCAACATTCGTTCCAGTGCTTGCCGGTAGGCTGTTGTCGATGCCGAAAGAAGCCTTTCCCGCTGGCTAAGGCCGACCATTTCCTCGATCGGTGTCGGTAAGTCACGGGTTTCGAAACCGGCCGGCATGCTGCGCAACTGGTCGAGCGGGCCGATAACGTTTTCAAGGTCGACATCGGTGACCGTCGTGGTTTTGAGCAGGGCGTCGGCTGTCTCGCGATATTGGCTCATCGCCTGCGTAGTGGAGGCGATCAGCGAGCGGTTGGCCATGAAGCTCATCCCGAGCGCGCCAAGGGCCGCTGCAGTGATCAAGGCTATGATGCCAAAGCCGCCATACCTGAGGGCCGCTGCCCGCCTCTCGGTCGCTGGGTCATAGGAAACCCACCCGGATTCGGCGAAAATGACATCAGTCAGCAGATCGTGCAAAAAGAAACTCTTGCCGGTCCCGGACAGGTGGGGGCGGGAATTGTTGCCGAAACTGCGGCCGATTGCGCCCAACACCTGATCGATAGGCGTTCCCTCTTGGGTCCCCGACGAGAAGTAGAGCCCACGCAAGCTGACGTTCACCTGGCTGCGGACCGGATCGAACAGGCTGGTCACGAAATTGGCAATTCGGCCCTTCAGCGCGTAAAACTGGGCCGGAAAGCCAAAGATCGATATGCGCGAGACCGGATCAGGCTCTTCCTGCAGGCGATCAGGCATCTCGTCCGCCAAGCGGTTCGCCAGTGCATCGAATTCGGCCGAAGCCTCACCGGCCATGTTCTTATTGCGGTCTGTGGTCTGGAATGTCGCGCCCCAGACCTTGCACCTGCGCGGCTCATCGAAACTGCCGAAATAATCCATGAAGCCGGCAACAAGATCGGCCTTGGTGAAAAGCAGATACACCGGAAACTGGATTTTCAGCGTCTCGTGGATCTCCCTCAGGCGACTGCGTATTTCAACGACATGGGCGTCAAGCTGCTGGTCATCGAGGCTGATGAGATCGGCAAGGCTGATGGCCAGGATAACCCCGTTGATCGGTTGTCTGGTGCGGTGTTTCTTGAGCAATGACAAAAACGCAAGCCAGCTCTTGCTGTCGCTTTCAGCATTGGAATCCTGCGTGGTGTAGCGTCCCGCCGTGTCGATCAGCACAGCCTTTTCGGTAAACCACCAGTCGCAGGAGCGGGTGCCGCCAACACCGGCCACCGGCTGGGCGTCTCCTGAACCGGCAAGCGGAAAATTCAGACCCGAATTGACCAGTGCCGTCGTCTTGCCGGCGCCCGGCGGGCCAATGACGATGTACCAGGGAATGTCGTAAAGGAAATTGCGCTTGCCGCTCGAGCGCTTGAGTGCTGCGATGGCCTCACTCATGCCTGCCTCGAGCACCGGTGAATCGTCATTGCCCCCGTCGTTGCGGGCAACGGCGGTCTCGAGCGCTTTTTCCGCCTTTCTCACCTGCCAGACGCGCACTCCGTAAACGAGGGCCGCGGCCGCCACGATCGTGCCGATGATTGTCGCGCGCAACCAGACGGGTCCCAGCGGCCGGATATCGGCGAAGCGGATCAAAGGTCCAGCAAACCAGATCGCCGCCGCAAAACCACCCAACGCGGCCGTGCTGAATATCCGCGGCAGCCAACGCATCATTGGCGTTTCCCGCCGGCGGTGTTCACAGCGTTTCCTCCTTGGGGATCATCACGTCGACACGGCGGTTCTTGGCGCGGCCCTCGGACGTCGCATTGTCGGCAATTGGCTCATCTTCGCCCTTGCCTTCGGCGATTACTCGCGAGGGATCGCTAAGCTTCGCGGCGATCATTGTTTCAACAGCCTTCGCGCGAGCGACCGAAAGGTCAAAGTTCGATTTGAACGTGCTTGATTTCCGTAGTTTCACATTATCCGTGTGGCCAACGATCGTGATTGGCCCTGGCTCGTGCTCGAGGGCTGCGGCAATCTGTCCGGCCAGTGGCAGAAACTCGGGCTTCACTTCGGACTTGCCGGGCTGAAACAACATTTGATTGTTGATCTCCACTACAATGAAGTCGCCTTTTGTGCCGATGGTCATCCCGCCGCGCTCGACTTGCGTGGACAGTGCTGAGCGGATGCGGTCGATCTGGCTGGTCACGGCAGGCGAGGCGGCTGTCACCGGTTTGGCAAGTGGGGGTATCACACTGGCGCGCTCGATCGTCACAGGCGTCGAGGGATTGAGCGCCAGCAATTGTCTGGCTGCAGCATCGCCTTCATCGGTCATGAACGCCCGCACCGTGAAGAACGTGGCCGTCAGCAGGGCTGACGCTGCTGCAGCAACACCCCAGAGCGGCAGGCGGGTCGAAGACGGCACCATCATAGCGGCCATGCCTTGCCAGCGGGGGGAGATGTCCTCTCCGGCACGGGCCCTGAAGTAGCGAAGCGTCTCGTAGACGTCGCGCCGCACACGTTCGAGACTGGTATCGTCGCGTGCCAGGCCACGATACTGGCCCTCAAATCCCAGGGATAGGCACACATGCATCAGCTCGAGCAGGTCGAAGTGTGGCTCAGGATTGGCCAGCACCTTGTTCAGTGCTTCGTAAAAGCCGGCGCCGGTGGGCTCGATGTGAAAGAACCGCGACAGCATACTGTGCTGTGCCCAGGTGTCCTCGCCGGCCCAAGGTAGGTTGCCCACAAGATCGTCGGCCGTTTCACAAAGGGCAAACTTCGCGATCCGCGCATCCTCTTCGGGAACCCCTGACTTCTCCAGCGTCCAGTCGAACCTCTCGATCGCATCGGCGATATGTTCGGCCAATGGCGCCGCCTGTCTTTCGACCGGCACGAGCCTGAGATGCCCGAACAGGACGAGCAACGGCGCTGACGCAGCGAGGATTGGATTTGCCGTCGAATATTTTACCGTGTCTGCGGCGCCAAGCAGCACCTCCTGCTGAATGGTCGGCCTTGACCCGGCCGCCTCGGCTCTGGCCGCTGCACCGGACGATGCTCCCTGATAAAGAATGGTTCCGGATGTCCAGTCCGGCGGCATATGCCGACCTATGTCAGGATCGAAAACTGTCGATTCCTTGACATCCGAGGGCGCGATGGTCTTCGCAATCGGTTCGTTTGCGGCTGGTTTCGCATTCTGCCCGCGTCGTGGATTGGTGCGGATGACGGTCTTGCCGACCGGGCCGAAAGGATCGTCCTTCGAGCTCATCGCCGATGTGCCGCTGCCGTGCAGTGTCCGCGCTCACGTGCGAGAGGCGCCAGATCTTTCCTGGCCGGATAGGGCAGGCAATGGTCCTTCCGGCAAGGCGGTCCGGAGCTACAAGAAAGTATGGCGCCGCAATGTGACATTTGCCGCAGACCCCCAGGTCAATCAGGCTTACCCGCTTGGCGAACTGTCGTATGTGATCGTAGTCCCAGATGTTGTCGATTGGAACATGATGCGGTGCGCCGACGCTCTTTTCTTCGTCAGCTACAGCGGCGCAGTATGTTGCGCAGGTCTATTTGTGCTTGTCGGCTTTGGCATACGCCTCGCTGAAATAGGCCAAGAATATATCCAGCATGCCGTTTTCGTGTGCTTCCTCCATGCTCCTCCACGTCCCGACAAAAGCGTCCCATGCTTGGGCCTTCTTCGAGGTAAACGATGTCGGCGGGAGCTTTTTGCCGATCGCTTCCGGAGACAGGTCGTCAAGCAGTCGCGAGAGCGCTGCTTGCATGGCGGCATAGGTGGCAAATTCGTGCGCCTTGAGATCGCGGAACGCGTCCTCGACGCTGCGCCTGGCATCGAGATAGCCGGCCCTGCGCCGTGCGAACATGATTTCGAGTATGTCGTCGGTCCCCGGGACAAATTTGAGGGGATTGTTTTCAGCGGAGCTTATCATCGTTCGGTGTGGGCTCTTGGCCAATGTCTTTGCAGCCGCACGTGCCTTCAGCAGCATGGCCAGTTGCTCGACCACCGTGCGAAGCACTGCGCCGATTTCGGCAGCGACTTCATGCGGATCACGCAATTGAAACAGTTCCGGCGAGATGCCTGCGCCGATTGCAATTTCCCGCAGCACCTCGTCTGTCGTCGAGGGGACGGCCCTAGGCAGTGATGATGTCGATGGCGGTGCTTGCCCGAGCCATCGCTCTGCCGAACTGAAAAGAGGCTCGCCTCCGGAACCAAGCAGCCGATCGGCCGCGACCGGCATGTGTCGTTGCGTCGAACCTCGGTCGGCCTCCGGATGACTTGGCGTCGCATGCTCGTCGTCAATCGATACAAAGATGACGTAGCGGCCGACCAGGAGCCTGTCGCCGTGGTCTAGCCGGCGCGGACCGGTGACGCGTTGGCTCGATCCATTGACGAAAGTGCCATTGCGCGAAATGTCGTGCAGCCAAAACGCGCCCGCCTCGTATCGGATTTGGCAATGCCGGCCTGAGATGAACTTGTCAGGATCAGGCAAGATCCAGTCGCAATGTTCGCGGCCGATTTTGAAGGTGCGATTACGCGATCGGTAGCCAGGCGCCACGCCAGTGGGCAGGGCATCGACATTGCTGATCTGCAGACTGATTAACATGCGAAAATCGCCTGTGTGATCGCTGGCGGCCTTGCCGACACGATACTCCATGTTTTTAGAGTGGCTAACCCCAAATTCGCATCACGTGGCGCAATGGAAAGAGCGAACTCCCGACTCTGCAGACTAGGCCAACCTTTGATGGTCCGCTTTGGCCAGCACAACAAACTTGTGGTACGCTTGACATGGACTGGCAACCATCGAGGTCTGATGTGATTTCGAGTTCCTGAACAGGATCCTCAAATCCGCCGCGCTGGCTGCCGGCCCAGGAGGGGCACGACCCATGCCGAGTGAACAACGCGCCACGGTGGTGCAAACGCCAGTTGGCGCTGAGCTGCTGACCTTCACACATCTCGTCGGGCGAGATGAGATCAGCCGTTGTCTGGCCTACACGGTCGGGTTCGTAAGCCCCAGCCCCGATATCGATCCGCTGAAGATGCTGGGTGGCCCCGTCTCCATCGAAGGTGAAGCCGACCCCCAGCGCTGGTTCAGCGGCATCGTGTCGGACTTTCGCCTTACCCGGATCGAGGACCGGCTGGCCTACTACGAAGCAGTCGTCCGGCCATGGCTCTGGTTTCTCGGCAATACGACGGACTGCCGCATTTTTCAGAACATGAGCGTCATCGAAATCGTTGAAGAGGTATTTTCCAAATACAGCACGGCAAGATACGAGAAGCGCCTGCAAGGGTCCTATCCGCCGCGCGAGTACTGCGTCCAGTACGACGAGACCGATCTCGACTTCGTGCAGCGGCTGCTCGAGCACGAAGGCATCCTGTATTTCTTCGAGCATGGCGAGGGCAAGCACACCCTTGTGCTCGCCGATGCGATGAGCAAGCTGAAGCCAGCGCCGGGCTATGAAAAAGTGCCTTACCACTTTGAGGGGCAGGGCTCTCGGCGTGATATCGAATATATCACCGAATGGATCCCGGGCAGCTCGGTGCGGCCGGGCTCCTATGTCCATACCGATTATGATTTCAAGAAACCGGGCGCCGACCTGATGGCCAAGTCGGCCCAGCCGTTCAGTCACAAGTTGGCCGCGGGGGAGAATTATCGGCAACCCGGCGCGCATCTGGAAGTGGGCCGCGGCGACAGCCTGGCGGCGATCCGGCGCGAGGAAATCCAGGCGGTGCACCAGCGCATCGCCGCGGTTGGAACAGTGCGCGGCCTGTACTCAGGCTGCACGTTCAAGCTGGACGGCTTTCCGCGCGAGGACCAGAACCAGGAGTATCTGGTGGTCAGTGCCGAATACAGGCTCTTTGACCCTGGCTACAGACCCCATGCCGACGTCGACAGCGAGAACTTCAAGGTGGTCCTTGGCGTGGCACCCACGGCCCTGCCCTATCGTCCGCCGCGGGTCACGACACGGCCGATCATGCGCGGTCCCCAGACGGCGACGGTGGTCGGTCCGTCCGGCGAGGAGATATTCACCGACAAGTATGCGCGGGTGAAGGTCCAGTTTCATTGGGACCGGTTGGGCAAGAAGGACCAGAACAGTTCCTGCTTCGTGCGGGTTTCGCAGACCTGGGCCGGGAGCGGCTGGGGTTTTATTCAGATACCGCGCATCGGGCAGGAGGTCATCGTCGACTTCATCGAAGGAGATCCGGACCTTCCGATCATTACCGGCAGGGTCTACAACGCCGCGCAGATGCCGCCTTACGGTCTGCCCGGTAACGCTACGCAATCCGGCTGGAAATCCGATTCATCGAAAGGTGGCGGTGGCTACAACGAGCTGATGTTCGAGGACAAGGCCGGCTCCGAGCTGGTCAACTTCCAGGCGCAGAAAGACCATCACCTTCTGATCAAGCACGACCGTAACAAGCTGGTTCAGCACGATCAGTCCGACCGCATCGACCACGACGCCAAACACTCCGTCGGCCACAATCTCGACGAGGACGTCGGCAACAACAAGACGGTCAAAGTCGGCGTCGACCAGACAACGAATATTGGCAACAACGACACCGAGACGGTAGGTGTGAACCGCTCGCTAACCGTCGGTTCGAACGAGACGATCAATATTGGATCCAACTCTACCGAAACGATTGGCGCCAATCACACCCAGACGGTGGCGATCATCCAGACCATCACCGTGGGTGCGGCGCGTGTCGACTCCGTGGGTGCCACCGAGACCAGAACCGTGGGCGCGGCGCAGACGAACACCATCGGTGCGACGCGGGCGGTCACCGTAGGTTCGGCGCAGAGCCACGACATCGGGGCAGCGGACAGCTGGAAGATCGCTGCTGCCCAGAGCGTCCAAATAGGCGCCGGCCAGACGATCAAGATCGCGAAGGATCAAGGCACCGATATTGGGGCTGGGCGATCGGCCAAGATTGCTGAGGACGATGCGACCGAAGTCGGTGGTTCCCGGGCGCTCAAGATAGCCAAAGGCAGCGCGGTTGAGGTAGGCGAGGACGGGGTCATCAAAATCGGCAAAGATTTGCTGATCGAAGCCGGCGATTCGATCGTGATAAAGTGCGGCTCGGCGGCAATCGCAATGAAAAAGGATGGCACGATTTCGATCGAGGGCAAGGACATATCCGTCAGAGCTTCGGGAAAGATCAACATGAAAGCGTCAAGCGACATCACGATGAAAGGCTCGGAAATAAAACAGAATTGAGCGGAGGGCTTGATATGACAAAGATCTTAGAGCGCATAGAAGGGGTGGTGATCGGCGTCTTCCTCGGTTTTGGCGAGGACGGGCCGCTGGTGGTTTTTCTCGGCAATCAGAAGGAGACTGCCATTCCGGCGCTCAGCCTCGTTGAGCTTAGCTCGGAAATGATCGGCGCAGAAGTGGCGCTCTTGTTTCAGCAGGGCGATCCGGGACGGCCGCTGATTTTGGGCCGCATCGTGGAACCGTCGCGCAAATCTACCTCGCCGCAGGTGGTACGAGACGGCCAAAGCGTCCGCATCACTGCGGACGAGCGGATCGAACTGCGCTGCGGCAAGGCGACCATCATCATGGAGAAGGACGGCCGCATCACCATCCGCGGCACGTATCTTGTCAGCCACGCGAGTGCTGCAAACCGCATTCGTGGCGGTTCGGTGAATTTGAACTGATGAAAGCGCCGGTCCTGCCCGAAATTGTCCGACAGCATGCCGAGATGGCTGCTTTTTTGTGGACCGTCTATGACCACCATCTACTGCATCCGGCCGAAAATCCTGACATGGATGAAGAGCGGCTCGCTAGGTTGGTAGCGAGGCTGGAAGCCCATTTGGACGGGCTAAGAGTATCGGGTGAGGAGGGGAGGAAGATAGCCGCCGCCCTCTACCAGGAATTTCCTGAAGCCGGCGAGCTTTTTGTGGTGCGGATGCTAGAAGCCAAGCAGGCAATACCGGTAAACGAACTAGATTTAGAAAAAGTGAGGACCTTCATAGCGATGAATGCGTCACTTCAAACTAAGTAGAACCTCCAATCCGCTCCATCATGTCGGTACTCATATTTTTGCCAACTAGTGCCATCAAAAAGGAACATCTCACTGCCGCTTGTAACAACCATATAATTGTCGCTGGAGGTCATGTAGTAAGCGAATTCTATTTCCTTGAATGGGATGAGTCCGTTGCCTTGTTGAAGGAACACGCCGTACTCGTCATCGCCCCAATAGCGCTTCCCCTGGAATTCACATATGCTGTAAAAAGTTGACTCCCCCGCAGCGTAGTCGGTGCGCTCCTCGCCACTAAGCCGGAAGCAGGTCCCGTCGTCGCCGCCTGCATAGATTGCACCGTCGCTGCCTGCGCAGACCGCGTGCAGCCGGTTGTGCAGGGCGGTATCGTGGGCGGCCCATTTCTGACCGTCAAACTCGACCAGCACACCTCGATTTCCGACGGCAAAGATTCGATCCGGCGCCGAACCGTGAACATCTAAGAGGATGTGGGGAGTAGGCAGCTTCTCCGAGTTCCACATCTGTCCATCGAATCGATAGGTGCCGCCTTTGCCAACTGCCAGAACCAAGTCCTTGCCTAATCCCCATAAGCGTCTGAGCGACACTTCTGTACCGCTCTTGCCCCCCGTCACGTCGTCTAGTTGACCGAGACTAGAATGCACTCGCGAGCCGGACTCGAGCGCCATCCAGAACGGACCATTGTCAGACCAGAAAGACGGCATGAGATCATCATAATGAAAAATCATCCGGCTTTGATCCGGTCGGCCGAGTCGGATCTCGTAAACTCGCGCCTGCGCTGACGACATGGCACTATTTGTAAGCTGGCACATGACGCGAATGTACTGATCATCGATGATCCAGGCTTGAACCGTTTCGGCGCGAACGTCTTCAGGATCTAATCTTGCCATTACATTTTCGCACTTCACTTGTTGTCGCTACTACCACATCTTGCCCACGGTCGGATTAACTTCGCGGCCGATCTTCATCTCACGGACTGTTTCCGCCGTGGTACCCCGTTTCCCCTCTTCGGCCCGCCGTTCGTTGATCTTCTCAACGAGATGCTCAATGAAAACCGTTTCCAGGCAGTGCATGATCTGCTCTGCTTTGTCCTGATCGTTCTTATCGCCTTGCCGCAGTCCCGCGGTCGGACCATGGTTGTCGACTACGGCTTCGCAGCATGCCCGAAGCGCCTTTCCAATTGTCGGTGTCGATTTGCAATCCTTTATGAACGCCCGTACGTCAGCCGACTTAGCATGATGGTCCGTGCCCTCGGTTGGCCAATTTTTCTTCTCGACGCCTTTCTTTTTCTTATAGGCGTCCATGCAGATGCACGGTGCATCGCCTTCATTATAATTTTTGAACTGGTCGAATGTTCCGCCAATTCCGCCTCGCGCGCTCTCCTCCTGCAGAAATTGATTCTCCATAAAATGTTCCGAGTTTTCGGTCTCTTTACAGGTGCTGTCCCTGTGCTTGTGAATGGAAAGCTTAAAGTCGGCGAGAATCTTAGCACAGTTCTCCGGCGTCATCGTCATGCGGCCGATCTTCGGATAGGGTGGGCCTCCTGCATTCGGCGAAGAGTGATCGTTGCTCGAGATGTCTGAAAAACGACTTATCGGCTCTCCATCCATCTTGACGTTCCCCGACCATGCGTGAGCATATTCCTTGCCGCGATTGACCGAGGTGATGATGTTTTTCTTCGGGGCGCAACCCGCCTCATTGCCCGTGCATTTGGTGTAGTAGGATTTGTTCTTCTGGGTGACGGTTGTCCCGCCGATCTTGACAGTGCTGGTGCCGTTGTCGGTGTCGTCGTCCATGCCGAACGTCGGGTAGGGAACCGGCACGCCTGGCGGAGTTGCTGGCGTCTGCGGAGGCGTGAAGCAAACATAAGGAAACGCCGCAACGACTTGGTTCGTCTGCGCCTTGCACGCGATCTCAAGTCCGTTGGCATACACTGTCATGCTACTCTCTTTGCGGCAAAAACAGCGGCTCCGCAGGCACCTGCATCGGAAGAGGCCTCGATAAGAACCGGGGTACCGGCCGCATAGCCCTTAGTCGCTGCAGTCCAACCCATTCCAATCATGATCGGAACGGCCGCCGCACCAATGTTGCCAAGTGATTCTGCGGGAGACCAAAGGTCTTGGAACTCGTGGCGGCCTCGCAGCAATCTGATTGAAGTTAGGGCTGTCTGCTTGAACCAATACTGTTCGCCAATGAGGTCAGATATGCAGTAACCAACCTGGTTCATTTCAATGCCGGTTTCGCCGAGGGCGGCGCGATACGCAAAAGTCATTCCCTCGGCGCGCAAGGCGAGGTCGTTTGAGTTATAGATCGAGGCAGTCTCGCGAGAGAGGCCAAGACCATACAAACGAAATCCATTCGTTGATGATCTCACACAAACGACGGCTCCCGCTGCCTCGCCGGGGATGAAGCCATTCGGATTGTCAGCCGTCAGCAATCTGTGTTCGGCGAGATAGTGCCCGACCGCACCTGCTGTGAGATAGCTGTCCGCGCCTGCGATGATCACGCATTGGGCTTCGTCGGACGCGAGCATCCTTCGAGCATGGTCAAGCGCGGCGTGGCCAGAGGGGCGCCCGTGCGCAACCACACGCGTGCGCCCAGCTAGATCAATTTCAGCGGCGAGCGACACTCGGCTGATGAGCTTAGCAGTATCGTTAATGGGTATTCCGGCTCGCTCCGGTTCCGGGAGGCACAAAATGACTGTGGACTGATCGCGGGCGTCGGGGAAACCGGCTATGGCCTCACAGATCGCGCCGGCCAGCAGATGAGCCATGCGCTTTTCTCCAATCCAATTACGCGGAAGAGGTACCGGAGCGCCGACTAGCCAATCCCCTGAGAGACCGAGGAATCGCGTCTCTTGGAACCCATCCAGTCTGGCTCGCATTGCCGCACAAGAGGACGGCGCGTCGAGGCCGACAGCCGTAACCATGCCCACGGAGGCAATCTCTAGGCTTGCGTTCATGCCGCGTCGGCCTCGTCGTCCTTTGGCGGCAGATCGAACGTACGGATGTAGCGCTTGCCGGTTAGGCGAGCCCTCAGCATTCCTCTGGTCGGCGGGCCGATCCAGCATTCGGAGAAATCCAGAATGGTGCGCTGTATGCGCTGCGACACGCGCCACACCAGTGAAAAGCGTCTGTTCTCTGGATCGAAAAGAATTGTGTCTGATTGAGCGATGCCGTCGTATGACTTTTCGCCGCCCTTGAATAGCGTCATCTGCAACCCAGTGCTGGGCAGCCGAAAGCTGACCCGCCCCTCAGGCGTCAGGTTCACCAGTTGCACCTGCTCGCCGCCTCTCGGCAGATCGATCTGCTGGTCCGGAGGCGCCATCTGGAAGTACCGCTCGTCGAAGTCTGGGGGGAGGAAGGGAAAAACGTTGTCGATCCAGTCCTGATCGTAGGTGCCGCCATATTCGATCCGTCCGGGCCAGCCGCGTCCCATCGGGCCAAAACTCATCGGCTTGTAGTCGCCGAACGGCGAACGGATTTCTTCGCCGACAGCTTGCGTGTTGGGCAGCCGCAGGCCGGGAATGAGACGCTGATTTTTAGTTCGCGACCAGCCCGATCCGACCGGATTGTACCTGTAGCTGGCGGGGAGTCTGTCCTCCGGGTCTAGTCTGTCGACGCCGCCCCAGGCGACGTCATATGAGATAGGAAGTTTCAGGAATGGCTGCGGGGCGGTGGAGGTAAATACCGGTCCGATGGCGCGCCACTCGCGGTGGCCGACGACTTCGAACAATTTCGACCAATTGCCGACCTTGATGCCGACCGGTACACGTTCAGCTGGGCGCCCCCCCGGCGCGTACGCAAAGCCATTGGCGATCACATCACAACGCAGCTTGCGAAAAGCGAAGTCGGTTTCCCAAAGTGTGGCCGAGTAGCCGGGCTCTCCCGTCTGGATGTCGGCAAAGACGAGTGGCACTTGCTCCGCCGATTTTCGCACCGGCCCGCCAGGCATCGCGGGAAAGTCGAACGTGCCCTTCACCACCACGACGATCCACTCATGACCGGCCTTGTCCATGCCCATGGTGAATTGGTGCGGATAGCCCATCTGGTTCCAGATCTCCATCAGCCGGTCTCCCAGCTTGTGACGAAGATCTGCTCCAGCGTCAGTTGCGGAGACAGCGGATCAATATCGAATATGTCCGAACGCGCTGTCCACATCACCATATCGCTGATGAGCTCTTCGCCCGGCTCAACCTGCGGCACCGGCAGCGCAGCAAGCGCGCCATCCAATTCGTCCGGCGTCAGCTTGCCGCCTTGGGCTGCGATGGCCACCTTTTCGATCTCTGCAAACCACGCATCGCCAAAGGCAAGCTCGACGGGAGCCTCGGAAAGCAGCGCGACGACGCTCAACGGAAACTGCCTGCCAACTCTGTCGGCGCTCTGCACGATGACGCCTGCTGATGCGCCAAAAAAATCCGGACCGGTCAGGAACCGCAGCGCCGTGCCGCGCGGCCAGGATTCCGAGCCAATAAGCGGGACGACATGCTGCGCCAGCCAGCGGTCCCAGGCGCGAACAAAATCACCTGGCAGTCGCCGCGTGACAAAATCGCCGGTAGCGGGCATCTTGCCGTAAAAGCCGGCCAGGATCATATCTGGGGCGGACATGAGAACTTCTTGAACATCTGAAGATTGTAGGGGTTCTCGACGCTTGCCGCCTTGAGTTGGAAATCGGCGTACATGCCTTTGGTGCCCAGGCGCAGGCTGTAGACGTCCGACAGCGAGGTGCCGGTGAAGCGACCGCTGCGCAACATTCTCAGCCACGCCCAGCTGCCGGTCTCGTTCAGCAAGATCTCGGGCGAGCCATCGATCGGCTGGAAGGCAAGCGAGATGACGCCTGTGCCGTCCTTGCCGGGCCACGTCATCGGCTGCGGCCTTGTTGCATTGTTATAGTAGACGAGGTTCTGGCCATCGAGGTTGAGCGTCACGCGCGCGACATTGGGCGACAGGTCCTTCGGTTCGAGCGTGAAGCTCATCAGCGGGCCTGTACCGCCCGGAAAAAGATCATCGCGGATTCGCCTTGCCTGTTCGAACGCGGCCAGTGCCGACGGGTCGAGGCCGAAATCGGCGCGCCATTTCCATGGCTGCGCTGACGTGTCGACATAGCTGATCAGATGGTCGTTGATGAAGGTGTCGATCAGCCCTGCCGGTCCGAACAGGCGGGCGAAGTCGCGGACATTGACGTCGACGGCGCTGTCAGGGCTGAAAGGATAGCGGTTGTTGAGTGCTGCCTGGCAGAACGGCAGGATATCGGCGCGCCAGATGGCGTTGAGCTCCGAGGTGACCGCCTTCTGCGTCAGGCCGCTGGTATCGCCGGCAATACCGCCCAACCAATCATCGATCGGGTCGGGCAGGATCTGCGCCTGCCTGGCAACCGCTCCAGTCAGTTCGGCGAGGCCGCCCTGCTTCTTGATGGCGTCCTGAGGATCGGGATTGGCTGTCACCGTCTGCAGCACGTTGGACAGTGCGGTGAGCGCGACAATGGCGGCGTCGAGCGCCGGCGGCTGGCCGTCGACCTCGGCGATGGCACCCTTGAGCGGCTTGAAATGCTCGGCCACCAGACTGCCGGTAAGATCCACCTCGTCGGCGGAGCCGGCACGCGGCAAAAGCTTTGCTCCGGTTTTTACGATCTTGCCAAGCTTGCCCAGCTTGCCAAGCAGTTTCGAGCCACCTGCCGCCGCTGCCTTGTCGTTTGCCGGCGCTTCATCGGATCGCGTAAGCTCGGTCTCTTGGACCACCGCGGTGACCAGGCGCTTCAGCGCGGAGTCGGCACTTGAAAGGTCTTTGAGGTTCTCACTGGCGACGTTGAGATCGGTCAATGGCGCCAGCCTCATGTCGCGCAGGAAGCTGTCCCATTGCGCGATGTAGTCGTCGTAATAAAGCTTTAGAATATCCTCTGATAGCGCTGACACCGAGGTTTCGGAATTTTCCGAGCAACCGCCGGCGAACACCGCCCGGTCGAGTGCTGCCTGGGCAGCGACATCCTCGACCCGGTCGAGAATGGCGTCATGGAAGCCGGCATAGGTAAACGCTCCCGAAATGCCGACCCTAAGCGTCTTGTCGGAACGCCGCGCAAAGACCTTGGCGCCGTTGGGGCCGGCGAAGTTGGCAGGAATCCATTCCTTGAGCGCAGTCACCGCCGGGTCGGCCAGCAATTGTTTATAGGCACGCGCCGGCAAGGAAATCGTGCAGACGGTTTTCAGTGCCTCCGCAACCAGGGCCTGGTCCGGAGCGATATAACTGGCGTCAACCGCCATGCGACGGATCGCGGCAAGCTGGTGCTGTTCGGCGTCAGCTGTCGGAAAGGGGGCAGCCGCGGCGAATTCAGGCAGACTGTTGACCCACCAGCTCTGGGCGAAGTCTGGATCCATCTGAGAAAGGCCGGTCATCATGCGATAGGTCTTCAATGCGCCAAGCATGAAGTCCGGATCGCGGATCTGCCGCCACATCGTCGCCTCGAGCAGCGCCACCATGTGCGGCTCGAGAACGTTGCGCAAAGCATGATCGTAAGTGTCGGTCTGCGCCCGCACCAGTTCCGCCGAGGCTGATGGCCCCAGCAAATCCTGTGCCGCGCCAGGCGGCGGGGTGCGGGCATTTGCGACTTCATCCATCGCACTGAGGGCGCCATCGATCGCAGGCTGTTCTACGGATGCCGGGTTTGCCGCCGCCGAGGTCAGCGGCGTCTGCAGCGCCTCGAACTGGCTTGCCTGGGCCGTGATCGCGTTGCGGTTGTCGTAATAGGACCAGGTGAACAAGCCGCTGACCAGCAGGGCGGCTGCGGCACATGCGGCGGCCGCGCCACGCCACATCCAGGCGCGGCGGCGTTGCGCCAGCGGATCGAAGGTGCCGAGGCCGGCTTCCTTGAAGATGACTTCTGTAAGCAGGTTCTTCAGGAAGAAGCTGCGTTTTTCGACACGCGGCGCGGCCAATGCCCGGCGCGGCGGAAGGCCGAAGGAGGCAGACAGCGCCGCGGTCAGCCGATCGATGGGCGCCCCTTCCTGGGTCGCAGACGTCAGATAAAGGCCACGCAGCCAGGCGGCCTCCTCATACCGGCTTTCCCCGAACATCGCCTCGATCAGTACCTGGATCGGCTCGGACAGGCTGGCGAGTTGGGCGGGAAACCTGAAGATTTCTGCGCGGGCAGCAAGCTTGTCTTCGTCTTCCAGCCGCGGCACCAGCCGCCGCTCGAGCTCGGTTGCTAACGTCGCGATTTCCCGCTCGATGGTCTTTGCATCGACATGCGCGTCGAGTGCGAACGTAGTCCCCCAGACCTGCTCGCGCGCAGGCGTCGACAAACCGCCGAAGAAAGGCTCGAACCCCTTGATCAGGTCGGCTTTGGTCAACATCAGATAGACCGGAAGGCGGATTTCAAGGCGGTCGTTGAGCTCGGCCAGCCGACGGCGGATCTTGCGGCCATGCGCCTTGATGGCGTCGTCGCCCTCCGAAAGCACATCGATCGAAAGCGCGACGATCACACCGTTGAGCGCGCGACGGCCCCGGTGCTTCTTCAAAAGGTCGAGGAAGCCCAGCCACTCCACCGCGTCGACGTCGGGTTGGCTCTCCTGTTGGACATAGCGGCCTGCAGTGTCGATCAGAACGGCGCTCTCCGAAAAGAACCAGTCGCAATTGCGCGTGCCGCCGACCCCTTGCAGGTCGTCGGTCAGGTCGATCGGAAAATTCAGCCCCGACTGGCGCAAGGCTGTGGTCTTGCCGGTGGCCGGCGGTCCGACGATCACGTACCAGGGCATCTCGCGCAGGAACTTGCGACCGCCCAGTTTGCGGCGCTTCAACTCGGCCATGACCTCGCCGAACTTGGCTCCGACGGCAGCGACATTCTCTTCGCCGGGGCTGAGTGGCTTCTCTACCGCCGGCGCGGCGATTTCGGCGACGAACATACGGTTGGCACGGATCGCCCGACGCTGGGCAGCGATCAGCCAGATCAGCCAGAAGATGACCAGCAGCGCGATGATGACGATGCGCACATTGTCGGAGGCGAAAGGGTCGTAGGGGCCGACCCTGACGATCGGCCCGAATACCCAGATCACAAAGGAAAGCAGCGTGATGCCAATCAGTGTCCACAGCCAGCGCGATGTCAGGACCGCCCAGAGGAAGCGCAGGATGAACATCTCACAGCCTCTTTTCGACCAGCACCTCAACGCGCCGGTTCAGGGCCCGGCCCTCGCGCGTGCCGTCATCGGCCACTGGATCCGTGGCTGCCCGGCCCTCGGCATGGACGCGTTCCTGCGGCACTCCGTTTTGCACCAGCATGTCGGCAATGGTCTGGGCGCGAGCCTCGGAAAGTCGCTGGTTGGTCGACAGCGGATTGGTTCTTTGCAGAGGCACGCCGTCCGTATGTCCGACCACGGTGATGTTGCCGATCAGGTCCCGATTGGCCAGGATCACCTTGGCGATCGAGCCGATCAGCGGCTCGAATCCTTCCGTCAGTGTTGGCCGCGATGACTGGAACAGTTCAGGATTGGAGGCCTGGATGACCAGCTTGGCCAGCGAAACGCTCTCCGTGCCGCTGAGAGCCGATCTGAGATTGCCCGGCGCGCCGACCTCAAATTCGGGCAGCAGCGCGAAATCCACGGTCTCCGGCGGCGGGACATCGACGGCTGGCGACACGCGGCTGATGTCGCCGCGGGTCGGCGGCGGCAAGGCGCGGACCAGCGCTGAAAGCTCCACCGCCTGGCTGCTTAGTCCCATCGAGAGCCCGACATAGGTCGCGGTGGCGATGACCGCCGCCGCCAAGGCCATCACCCAGATCGGAACGATGAAGCGCTGCGGCTCGTCGGATGCGATGACGCCTTTCCAGTTTGGCGACAGCGGCGCATTCTCGGCGTCGGCATCGCGCAGGAAACGTGCCGCGGCCACACGAACGGCATTGAGCGAGCGATCGCCCGACCGGCCGGGCACGCGATACTTGCCGCGAAAACCGAGTGCCAGGCAGTCATACTGAAGTTCCAGCAATTCGCGGTCTCGGTTCGGATGGCGTTCCAGTTCGTCGAGCCGTGTGAAGAACTGCGTGCCGGCGTCGACATCGCCGCGCAACATGACCACAAGCGGCTGACGCGGCCATGCGCTGGCCCCGCCCCAGGGCGTGTTCAGGGCCAGATCGTCGAGCAAGGCCGCCACCACCCAGGCTGCCTGATCGGCACGCTCCATCGATGACCCCGCCGCCATTGCCGTGTCACGTGCCCGAACCAGTTCTTCGAGCAGCCGGGTGCGCAACACTTCCGGATTCTCCGGTGGCAGCGCGCTTTCAAGCTCAGGCGCAAACTCGAGCAGGGGCGCGAAGGCGTTGACAAGGCCGTTCGGGTGGGTGCGCGAGCGTTTAACCGGCCCGCCCGGCAAGGATGCCGCCATCGGCCGCGGCATCGGCGTGCCGGTCAGCCTGATGCGAGTGCGTTCGCGATCCTCCGACAGTCCGAAAGGATCATCCCGGCTCATGGTTTCACCTGTTCACCGAATAGCAGTCCACCTGCGGTTCGCTCGGCAGTACACCCGAAACGCCAATGACGAAGCCTGGGGCACCGAGCAGCGATGCCCAGTGCTCGCTTTTCTGATCGAGCTCGAGGCACAGCCGATCGCCGTCGTAAGGAATCTCGCGCGGTTGCGAATGAAGCGGTTTCAGCGGGATGCCGGGCAGGCGGGACTTCCACAGGCCCTCGAACTCATCCGCCGAGCCTACGGTCGCCTGGTTGACGAATATCTTGCGTAGCGCGTCCTCCGACAGTTCCGAGCCGACCCGGATAACGATCCGGCTGGCCAGCAGCAGCTTCGGATTGTCGATGCGGATTTTCCAAACGTTCGTCGAATGGCGCATGACGGGCAGCGCGCGCGATTTCGGCTCGATATAGCGCAGGCTCAGGATCAGTGAGCGCAACGCATCCGCCAGCGCCGAAAACGGTGGGCCCGGCGCCATGTGATCGTAAGCCGGCAGCTCGCCCAGTCGTCGCGCGCTCGAGCCGTAGGTCGCCATCGAACCGGCAAGCCCGACCAGTTCCAGGTAAAGTTCGGCCGGATGGAAAACATCCTGCGCCAGCATATGGGCCAGTCGCGGACGCGCCGCGTTGGCGAGGTTGAGCATCAACAGGTCTTCGACGCTGCGCCCGGGCCCGCCCATGACCATCTTGCCATGCGCCTCGGCGATCTGGTCGAGGCCTGTGACAACTTCCAGAAGCAGTTGCCGGTACCAGGCCACTGCACCGGTAACCAGGGCCGGTGGCAGGAACGTCTCGTCCAGCGAAACGCCGCCATCGGCTCGAATCCCCTTGATGTCGGCTATCGGCAGGGCGGTATAGCCGCCGACCGATTTGCCTGGTGCAAGCAACAGCGATTGCGGCCGGGCGATTTCGATTTCTTCGGGGTCTGAACCGCCCTGGACGGCATCGCGCACCGAAACGATCCGTCCATGATAGCGCGCACCGCTGGGTGGCGCATGCGCGGGATCGAAGCCAACCCCGCCGGCCGGCTCGAGCGGCAAGGCGACCAGCACCGGGCCGGCGCCTGTATCCGGGGTGACCGGCAGCGGACGCGGCGCGTCCATCAGATCCGGAATGGAGAAGGGGGTTCCGTCCGGGAAAATGCCTCGTGCAGACAGGATCGAGATCTGGCCGGCATCGAGCAATGCCTTATCCAGCGTCAATTGCTGAAAGCCGAACGTATGCAGCTGGCCGGCCTGCAACGCGCCGCGCACAGTCGCCTCAAAGAAACGATCCTGCTGCTGGAAATGCTGGGTCCGCAGAAAAAGGCCCTCGGACCACAGCACCCTGTTTGCATCGCTCATCCGGCTACTCTCTGCATCGAGCTCCCCTTGCCTTGGCCGTCAGGCGGAAATGCCGCCGCTGCCCAGTGTGACATTGACCGTAAAGTTTGATCCGGGCGAAACCGATTTGGTGGTCCGCCAGTTTCGCCCGCCAGGCTCACGGATAAGTGCAACGAAGCCCAGGGACGTCGCATCCGGTTCAACTGTAATGGTCTTGGTCGCGGTTTTTCCAGGCCCGACGGCAATCTGGTCGGACCCGATCAGATCGCCTGCCAGTGCCGAGCCGGCATCCCCCTGCAAGGCAAAGTAGTCGGCGGAGTTGAACTTACCGGTGCTGCGCAGCCGCATGACCAGCACTGTCACTGGCCGGTCGCCGCCACCTGGTCCAGGGTTCATGCCGGCCGCTCCTGTCAGCTTCACGGTGATGACCGACGGTTTTGGCGGCCCGGCGCTTTGACAGGCCGTAAGCAGCCCGGTCGCACCCAAGGCAACGATAAATTCGCGTCGATCGATCATGTCTTACTCCTCCTCATATGCATCCCGAAAATCGGCGCCGATTTCGCCGAGAAAGCTCTTTTCTGCGCTCTCGGCTATTTCACGATGGCGTTTCTGGTAGAGCTCCCACAGCTTGGCGCCGCGCCCGCCCGACAACAGCGTGCCGATCGCGGAACTCGATTTCAGCTCTTCTTCGATGGCTGCCGGCTCAAAACGGTCGACCATCCGCCGCAGGGCGGCCTGCACGCCGCGCCAGGCGCGCACGTGATGTTGTGCGAGGTCGCGAACTGCATCCGCGATAGCCGCTTCGCCGGCGAGAAACCCGGGGCTGCGTTCGGCAATAAGCGTCACGATTGCGTCGTCGACCGTCGGCAGAAACTTGAGTGGATTGACTTCGGAGGCTCCGACCATTGTCTGGGCAACGCGGGCATTTCCTTTTTCTTCGGCGCGCTTGCGCAGCAGCTGCATCAATCCTTCCATCATAAGCCGATATTCGCGGCCGAACTTCTCCATCTCGGCGACGGCGTCGCGCCCGGGAAAATCGGCTTCCGCGATGCCCATGCCGCGCAGGAATGCGGTGCGAAGCGCCATGTCGGCGTGCTGTCTCGCAGGCGGCTGGCGGGCGGGGCTGGCGGCTGCGCCTGCCCGCATTGGGGGAGGGACATCTGCCGCTCGCACTGGCAGGTCCAAGGAATTGGCCGCTTGCAGTGGCTGGGCGTCGCGCTCCCGCTGCCCGGTTGAGCCGGCGCCGCTTCCCGGGTTGGGCGCCGCGGCTGGACCAAAACCGAAGTCGTCATTGAATTCCGGCAGCTTTGCCGTCGCGGGCTCCGTAGCGCCGTTGGGGAACGATTCCGACTCGAGGCCAAATGGGTCTGTCTGCTTGGGTACGCTGGCTGGTTCTGGATAGTTTGCGGTGCCTTTGGACACCGGTGTTGCGACCGGATCGAGGCTGAACGGGTCGTCGAAAGCAGGCGAGCTGCGCTGTCTGGAATTGGCGCGCTCGAACGCTCCCGGGATCGGCTGCTCGAACGGGTTCGGCAGCTCGGCTGGACGTGGCGGCTGCGGCTCCTCTTCCACGGCGGCTGAAAAGAAATCGTCACGGCCGATGCTGACCGGCGCCCGAGACGCCGGCGGTGAGCGCTCCGGAGCTAGCGCTGCGGCTGCTGCTGTTGCTTGGGCGCTCGACGTCTGCAGATCGACATGCACGATGTAATCGCCCAGTCTCAGCCGCATGCCATTGCGAAGACGCGTCGACTTGCCTGCGCCGAGCGGGCTGTCGGAGTCGTCTATGAACAATCCGCTGCTCGACGTATCGGTGACGAAATATCCGTCGCGCCCACCAGTGATCTTGCAATGGGCGCGTGAAACGAACATGTCGGGATCGTCGATCTGCCAGCCAGCGTCCGCGCTGCGGCCGATCACCAGTTCCCCCTCGTCAAGCCGGGTCTGCCGTACCGCCTGGGTGCGTGGCCCTTGCTCCAGCGTCAGCAGCAGACTCATGCCGCGACCTCCGCCCCTTCCTGCCGCCAGCCGACTAATGTCCGCAGCCGCATGTCGTCAGCATCGCCCCTTTCAGCGGGCCGCGCAAGCCACGCGGTCCGGGCGAGTTGCACGGTTCCGATACGCGGCGGCGGAACGGCATCGCGCGCCAGCACGATGCGCAGATCGACGTCGAGCGATTCGCCGACCATGTCGCTAACGGCTTGCTTGAACAATTTGAGGCGTTGACCGCCCGGCAGGAACGCCTTGAATTCTTCATAGCCCAGCGGGCCGACGCGAAGCTCGATCCTGCTTTGACGGTTGAAGACGCGCGGACCGATCGTCGCTCCCCGACCGAGCCCTGCGTAGGCTTTGCCGAGGCGGGTCTGGAGCGCGGCTGGTATGGTCATCCAGGCAGCGATGAACTCCCTGATCTGGACCGGCACCTTGAACGCCTCAGCCAGGAACAGCGTCAGCCGCTCGGGGCCGTCGACCTGATTGGCAAGCGAGGCGGCCTGGCGCAGCTTCACGGCGTCCAGTTCGGGATTGTGGGTGCCGGGAAGCCCTATTCCCGCCATGGCTTCAAGCATGGCGCGAACGCGCCCACCTACCGGGCGCTCGACCTGAACCGCCGGATGGGCGTCCGCCCACGCCCTGTAATACAGCGCAATCATGCGGTTCTGAAGAATGTTGACGAAGTCCACGAACGTCGTGTCGCTGGTCTGCTGCGCATCGGCGCCGGTGAACCAGCGTTGCGACAGGCGATCGAGTACCCAGCGCGTCAAATGCAGGGGCATCGGACCTTCAGGTCCCATCAGACCAATGTTTGCGACCGTGACCCGAGCGGGCGCTTTGTCAGTCGCTTCGCGGAATTCTGCCAGGTCCTTGGCGGAAAAGCTGAGACGGACATGCTGCCCGAGCCGCGAGGGCTCGCGCTCCGGCGGGCCGGAATAGCCGAACAGCCCGCCTCTTCGTTCGAGTCGCCGCAACAACTCGAAGAAGTCGAATGCATCCGACAGCACTTCTGACCGGCCAGGCTTGTCTAGATCAGGTAGCGATTGCCGGGCGTCATCGGCCATGGCACATCCTCCTGCTTTTGCAGCAGCCATGTGCGGGTTCGCACAAAGCCGTTTATTCCGGCATGACGGGCAAACAGCCGTGCCAGCAAGGCCGAAAGCAGCAAGGTGCTCTGCCCCGCCAGAACCGATTGATCGACATGCAATGTCACCTCGGTGCCTCGTCCGAAGCACATCGGCCCATCGATCTGCAGCCGTTCGATGACCGACCGGGAGTCGATGCGCACGATCGAGTGCACATTGCGGGCGAGGCTCGGGTCTCCCCTGTCGGCGTAAAGCTCAAGCAGCGCATGCAGCGGATCGACGCCGCGACCTTCCTTTGCAAGGCTTAGAAAGTTGAGCGCGAGCTGCGCCACAAGCCGCCAGGCGAGATTGTCGGCTCGCGATTCACCCGCCGCGCCCGCCGGCAGCGCTGCGGGGATGGCTGGGCGAGGCGGGCGCAATGCGCCGAGAAGCCGGATCGTTTCGACCGGATCGCCGGCTTCCAGAGTCAAGGTAGGGTTGTCGTCAAGAATCGGCAGATCGCGGTTGGTGCAGAGCGCCACGATGTCGACGCGCTTCAGCGGCCGGTTCGCTGGACTTTCCGCCGGACGTGAAATCGCCAGGAAAACGTCGTCGCCGGTGTATGAAGTGCGGGTGAGGCCGTCGCGCCGTTCCTCCTCCGTCGGGCGGCGTGGGCGCCGTTCGGTGGAATAAACCCAACCGCTGCCGCGGTTCTGTCCCAGGCTGAAGAGCTCCGGGATTGCGGCGTCGCTCCCCTCGCTGTGGGGGGGGGGGGCGCCCGCCCCCCCCAAAATATTTAAGTTAACCGCGCCGGGGGGGGGGGGCGGGGGAGCCCAGCCCGCGCTGGGGGGGGGGGGGGGGGGGGG
>NZ_JBVVQI010000028.1:0-35786 GCF_055811495.1 Mesorhizobium sp. WSM4830 | reverse complement strand
GGGGGGGTTGTTTTTATTATAAACCCCCCCTGCCGGGGGTGTGGTTGGGGGGGGGTGGGGTGGGGGGGGGGGGGGGGGGCGCGCCGCCCGGGCGGCGCCCCCCCCCCCCCCCCCCAACCCGATAGATTTCGAAGTCCCGCGCTCGCGTGCGGTCGGCATGCAGCACCTGCCGCGTCTTGCGCGGATCGAGCTCGACGACGTTGCACTCACGTTCGAACAGATTGATGATCGGCGTTGCGAAAAGTTCAAAATCGGCCGCCGTCACATCGGCAAGTTCAGGCACCGGACGCCTGAAGATGAAGATGATCTCGAGTTCGGCTGTGCATGTGCGCACGATGGGCTGCAATCCCGAAATCCGAGCGTAATGAAAACGCTCCGGCATCATGAAATATTCGCGCAGAAGACGGTACCCTTCGAAGGTCGGACGTGTACGAGGCATCAGCGCCTCGTCATCGTTGATGCCGACCATTTCAGGTACCGGCAACGGCGATATCGGGTTGGCTTTGCCTTCCGGCCGTGCACCAAGGGCCGAGCAGGCGCCGAAAATCGCGTCGAAAAGCAGTGGTGCCTTGGTGCGCGCGGAAAAGTAGAGATCAAGCCGGTCGAGCGACAGTTCGTCGAGCTTGCCTTTTCCGGTACGAGCCAGTGTGATGCGAAGCGCCGCCTCGCCATTCACACCGCCGATCCGAGCGATGCCGGCTGCAGCCAAGGCGCTGCGATCCTGAAAATAGCCGACCGAGGTGATGGCAATCGGCCACAGCGTGATGTCCTGGGCGGTGGTGAACGTGCAACGCGTCGACAGGCCTGGCAGGAGGCTGGAAACCAGACGCGTTTTGCGCTTGACGACATGGCCCCCAATCATTGTCTGGACCTGCTGGCCGGGTTTGAACACCACCATGGCCGTTGCCGGTGCTGGCGTGACAAGATCGGGATAGAGAACATCAAGGACGGCGCGCGAGAAGCGCGAGCGTTCCGCATCGACCTTGAGCCGGGTCCGCGCGGCCAAGAAAGCAACGCCGTCAAGCAGCCGCTCGACGTAAGGGTCCGGACAGGGGACCGTATCGAGTGAAAGGTTGCGCGCCACCGCGGGATGCATGTCGGCAAATTCTGCCGCGAGCGCACGGATATGGGTCAGTTCCTCCTCGTAATATTCTACGAAGACCCGGTCCATCTCAGGTTTCCCTAAATTCGGTCCGAGCCAAGCCGTTATCGAGATTGATCGTGGTGCGCAGGCGCATGCGTTCGGGCGTCGGCGTCATGATCAACACCGCATCTATCTCGATCTTCAGGCCCACGGTTTTGTCGCCAAGGGTTACCGTAACCTTTGTTGCACTGTCCTTGAGACGCGGCTCGAAGGTGGCAAGCACCGAGCGGATCTCGCGCGCAAGGGACTCGCGATCAAAGTCGCGGGAAGAACGGCCCGAGAAGGAAGGCACTCCGTAATTGACGACGCTGCGACGCACCTCCGGAAAATCGGCCAGCGACGGCGGGTTGTCCGCGACCTGTTCGCTTTCAAGATCGGAAAGAAGCGGAACGGCCTCGAAGCGCTCGGTATTGAACAAAGCCTCGACATCGCGCCGCACGGCTTCCTTGAGCACACGAGCCGACACCACCACGCCGCGGCTTTCGATTTCAGCGCGGTGCTGGCTCTGAAAGGCGAGGCGATGCAGACGCCGCTTCTGGTCGGCCGTCAACTCCGCGTCGGTATCGATGAGCCGCGCACTGGCCGCAACCAGATTGTCCAGCCGCTCCGCGCCAAGCTCATCCTGCAGTGCCTGGCGCAAACCGTCAATCTCGGAGGTCATACCCGGCAGATCGTTTACAAGGCGGTCCCACAGAGAGGGCTGGACGGCTTCGCGCTTTGCTCGCGAGCTGCCGCTACCCAGCGACTTGTCCGCGCCGGGCCGCCGGGCCTCACTTGCCGACATAGACATCCATTTCGATTTCGTCGTTGTCGTCGTAGACGAACTTTATTTTCTTGTAGGCAAAGCTGACCTCCTCCTCGATCAGATCCTCCTCATCCTCGGCTTGCGACATGTCGTATTCCATAATCGAGGCGTCGGTGAGTGTGACGACCAGGTAATCTTTGGTCTCGCCATCAATGGTCCGCCGTGCCGAAAACACGACTTCGTCCAGGGCCTTGTTTTCGAACAGCGCCTTTTTCAGGTAGGGCGAGGATTTGTCATAATGCTTGGTGAACTTGATCATACCCAAGGACACACGACCGCGGCGCGAGAGCGAATTTGGATCATAGGGTGCGATCATCTTGTAATCGACGCCATGGATTTCGATTTCGTCCTCATGGCCATCACGAGTGCTTGGACCCTTGATATCCGGAACCTTAAGAAAGCCATCAATCTTCGTATTTGTGGGCATTGTCTTTCTCCACCGCTTTCAAAAACCAAGATGTTGTTGCTGCAAATCAAGTCTTTACGGACGGAAGTTCCGAGACCAGCCGGAGCGAGGCATTGATTCCTTCCAGCTGATAATGCGGGCGCAGATAGAAGCGGGCATTGTAGTAGCCGGGGCGTCCCTCCACGCTGTCGACCTGAACCTCGGCGGCGGCGAGCGGGCGCTTGGCGCGCGCCTTGTCGTCGGCAAAGGCCGGGTTGGCAAGCACATACCGGTTGATCCATTCGGTCAGCCAGATCTGCATATCGGAGCGCTCCTTGAACGAACCGACCTTGTCGCGCGCGATCGCCTTGAGATAGTGGGCAAAGCGCGAGACCGGGAAGAGGTAGGGCAGGTTGGCGCTCAGCCGCTCGTTTGCCTGCGCATCGGGGTCGACCAGCCGTCCCGCCCTTGTCTCGTCGTCCTGGAGCGAATGGGCGCCAATAAAGGCGGCGAGATCGGTGTTTTTCCGGTGCAGGATGGGCATCAGGCCGAGCTTGGCCAGCTCCGCCTCGCGCCGATCGTCGATGGCGACCTCCGTCGGACATTTCATCGCTATGGAGCCATCATCGGTCGGGAAGCTGTGCACTGGCAGGTTGAGGACCGTGCCGCCATTTTCGACGCCGCGGATCTGCGTGCCCCAGCCATAGAGCTTGTGGCTGCGGTTTATGTTCACGCCCATCGGGAAGGCGGCGTTCATCCAGACATATTTGTTGTGGTCGCCATGCACCTCCTCCTCGAAGGTGAAGCCCTTCACCGGAACGGTATCGGTGCCATACGGCAGCCGCGCCAGAACGCGAGGCATGGTCAGGCCGATGTAGCGTGCATCCTCGCTCTCGCGCAGCGACTGCCAGGAGGCATAGGCGGGGTTGGAGACGATCTGCTGCAGGTCCTGCGGATTAGGCAATTCCTGCCAGCTGTCCATGCGGAACAGGCGAGGCGAGGCAGCTGCGATAAAAGGCGTATGCGCTGAGGCGCAGATGCCGGAGATATTGCGCAGCAGACCGACGTCGCGCGGGTGGTTGGAGAATTCATAGGCGCCGATCACACAGCCGATCGGCTCGCCGCCAAGCATCGAATACTCGTCCGTGTAGACTTTCTTGAAGATCGGGCTCTGATCCCACATTTGGCCCTCATAATCCTCAAGCGTGTCGGCCAGCTGCTCCTTGGAGATGTTCATCACCCGGATCTTCAGCTTCTGATCCGTCTCGGTATTGTTGACGAGATACCACAGGCCACGCCATGTGCCCTCCATTTCGCGCACTTCCGGCGCGTGCAGGATCTCGTTGACCTGTTCGGAAAGCATCTTGTCGATTCCGGCAATCAGCGACTTGATCGACTTGATCGCATTCGACGAGATGGTCGTGGTGTCGGAACGCGTCTGCGCGGCAAGTGCGAGATTGCGCACCAATTGCTGCAGCTTTTCGCTGTCGTCCTTCTTGACCTTGAAATCCTTCTCGAGGAGCCCGCTGAATTCTCCAAGATCGATGGTTTCCGCCTCGGCGACGGCGGCGGTTTTTTGCTGTTCGGCCATGGTCATTCCCCTGCCTTGTCGTCCGCCAGCGCCTGGCTGGCGATCTTGCCAAGAAGCGGTTCGTTGTTCAGCAGTTGCGCAATGCGCTTTTCGGCGTCGACGCGCCCGTCCATGAAGCCAAGAAGTTCCTCGAGCTGGCGGCGCATCTTGAGGATTTCGGCCAATTGGGGCACCTGCTCGGCAATCTTGTCCGGCGCGAAATCGCCCATCTTGGTAAAGGTAAGGTCGAGCGCCAGCTCCTCGTCCCGCTCGGCGCCTTCGGCCTGCGGCAGCGTATTCTTCACGCGAGCTTTCACGCGTGGTCCAAGTGCCTCCATGAAACGCGGAAACCGGTTTGCATCGGTCTCGACAAAGGAGCGGTCCAGCACCGACTTGATCGCTTCCTTCGTCTGCGAAGCCCCCGAAAGGTCGGCCATGACGGCCATGACAAACGGCAGCTCGATTGTCGTTGGACTGCCATAGGTTTCCACGTCATAGGCGATCTGCACCCGCGGCGCGCGATTTCGTTCGATGACCTTGGCTTTGCTTTCGGCTGGCATTGCTTGCTACCTTTCATCCTTCTGAGCCGTCTTCTTGGCATCGGGAACGCCGGCAAGAAGCCGGAACTCCTTCAGTCCCGACGGGGCGAGATCTTCCATCAGTTCAACAAAATCCATATGCACCATCCGGCGTACACGGCGGGCGAGGTGGGGAATCGGGCTCGACGGTTCGGTGCGGTCATAAAACGCGACGACGAGGTCCAGGCATTTCACCACGTCGTCGCGCGAAGTAATCCGGTCGGGAAGTCCGGTGCTCGAGTCAGGGTAGCTAGCCACACTTGCCATAGTATCGGCTCCATGACCGTTTCGGGCAGGCATTACCGGTTCTGCAGGCGAAGGGGGCGGCTTTGCCGAGCCATTCGCCATCGCGCCGGCAGCCGAGTTGCGCTCGAGGGTTGTCAGCAAACGCTGCAGGAACCGTTTTAATTCCGGAATGGTGGTCCCGCCGCTGCCTTCAAGGCGAGCGTTGAGGGCTGTCTCGACGGCTTCCAGTGCCGTGACCGCCGCGCGCGCATCGGCGATGAGCAACTGCATTTCCTCATTGGCTTGATCCGCCTGCGCCGCGCATCCGGCACGAACCCGGTTCAACAGTTGTCCGTGCGCACTGACAAGCGCGGCCTTTTCGGCCGCATTCAACCCTGACGCTGCTTCTTGCAGCATGACGCGGTCGTCGAGAGCAGCGTGTTCCAGGTCGCGTCCGCTGATCGGCCCGATCGAGCGTGGCGCAAAGAAAGTCATTTGACGCAGGTTGGCCAGCAGCCCGTCCTGACCATTTTGAAGATCAAGCAGTGCGTTGATGCGGCGCAATGCGGCCTCACGAGGCGACGTGTTGGGTCGCAGCGCCGGGTGCATGGATTCCCAATGCTGGTCGAATGTCCGCCCAATAAGCGTCAGACCCTGCGCCAAGCCGGCCAGTCCCTGCTCGTTGGCCAGTGCGCGTGTGACAATGACAATCAGGCGCAGGTCCCGACCACGCGCGCGCAATTCCTCGGCCTTGGTGAGCACTGCTGGCCAGTCGACGGGAATGGTGCTTTGCGAGATCGGCCTGTTGTTGCCGTCATGGACAACCTTGACCTGGGGCTCCGTCAGGCGCTCCAGTTCGTGAAACGCCGGATCGTTACGCAAATCCTCTCCGGACGGATTTTCACCGTCGAGCGGAGCAAGCCAGAGTGCGACGTCGATCACACGGATCCCCCAGTCACCGGCCCTGAGGCCGACCTGCCCCTACGTTATCACACGGTTGCGCTTTTCCACAATTCAGCGAGTGCGGAAAAAATTAACAAAAGCTAATGCAGCCTTGTCTTGATTGTGAAATCCGGTGGCGTGATCGCCGAGCCCTGAATCGGGAATGCGTCGTGGCGGGATGTCGGGTCCCTCGTTGTTTGCGGCCGACGATGCGGGATCTTCCACCAATGGTGGGAGCCCGCATAATCGGTGCATCGAAACCTTTGTTCATCACGCACTTTGTCAAGCGGCTGCTTATGTGGCAGGTTATCAACTTGCAGAATGCAGGAGCACGTTCGATGGAACAGCGCCGGTCATCGCAGAGTTTCAAGCGCAAGGAACTGGTCGGCAAGCTCAATACTGTAGGCTTGCGCGCCTTTAAGGCAGCGGCCGACAGTGCCAAGCTGCGCGGCAATCCTTACGTCGAACTCGTCCACTTTATCGAGCAACTGGTACTCTCCGACCGCTCGGATGTGCAAATGATGATCGCCGATGCGGGACTGGATGCGAGCCGACTTACGGCCGATATGACGCGTGCGGTGGACAAACTGCCTTATGGCGCAACGTCGATCGAAGAGTTTTCCGACCATATCTTCCACGCCATCCAGGAGGCCTGGAATCTGGCAACACTGGAATTCGGCGTGGAGGAGGTCCGCAGCGCACATGTTCTGCTTGCTTGCCTGAAGACACCGGTGCTGGAAGGTCTGCTGTCGAAGATCAGCGGCGAGTTCGACAAGATCGACGCCGACGCCGTCGTGGCGCGCTTTGCCGATGTCACGGAGGGCTCACTCGAAGCCGGCGCTGCGCCTGCGGTGACCGCGGCAGAGGCGCCGCGGCGGCATCCCAGCGGGGATTCGGCACTGGCCAAATATGCCACCGACCTGACCCAGCGCGCCCGCGACGGAAAGATCGACCCGGTCGTCGGCCGCGATCCGGAGATCAGGCAGATTGTCGACATATTGATGCGACGGCGGCAGAACAATCCGATCCTGACCGGCGAGGCGGGTGTCGGAAAGACTGCAGTCGTGGAGGGTTTTGCTCTGCGCATCGCCCAAGGCGATGTGCCGCCCCCACTGCAGGGAGTGAGCGTGCGCATGCTCGACGTCGGATTGATGCAGGCAGGCGCTAGCGTAAAGGGTGAATTTGAAAAGCGGCTGAAGGCTGTTATCGACGAGGTTCAATCGTCCGAGGCGCCGGTCATCCTCTTCATCGACGAAGCCCATACCCTGATAGGCGCCGGTGGTGCTGCCGGAACCGGCGACGCTGCCAATCTGCTCAAACCGGCGCTGGCGCGCGGCGAGCTTCGCACCATAGCGGCAACGACCTGGGCGGAATACAAACAGCACATCGAGAAAGACCCGGCGCTAACCCGCCGCTTCCAGGTGGTAAAGATCGACGAGCCGCCCGAAGCGGTGGCCATTCTCATGTTGCGCGGGGTGGCCGGCGTCCTGGAACAGCACCATAAGGTGCAGATATTGGACGAGGCGATCGACGCGGCGGTCGCCCTGTCGCATCGCTACATCCCAGCGCGGCAGCTGCCTGATAAGGCGGTCAGTCTTCTCGACACCGCCTGCGCGCGTGTCGCCGTATCGCAGCACGCCACGCCGGCCGAGGTCGAGGACATTATGCGCCGTCGCCAGGCGCTGGAGGTCGAGCGCGGCATCATCGGCCGCGAGGCTGCAATCGGCATCGAGGTGACCGAGCGGCAGGCACGGGTCGATGCCGGGCTTGCGGAGACCGAACGCACGCTTGCGGCTGCGCAGGAGCGCTGGGAGCGTGAAAAGGCTCTGGTGGCCGAGATACTCGAACTGCGCGCCAGGCTGCGCGGTGACGGCGTGCCTCTCGATGCCGTGGAAGGGCAGGAGGCCGCCACTGAGACAGAGAGCGTGGACCCGCCGGAGGCCGAACGATCCAACCCCGGGACGAAGGTTCCGGCGGCAGGCGGCATTTCTCCTCCCGATCCGGCTGCCGATCTCGCTCGGTTGCGCGAACTGATGAGCGAACTGGCGGAGGCGCAAGGCGAAACACCGCTTATCCTGCCATCGGTCGACCGCAACGCCGTGGCGGCCGTGGTTCAGGACTGGACGGGCATCCCGACGGGGCGGATGCTGTCGAGTCAGACCGAGAAGGCGCTGCGCCTCGCGGCCACTCTGTCCGAGCGCGTTGTCGGACAGGATCACGCCATGGAGATGATTGCCAAGCGCGTGCAGACCAGCCGCGCCGGTCTCGGCGCCCCGGAAAAGCCGGTGGGCGTATTCCTGCTTTGCGGTCCCTCGGGCGTCGGCAAGACCGAAACCGCCTTGGCACTGGCCGAAACGCTCTACGGCGGAGAGCAGAACCTGATCTCGATCAACATGTCTGAATTCCAGGAGGCGCATACGGTTTCCACTTTGAAGGGCGCGCCGCCCGGCTATGTCGGCTATGGCAAAGGCGGAATTCTCACCGAGGCGGTTCGGCGCAAGCCCTATTCGGTGATCCTGCTCGACGAAGTCGAGAAGGCCCATCCGGACGTGCACGAAATCTTCTTCCAGGTCTTTGACAAAGGGATGATGGACGACAGTGAAGGCAGACGCATCGATTTCAAGAACACGCTGATCCTGCTCACGTCGAATGTCGGCTCAGAAGTCATCATGGGCCGGACAAGGAACGGGGCGGAACGGGCAGGGCTCGACGAATTGGACACCGCGTTGCGCAGCCCGTTGCTGAAGGTCTTTCCTGCGGCCTTTCTCGGCCGGGTGGTGACCATCCCTTACTTTCCGCTTTCGGATTCGATGATTGAAGCGATCACTCGTCACCAGTTCGCCAAGATTGCTCGCCGGCTGCGCGCAACCAACGATGCGGAATTGGTCATCGGCGACGGTGTCATGGATCTGGTCAAGGCCCGCTGCACGGAAATCGAATCGGGCGGCAGGATGATTGACGCAATTCTGACCAACACGCTCCTCCCGGAGTTGAGCCGCGGCGTGCTGAACCGATCGCTCGCTGGTGAAAAGATGACGAAGGTGACGGTTGGTGCCTCAGCCCAAGGCTTCACCTATTCTTTCGAATAGGGCAGGCGGATAGTATTAGCGCTCTTCGGCCACCTCCTGCACTGACTCGAGGAGGTCTATGAGAGCCACGATGCGGGAAGGGGCAAGCACGCACGCGCCAAGACGATAGACCTGCTTCGACCCGTGGGCATTCAGAGGCGGAAAACCGCGTCGCCGTCTATCCGCATCAGCTCTCCGGCGGATAACGTCAGCGCGTGATGATTGCCATGGCGATCGCGTTGAAGCCGGACATCCTGATCGCCGACGAACCGACGACCGCTCTGGACGTCAGTGTGCAAGCGCAGATCCCGATCTGCTGCGCGATCTCCAGCGCGAGACCGGCATGGCGGTGATCATGATCACCCGCGACCTCGAAGTCGCCGCATCCATGGCGGACCGGATGGTCGTCATGAACGGCGGGAGGGTCGTGGAAACGGGCATCGCCAAGGAGGCCTTCGTGCGAAAGGAGTCGGCGATCTTGTGCGGAGCGAAGAAGCCATCCACGGAGTACTGGACCAGTGCCATTGTCCATCCCTAGCTGCAAAATGCCCCATGTCCTGACGGGACATAGCGTCAAAATGGGAGGCATTCAAAAGGGAAGCTCATAGTGAAGGAAATTGGAAGTCGCGACCGTGCGGTGTTAAACTGCACTATTCACCGCATACAATGCGGCAAAAGATCTTGCGTATGCGGAGATTGAAGCCCATATTCGACGCAAGGAGTGCGGAGAATATGGCCACCTATATCCACGAGCTTGAGAACTGGCCGCAGTTCGAGTGGCGCAGCCAGAACCTTGCAGACCAACTGGCGACGGTGCGCCATCGGCAGGGCCGGCTGCTCGGGCGGATGGCGGCGCTAGGCTTTGAACTGCGTGCCGAGGCGGTCCTTCGCACCCTAACCGAGGACGTACTCAAATCCAGCGAGATCGAAGGTGAGATTCTCGACAAGGAACAGGTGCGGTCTTCCATCGCCCGCCGATTGGGCATGGATATTGGCGCGCTGGCGCCAGTCGACCGGGATGTCGAGGGCGTGGTCGAGATGATGCTCGATGCAACTCAGAACTATCAGGCGCTGCTTACGGATGAGCGGTTGTTCGCCTGGCATGCGGCCCTGTTTCCAACCGGGCGCAGCGGCATGACGAAGATCGTTGTTGGTGCGTGGCGGGATGAATCTTCTGGTCCGATGCAGGTCGTCTCAGGTCCCATCGGTCGGGAGAAAGTCCACTATGAAGCTCCGGAAGCAGCCCGGCTTGAGCTCGAAATGGCCGCGTTCATCGACTGGTTCAACGGTCACGCACCGCTTGATCCCGTTCTGAAGGCTGGGGTTGCACATCTATGGTTCGTCACCATTCATCCCTTCGAGGATGGCAACGGCCGTATCGCCCGGGCGATCGCCGACATGATGTTGGCGCGATCTGAGGACAGCGCTCAGCGTTTCTATAGTATGTCCGCGCAAATCCGGGCGGAGCGGAAGGACTATTACGCGATCCTCGAGCGAACGCAGAAGGGCAATCTTGACATCACCCCTTGGCTGCAATGGTTTCTAAGCTGCCTCGACCGCGCCTTCAGCGGGGCCGAGGAAATTTTGGCCAATGTGCTGCGAAAGGCCCGTTTCTGGGAGGAGATGGTCCAACGACCTCTGAACGAACGCCAGCGCAAAGTCGTCAATCGCCTCCTGGACGGCTTCGAAGGCAAGCTCACCTCCTCGAAATGGGCAGCACTCGCCAAGACCTCATCTGACACGGCCTTACGCGACATCAATGATCTCGTGGCGCGAGGGATACTCGTGAGAGATGAAGCGGGCGGGCGCAGCACCAGCTATTCGCTGGCCCGATTGGACGATGAGCGGGATCGCGCGCGTCGGTGATACCGTTGAACTAGGAGCGTGAGCCGACATCGCGTGCCCAGAGCTAGGTTGGCACGCTCGATTAGCTCGGAAAATACCCCTATGTCTCTATGCCGCTCCTCGGTAGGCACTGGCCAAGTCCATCGGTCGCAAACCGAAGGAAGTTGCGCCACGGGAAGCGAGCACCTACGGCAATATTTCCGTTCTCGCCGTAACTGCCGGCAGGCATGTCTACGCAAGATTGGTGGCGCCGCACAGGGGTCCGCGGAAACGGCGGCTAACGACAGGTCGAATTCCTCGGTTGTCGGCTCCTCCTTAAAGCGAGGTCCTCGCCAGGCACTTCATCATCGCACCATCTATTTGGAGAGCATCAAGTTCTGACGGGAGTGATCGATCGAACCGGCCGATTTGCGACGGGGACAATTGCAATGCTCCCTCGGACTTACTGAAATGAACTGGCGATGGCCAGCCATCATTAGCCATCTTGCCAGCAGCGAGAACTTGTCTAATAAGCCATATGAAACGGAACGGGACCAATATGGCCGAGCCACAACTCTCAGTCCGCAGTGCCAAAGCGCGCGATATTGCACACCGGCTTGCCCGCCGTGAAAACCGCTCGATTGCTGATGTGGTGGAACGGGCGCTCGAATCCTATGAGGTCCGCGAGGCCGGTCGCGAGCCAGCTTCGGCCTTCTATCGCCGTCTTTCAGCGCAATCCGGCACAGACATCGACCTTGAAGCAGTGATCCGTGAGAGTCGCCGGCTGCATCCAGGCGTTGAGCTTTGATCTTCTTGGATACCAATGTCGTTTCCGAAACCCTTAGGAAGGCTCCTAACGAGGCGGTCCTTGGCTGGCTAGTCCGATATGATGCCGAACTCGCGCTTCCAACCGTGACAATTGCCCAGATCGCCTTTGGCATCAAAAGATAAGACCGGACCAGCGTTCTGAACGACTGGAGCAAGGGCTGTCAGACTGGCGCCGGCGTTTCGCGGACCGCATCTTCGGTCTGACTGAAGAAGCTGCGCTGGCTTACGGCGAAATTATGGGTGCTGCTGCCCGCCAAGGTCGCGGGATGTCGGCACCCGATGGCATGATCGCGGCGATTGCTCGAGTAAACGGTGGCCGCCTCGCAACCCGCAACCTGAACGACTTTGGCACTGTAGGACTTGTTCTGACATCTCCGTGGGAGTTTTGAGGCCTTTGGAAAGCGGAGTAAGCAGGCAGCGGCTGTTCTTCTTGCACCCCGGGCTTCAGTCCCGCAATATTTCTCGTCATCTCGGCCAGATCGCCGCACCTGGCGCCGCGTCTCGACACAAGCCGGCGTCAGCGCGAAAGCCGATTTTCATCGTCAATCAAGGTGAGGCGTGAGGGGGCTCTGTCGCTCCACCGCCAGAGCACGAGATTCAAGTCGTTGTCGGTCGCGCCGGGCGCCAAGCTTTTGACCAACAGCGCATTGAACCCGTTGGCCATCAGGCGCCGGGCAAAGGTCTGGGTCATCGCCTCTCTAGAAACGTTCATCTGCTCGCGCCAGGTCGTATCGGAAAGGACAGCGGGATTCATTCCCTCAGCTTTCAGGGCGTCCTCATCCCGGCTGTCAAATATGTCCTCAATCTCGGCGTTGTAGGCGACGAGGGTGGTCGGCTGCAGGCTGCCCGCCTGATTGGCTTCCCTCAGCGCTGTCACTACGGACAGCGAGGAATAGAGCGCTGCCACGCCCTTCGGATTGAACCGTCCTCCATAGAGTTCGGCGCCGCGGCCCGAGAGCGGTTCTCGCGCATGGATCGGATTGAGGGCACGATAGAGCGCACCGCGATAGAGCATCGAAGCAGTCAGGCGTGGACGCCGGCATCAACGGCATCGATGTAATCAAGCACCTCGTCCGCACGGCCACTGCGAACCAGTTGCATCGCGGTCTGGCCCGAAAACCCCGGTAGCGGCTCCGATCGATACCAGGCATAGGCGATCAGGGTTGAACCGAAGCGCGGCTCGACCTTGTTGATCACCTCGAGCATCTCACGCAGGCGGCGCTGCGTCTTGTCCGACCGGACCCGCTCCTTGCGCTGAACGGCGTCCTTGCCCAGCCCGGCAGTCCGGGCGACTTCCTCGCTCGTCGTGCGAAAGGCGTCGGCAATCTTGCGCGGAGCAAAGAAGCCATCGTCGGAGTACTGGGCCAATGCCATTGTCAATCCCAAGCGCAAATGCCTCATATCCTGACGGGAATTAGCGTCAAAAAAGGAGGCATTCAAGAGGAGAGCGCTTAGTGAAGGAATTGGAAGCCGCGACCGTGCGGTGTTAAGCTGCGATATTTGCCGCATAAAATGCGGCAAATGATTTGCGTATGCGGCGATTGAAGGAGCGCTCGAGGCCTGGCTGGCATTCAAACGTCAGATTTCTGCTGGAGGATCCGTAGCCACATGCATAACCCTCGAGAGAGCAGCGCTGGAAAGTGTGTTTGACGTCCTCGTTCCGAAGAGGAAGAGACTACTCCGTGGCTATCTCGTCCGGCCACATCTGAGCGCCATGTAGGACGCGAAGGATGCGGACCGTGCCGGCCGTCACCACGTAAGCTGCAATATAGGGCGTGCGAGGGACCACGAGTTCGCGCGTGCCGGCGACCCGGCCGGGTCGCCCGCTTTCCGGAAAGTCTATTAGACGGCGAGCCGTAAGGACGATCTGCTGGTCGATATGAACCGCCGCTCTGGATTTTCGGCCTCGATATGCGTGAAGATGTCCTCGCGATCGAAGAGCGCAAACCGCGCCCAAACGAGCCTCAAAGCTCGCCCGCCTCGGCTTTGCGAAGCGCTGCGGCTCGCCGTCCAGCAAAATGAGCTTCGCCGTCATCGACGTCCGGCCGGGTGTCATCAAGCGCCTGCAGAACTTTCGCGCGGAACCAGGCATCATGGGCGTTGCTGTTGCTGACAAGCTCGAGCGGCAACGTGCCCTCGTTCGCTGTGCGGGTTAAGAGGATACGGACGGCATCCGATACCGTCAGTCCCATGTTTTCCAAAACCGCCGTGGCGCGTTCCTTCACTTCGGCGTCAATTCGGGTCTGGACCAGTGCGTTCGAGGCCATGGCAGTCTCCTTCGGTGATAGTCAGTGTAATGCATCTGCATGACAATTGCCAGACCCTCGCAAGCCCCATAGCCGATCGATTTGCCGTTCCCGACTTCGAGGCGGAGCTGAAACACGAAGTGTGTCAAACGGCTTCAAAACTGACCACTCTGATCGCGCTGGCAAGCACATCAGCTAGGCTGCTGGATCGCGGCGAGCTTCCAGTCCCCGCCGTTCTGGCGCATGAAGGTCCACAGTTCGGTTGTCTCGGTCGGCCGATCGGCCTGGCCCTCAACTATCTTGCCGCTGATGCGATCGCGGGTCACGTCGCGAGACTCATAGCGCAAAGCAGCCGTCGCGTAGTCGCGATCACCCTCCCGCCAACTTTCCGCAATATCGGCCTCCAGCAGGCTTACGTCCGATACGTCGTTCCTGACGCCCTTTTTGGCATTGTCGGCAAGTTCCTCGGACAGATAGGACACCATTTCCGGCGTCGCCAGGCGGCGCAATGCAGCATGGTCCTCGCGCCCGAATGCCTCCTGAACTTCTGTGAGTCGCTGTTGGAACGTGTCGAGATCGGTTTGGGTGAGTGTGATCTCATCGGAAGCATTGTCTTGGTTCGTTCCGCCATATCCTGACCCGATACCTGGAATGGGGAACGCTTTAGCGTTGCTCTGCTCGGGCCGGGCTGCTGCGTTGCGCCCAAAGGTCCCCGTACCCCGCGAAGCACCGGCCATAGCTGGCGCCGGGTTTTGCGCCGCCTGCGAGCGGAAAAACCGGATCGCCAGCATGATCGCGCCGCCGAACAGCAGTATTTGGAGCAAAAGACCCAACATGCCGGCCAAGCCGCCGAACCCATGGCCCAGAAGAACGCCGATCAAACCGCCGAGAAGCAGCCCCCGCATCATCGATCCGCCGAGGCCGTTGAAGAAGCCCGGGCGCTGGAATGCCTGCGGCTGACGGGCCGCATTGTTCGTTGGCGTATTGGGCGTCATCGAGCGCTCGACCGGTGCGGCCGGTTGCGGCGCAACTCTGGTCGGCGGGACCGGCTGGAAAGTGCGCATGCCGCGACTGCCGAAGCTGCCGCCACGGCGCGCATCGGCGTGATCCACAGCGACCATGGAAAATGCGAGGAACAACCCCGCAAACAAAGCAAACAAAACTGCAAACCGTCCCCAACGCGAAATCAGCATAGGCAAGTCCTCAAGTGACACCCCTTCCGCTCATATGGGGTGCATCGATCGAAATATCAGTGAAGCGTCCGCCGAGATATTTTCGGGCGGCATGGTCGGCCGCCTGCCGGTGTTCACGACGAGAATGTCTGCCCTACCCAAGCGCGATGATCGCTGTTCGATCACGCAGGCTCCCGCACCCGGCCGACCGGCATCGGTCGCGTCAACAGCATCGGTCATGCAAGCGTCTGGTACCGGTTTCCCGGCGACGACGCCGACCGTCTCCCGGGAATGACTTCGAGCTTGACATACAGCTTTTCTAGGTAATATCAACATATCTGGAAAACCTGCCATACAGGTTTGCCTACTCCTGAACTGGAGATTGCGTGAGCACGGCCGTATCCGCAAAACATTCCGACGCAGCGAGCCTGGTCAGCAATACGATCGGCGAGATCACGCGCCATATCCGCGCGCATGAGCTCGGGCCCGGCGACCGGCTGCCCAGCGAGGCCGCGCTTTCGAGACAATTGAGCGTCTCGCGTACCGTGGTTCGCGAGGCCTTCAGCTCGCTCGCCGCCATGCGGCTTATCGACTTGAGGGCAGGCAGACGGGCTACCGTCGCCGAGCTGGATTATGGCGCCATGTCGCTGGTGATCGAGCATGGCGTCCACACCGAGCAGATCACGGTGCAGCAAATCTACGACGTGCGCCGCACGATTGAGACCCGCACCGCCATGCTGGCGGCCTTGCGCAGAACAGCCGACGAAGTGGAAAGGATCAGGACGCACGCGCTCGCCATGCGCGAGAATTTCCAGCGGCCGGAACAGGTCATGGAGCACGATCTCGCCTTTCACCTCGAAATCGCCAAGGCTGCGAAGAATCCGGTTTTCAGCCTCATCGTCGGCGCGTTCGAGCGCGTATCGCGCCAGACCTGGCCGATCGGCTGGCGGACCCGCCCTTCGGATGCCGAGCAGTTGGAGATGATCCAGATCCATATCGACCTCGCCGAAGCAATCGAGACCGGTGATCCCCAGTCGGCGCGTGACCTGATGGCGAGGCATTTTGACGAGAGCGTCAAGGCCCTGCTGGCGGCCGGCATCGCCTGAGGAGCAGGGGCGCAATGAAGATCACGAAACTGGAAACGCTGCGGCTCAAGGAGCGGCCGAACCTTCTCTGGGTCCTGGTTCACACGGACGAAGGCCTCGTCGGATTGGGCGAGACCTTCTTCATGGCTGAAACCGTCGAGACCTATCTGCACGAATATGTCGCGCCGTGCGTGATCGGGCGCGACCCCTTGCAGATCGACCTGCTTGCCACCGATCTCGTCGGGTATCTCGGCTTCCGATCGACGGGCGCGGAAGTCAGGGGCAATTCCGCTTTCGATATCGCGCTTTGGGATCTGTTCGGAAAGGCGACGGGTCAGCCGATCGCACAGCTCCTCGGCGGGTTCACCAGGCACGAGATCAGGGCCTACAACACCTGTGCCGGAACCGAATACATCAAGAAGGCCACCGGCCAGACGACGGCCAACTACGGGCTCGATAAGCCCGGCGACGCCTATGATGATCTGAACGGCTTCCTTCACCGCGCCGACGAATTGGCGCATTCGTTATTGGAGGAAGGCATCACGGCCATGAAGATCTGGCCCTTCGACATGGCGGCCGAGAAAACACGCGGCCAGTATATATCGCAGCCAGACTTGAATTCGGCGCTGGCGCCATTCGAGAAAATCCGCAATGCGGTCGGCGACAAGATGGACATCATGGTTGAATTCCATTCAATGTGGCAGCTGCTGCCGGCCATGCAGATCGCTCGCGAGCTTGCCCCCTACAAGACCTTCTGGCACGAAGATCCGATCAGGATGGACAGCCTGTCCAGCCTGAAACGCTATGCCGAGGCTTCGCTGGCGCCGATATCGGCTTCGGAAACGCTCGGTTCCCGCTGGGCTTTCCGCGACCTTCTCGAAACCGGAGCGGCCGGTGTCATTATGCTCGATATCAGCTGGTGCGGCGGGCTCTCGGAAGCGCGCAAGATCGCTGCCATGGCTGAGGCATGGCACCTGCCGGTCGCGCCACACGACTGCACCGGTCCAGTGGTGCTCGGCGCATCGACCCACCTGTCGCTGAATGCGCCGAACGCACTTGTCCAGGAGAGTGTCAGGGCCTTTTACAAGACCTGGTACCGCGACCTTGTGACCGCTTTGCCGCAGGTGAAGAACGGCATGATCACCGTGCCTCCCGGACCGGGCCTCGGCATGGAACTGAACCCGGAAATCGATCGCGCCTTCACGGCGCTTCGACGGGTGACCGACGCGTCGACTCTCTGAAAACGAACCTGAAGCAGCTATCTACGGAGGAGGAGAACCATGAAGAAGCTACTTATCTCGGCAGCCCTGGGAGCAGTACTGGCTGGAGGCTCGGCAATCGGCTCACGAGCGCAGGAGCCGATGAACATCGTCTTCACACATCATTCGTCGGCGTCGAACCCGTTCTGGCAGGCGGTGAAGAAGGGGTTTGACGACGCCTGCGCCAAGATCCAGGCCAATTGCCAGATGGTCTTCACGCAGACCGAAGGCTCGATCGAGCAACAATCGGCCAACATGCAGGCGGCTCTCGCGGCAAAACCGGACGCGCTGATCACCTCGATCGTCGACAACAATGCCTTCGACCAGATCATCGCCGACGCCCGCGCTGCCGGCGTCACGGTCATCGGGTCCAACGTCGACGACACCGAGGGTGCAGCCGGCAATGCCCGCCAGGCTTTCATCGGCCAGGGCTTCATTCCCGCCGGCTATGAACTCGGCAAGAAGATGTCGGAGTTCTTCCCCAAGGAAGGGAAGATCAGGGCGCTCGTCGGCGTCTCCGCGCCCGGTCAGAACTGGTCGGAACAGCGCGCAGCCGGCGTCATGAAGTTCCTTGAGGAATACAAGGCCGCGAATGCCGGACGCGAAGTGGTCATTGAACGGCTCGACACCGGCACAGATGGCGCCGTCGTCGCCGATCGCGTTGGCGCCTATCTGTCTGCCCACCCGGACACCACGGTGTATTTCGACACCGGCCTTTGGCATGCCTACGTCGCCCAGGTACTGATCGATCGCGGCATCGAGCCGGGCAAGGTGCTGATGGGCGGCTTCGATATCGTCTCGGAGGTCCTGCAACAGATGGAAGCGGGTTATATCCAGGTCCAGGTCGACCAGCAGCCCTACATGCAGGGCTTCATGCCGGTGATGGAAGCCTATCTCGCCAAGAACGTCGGTCTGCTGCCGGCAGACATCGACACCGGCAAGGGCATCATCGTCAAGGAAGACGTGCCTAAGCTGAAGGAATTGGCCGCAAAAGGCGTGCGGTAGGCGCGAAGCCGGCGTCCTCTCCTCGTTCTTTACCCGGAGAGGTAAGGGGGAGGGCCAGACAGCACGACCTGGCCCTTCCTCCAACGGGTCTCCCCCGTCAAGGCCGATAGAAGACAGACTGCCGCCATCCCCCTTGCCGATGCGACAAGCCAGCGCAAACAATCCCAAGCCGGAGCGAATGATGAAGCGCTTGATGAAGATTTATCTGGAGAAGCCGGAGCTTGCCGCGGTTGTGTTCCTGCTCCTCCTCCTCCTCGTCTTTCAGATTCGCTCGAACGGCGTATTTTTGAACACACAGAATGTGCGCGGAATGCTCGGGCTGCTGCCTGAAATGGGGCTGGTCGCGATCGGCGTGACCCTGCTGATGATATGCGGCGAGTTTGATCTTTCCGTGGGCTCGGTCTTTGCGCTGACCCCGATGACCATGGCAGTGATGCTGGCGGCCGGCGTGCCGTTCGCGCCGGCCTTTGCCGCAGGCCTCGCGATCGCCGCTCTGATCGGCTTCTTCAACGGGTTCATCACGATTCGTTTCGCGATACCAAGCTTCATCACCACGCTTGGCATGCTGTTCATCGCGCGTTCGCTGACAGTGGTAATCTCCGGCGGCTTTCCTCCTGTTATCCCAGCCAACGCTCTGCCGAAATGGCTGTTTACGATCTATGTGGGGCCGGGCGACCTCTTTCGCATGTCGTTCTTCTGGTTTGTCGCCGTGGCAATCCTGGTGACGGTGCTCCTGTCGCGCACGAACTTCGGCAACTGGGTGCGCGCCACCGGCGGCTTTCTGCCCGCCGCGCAATCGATGGGCATTCCGACGGCCCGGGTGAAGGTCGCCTGCTTTATGATCTGTTCGGTGCTCGCCGGCTTTGCCGGCACCATTCAAGTGATGCGGCTAGGCGCGCCGTTGCCGTCCATCGGCGAGGGGCTGGAGTTGCAGGCCGTATCGGCTGCCGTCATCGGTGGCGCCTCGCTGGCTGGTGGCATCGGCACCATCTTCGGCGGCATCATCGGGGCTGCCCTTATCCGCGTCATCGACAACGGACTGGTGCTGAGCCAGGTTGACGCCAACTGGTTCAAGATGGCAATCGGCTTCCTGACCATCTTCGCGGTCGTCATGAATGCCTGGCTTCGAAAGCGGGGCAGGGCAATGAAGGTGGAGACCTGATCATGGCGACACCCATCATTGCGATCAAGGGACTCCAGAAATGGTATTCCGGCGTCCACGCCTTGAAGAACGTCACGCTGGACATCTACCCCAATGAGGCACTGGGCCTCGTCGGCGACAACGGCGCCGGCAAATCGACGCTGATCAACATCCTGTCAGGCACCCAAAAGCCCGATGGCGGCGAGATCAGGATCGACGGCGAACCGGTCCGCTTCTCGAACCCACGCGACGCCATGGATCGCGGCATCGAGACGATCTACCAGTACAATTCCATGGTCCCGACCATGACCATCGCCCGCAACGTTTTCATTGGACGCGAGCCGGTGAAGCGCTCGGTTTTCGGCATCGGCATCCTGGACCAGAAGCGCATGCGTGACGAAAGCGTCAAGGCGATCGCCGACGTCGATCTGCATCTGAGGTCACCCGACGCGCTGGTCGGCGAACTGTCGGGCGGCCAGCGCCAAGGCGTGGCGATCGCCAGGGCCATGCACTTCAAGTCGAAAGTCATGATCCTCGACGAGCCGACCAATCATCTCTCCGTGAAGGAAACGCGAAAGGTGATCGGCTTCGTTCGCGCCCTCAAGGCCCAGAATATCACCAGCGTCTTCATAAGCCACAACATGCATCATGTTTTCGAATGCTGTGACCGGGTCGTTGCCATGGCGCGCGGCGAGATCGTTCTCGACAAGCGGATTGGCGAGACTTCGATCGAGGAAATCCACGAGGTTCTGTGACGTGGAGAAGCGATCACTCGCGAGCCACTCTGCTGGTAGAGGTCAGTCTGCGCTACGGCTTTTCCGCAAGGATCGCCTCAGCGGTTTTCTCGTCGGTGATTAGCACATCGACGACTCCCAGACGCAACACCGCGCGCAGCACCGGAACCTTGTCGAGGCCGCCGGAGGGCAGGATCACGGTGTCGACGTCGCGCAGATGTTCGGGGGCGAGGCCGATGACGCGGCTGTTTAGCGGGTGATCGACGAGTTGTCCGTCGGCGCCGATCCAATGGCCGCAAATATCGCCGACCGCTCCGGCTTCGCGAAGCGATCTGAGATCATCGTCTCCTACCAGTCCGATCCGAAAGATGGTGGCGTCCTTGTGCACCGCGCCCACCGAAACGAAAGCGGCGTCAACGTCGCGGGCATGGGTGAAGGCGTCTTCCAGAATGGACTGGCGCATAAGCAGGTCGCGTGTGGCTTCGGTGTCCGTGAACACGGGTGCTGCGATGTAGAAGCATTCCGCGTCAAAAAGCGCGGCGAGCCGCGAGGCGATTTCATAGATGTTGATCGCCGATCCACGCGTGAGCCCGCCAAGCAGGGAAACGACCGACATCCCTTTGACGGGGCGCACGGTCACTGACCGCAGGCTGAGCTGGAGCGTCCGTCCCCATCCCACGCCCACCGAAATCCCGTCACGGATTCTATGCGACAGGGCTTCACCGGCAGCGGCTGCGATCACCTGTGGCACCAGGGCAGGATCGGGCGGTGTCGGAACCACGATTGGGTCGGAGACTCCATAGGCGTCCCGCAGCCGGTGCTCCAGCTCGATGCAGTTCGCCACCTTGGAATTGATGCGAATCTGGACGATCCCCCGCTGGCGGGCATGCGCCAGCATCCGGTTGACGCGAAGGCGCGTCAGGCCAAGAGACTTGGCGATTTGCGCTTGCGTCAGGTCACCGACATAAGCAAGCCAGGCGGCGCGCACGAGCAGCCCTTCCTCGCGATCGGCCGTGACGGAACTGGTGACGGCTTGGCGGCCGTCGCGTTTCTTTCGTGCGGGTTTCTCCATCAGATCATCCTGTCCACTCCGCCGCAGCGGGTCCAGAGCGGGCTCGGCCGAGCCATGTGCCCATCGATATGAGGCATCAATCGCGTTTCCCGGCTCCTCTAGCTTCGATGATAGCGGTCGAAGGACAAAACCAGCGGAGCATCATGGCAAATTGCGTCGATGATGGCCCTCGTCAGCGGCAGGCGATCATGGGGAAGTACGCCCCGGGCCATCATATTCTTCAAAGTCGGACCAAGGTCCAGCGCCAGTTGCGCGCCCTCGACCGTGTCCGAACTCATATGTTCGCGCTTCGCCACGGAATAGGGCAGGCCGCGGCCGAGCAGGCGCCCCATGCGACCGTTACGGCCCGCCTGGCAGGTCACATAAAGATCGCCGGAGCCGGCCAGCCCCAGCACTGTTTCGATCTTTCCACCCAGAGCTTCGACCAGAATCGCCATCTCGGCGAGGGACTGCGAGAAAAGTGACGAGGCAAGATTGTGCATGAGCGCACCATTGGGCGCCCTGCCGTCGCGCTCCAGCAGCCCGACGGGAGCCCCAACGGCGAGTGTGTAGAAATTCTTGAAAGCGGCGCAGATCTCGACGCCGACGAGATCGGATGACGGTCGCGCATGATAGAAGGGCGCGCGCAGAAGGCGGGACGCCGCGGCCACCTGGTCGGGATTGTGCCCGGCCACGATCACAGAGGTGTCGCGCTGTGCGGCCAGTTCGCCGGCAATGCACGGTCCGCCGACGGCCATCACAGGGGCAGACAAGCCAGTGCGTTGCTCGATCTCGCGGGCAAGCAGATACGGCAGGATTTCCACGCCTTCGTCGCTTGCTGCAAGTCCTTTCGTAATCATCAGGATCGGCACGGGCGACTTGATGCTTTCTGCAATGCGTTCGATCGCCCAGGGAACGCCGGCCGACGAGACGCCGAGTACAAGCAGATCGGGTCCATTGTTCATCGCCGCCCCGAATTCGGTCCAGGCACAGGCGGTCACCGCGTCGGGCAGAGTGATATTGAGGCGTGGATGACGGCCTGTGCTGGCCACCGAGCCGACGATCTCCTCGTCGAGATGAGTGCCGACAAGAGTGATGCGGTTACCAGCGTGAGCGGCCGGAAGCGTCATGGCAGCGCCCATGACGCCGGCGCCGAGGATAATTATCTGCGCCATTCAACTTCTTCCCTTGTCCAGCCGCTCGCCGCTGCCTTCGTCGAACAGGTGGATTCGCTCAGGCGCCGGCTCCAGATGGATCACAGCTCCAGGAGAGGGCTCCATGCGGTCATGCAGCACCGAGCAGATTGCGGTGTTGCCCATGCTGGCAAAGATGTGGATTTCGGGGCCAGTCGGCTCGACAACCGTAATCCTCGCCGGGATGCCGCGTCCGTCGGCCACTGGTCGAAGATGTTCGGGGCGAATGCCGTAGATCACCTTTTGGCCGGGCCGGACCGCAGCCCCTGGCGGGAGCGGGAGGGATAGCTCGTCGGTCCGCACCACCCAGGCGTCGCGCTCGGAAGCCACCTCGCCATGGAACATGTTCATTGCGGGCGAGCCGATAAAAGAGGCGACGAACAGGTTTGCCGGGCGATCGTAGACATCGAGCGGGCGTCCGATCTGCTCAATATGGCCGTCGCGCATGATGACGATGACATCGGCCATGGTCATGGCCTCGATCTGGTCATGCGTAACATACACCGTGGTGGTCTTCAGCCGCTGGTGGAGCTCCTTGATTTCGGTGCGCATCTGCACGCGCAGCTTGGCGTCGAGGTTGGACAGCGGCTCGTCGAACAGGAATACAGTTGGGTCTCGCACGATGGCGCGGCCCATGGCGACGCGCTGGCGCTGGCCGCCCGAAAGCTGGCGCGGATACCGTTCCAGATAGGGTGTCAGGTTGAGGATCGATGCCGCCCACCCGACCTTCTGTTTGATTTCTTCGGTTGGGCGCTTCTTCAACTGCATGGAAAAGGCCATGTTGTCGAAGACGGTCATGTGCGCATAAAGCGCGTAATTCTGGAAGACCATCGCGATGTTGCGGTCTTTGGGATGGAGCGTGTTGACGACCCTGTCGCCTATGGCGATCTCACCGGACGTGATCGGCTCGAGACCGGCTATCATGCGCAACAGCGTGGACTTGCCGCAGCCGGACGGCCCCAACAAAACGACGAACTGGCCATCCTCGATCGAGAGATCGAGTCCATCGATAATCGAGAGGGCGCCATAGTCCTTCTTTATGTTGCTGATGGTGACAGACGCCATAAATTGCTACCCTTCGATTGCCCTTGCCGGTTGGATCTCGTTTTCGCCATGCGAGCCGTTGGCGATCGGATGAGCTCTCACCATTCGTTCTCCAGAAACTCTTCCAGCAACCCTGCATCGGCGGCCAGATTGATGAAGGACCATCGGCCGCGGATTTCTCGCGAATAGCGAATGGCATCGTGCCAAAGCGCACGCGGCAGGCCTAGTTCCGCGCCGGTGACCGGACCTCCCGCAGCCTTGAGTGCTGCCTCCATGCGGGCGACCGGCATTGCCATCGGCCGAACCTCCTGGCGCAGCGCAGGCCAGATTTCCGCAAGCCTGCGGTTGAACACTTCCGTCTGGTTGGCGTCGAGTGCCGTCTTCTTCATCTCGGCAATGCACAGTGATCCAAGCTGCGCGCCATAGCGGGCCAGCATTGCCGCCTCGTCGATGACGGTCGGCTTTGCCTGCGGCGGTTCATCCATGTCGAGCAGCCGCGCTTGCAGACGCGCCATGACCAGCGAGGCAACCCCGACCTGCTGGCCGTGCGTGGTGCCGGGATGATGGTCTTGCGCGAACATGTCGATCCAATGGGAAATCTGGTGCTCTCCCATGGACCCGGGATGGGAAACGCCGGCAAAGCACACACCCATCGAGCACAGCGTCAAAACGCGCTGGAGATGCCCGACGGCGGTGATGTCATGCCTGGCAAGGCCAGGCGCGTGGGCCAGCATCGGCTCCTCGTCGCCCGCCTGTAGCAGGTAAGGCACCTCGGAATAGTAGGTGTCGAACAGCCGATATGAAGCCCACCAGTCGATCTGGGCGGTGGACCGGCAGAGGCTGTCGCCAAGCCCGGCGGCGCTGAGCCAGGAGGGTGCTGCGGCCGAAACACCAAGGTCCAGGAAGATGCCCCGCGGAGCGTGCGAGGGCAGCGAGATCTTGAGCCCGGAGGCCAAGGTCACCGACGCTGTCGAGGCGCCATAGCCGTTCATCGAGGCTGCCGTGCCGAAGACGGCATAGGGCCGCTCGTCGAGAAAGGTTGCGTGCTTGCAACTGTCGTTGAGGACGCCGGACCCAACGGCCACGACCCCTTCGGCGTGACGCGTCTTCTCCCTGACCATCTGGATCGTTGCCTCATCGCAGTCGAGGCCGTCAGGCAGCACGATTTCGTCGATGTCGGCGATGGCACGCAGCGCCCTCGCGACGCGTTGGCCCATCACATCGACGGTGTTGATATCCGATACAACAGCGATGCGGCTGCCTAGCGCCAGGGGCGCAACAAGATCCGACTCGCGGCCCTCCGTCGTCTCCAGCAGTTCGATCGTCTGGAACGGCAGGACCGCGGCCGCGCCGGTCTTGGGATCTGTCCAGCGTCCCGCGACAACGTCCTCGATCAACGCGTTCCAGTTGGTCGTTTCAGCCATGATCGGCCTCCATGAAGGCTGCGAGGCGCTGGTTCCAGGCTGAAAGCGTTGGCCAAAGATCGGCATGGATCGCAAGAAGCTCGGCGTAGAGCGCGGCACGTTTGGTGTCGGGTTCGAAGGTTTTGGCCGGCTCGCTGGCCATTGCGAGCGCCGCTTCGGCGATGGTGGAAAACCAGCCCACGCCCTTTGCCGCCGACATCGCCGCGCCAAGCGAGGAGGCTTCGACGGTCGTCGAACGTTTTATAGGACGATCGAGCGCATCCGCCAGAATTTGCATCCACAGGTCGGACTTCGCTCCTCCGCCGATCGCTATGAACTGGTCGATGGTCTGGGCGGCAGCCGCAGCGGCCCGCTGACTTGTCGCGGCCTGATGCAGCGCTATGCCTTCCAGCACGGCGCGATAGATATCGCCGCGGCGGCTCGAGCCCGAAAGCCCAGCAACAACACCACGGGCCGTACTATCCCAGTGCGGATCCATGACGCCCTGCCAGTAGGGCAGGAGCATTATGCCGCCTGCGCCGATCGGGCTGGCAGCGGCCTCGGCCTCGAGCGTCTCCAGGGCATCATTTGCGCCATGCAGATCGGCGCCGAGCATTTCGCGCGCCATCCAGTCGACAAGAAAAGTGCCGGCGCGAAGGCACGTCTCGTAAATATAGCCGTCATCGGCGACCGCCGTCTCGGTGCGGAAGGCCAGGTCGTGGACGTAGTCCGTGCCGAAGCTGCCGGAGACGACCGCCGTGCCGAGGTTGATGTAAGCGCATCGCGGCTGTAACACACCCGCGCCCGTGCCGGCGCATTGACCATCGCCGCCGCCGGCGACGATCGGCGTGCCCTCGCGCAGGCTCGTCGAAATGGCCGCTTCCGAAGTCAGTTGGCCCAGAACGGTGCCGGGCCGCGCGAGGTCCGGCATCATGCGCCGGGCGACGCCTGCCGCGTCCAGTATGTCGTTCGACCAGTCCATAGCGCGCATATCGAGTATGCCCATCGGGTCGGCGGATGCGGTGGACGTCACCCATCGGCCGCTCAAGCGAAACACCAGATAGCCGTGGACTTCGGCCATCCGCTCCACGCGGGCAAAAATCTCGGGCTCTTCCTCGCGAAACCAGATCATGCGGTAAAGGCAAGGAATGACGTCCAGCGGCTTGCCGGATATTGCGTGGACGCGTGCCGCGCCGAAACTCTCGCCGAAGCGCCGTGCTTTCCCCCGGGCGCGCTCATCGAGCCAGAGCGTTGCGGGCCCGACTGCCTGGCCCTGCTCATCGAAAAGGCCGAAGCTCTCGCGTTGGTTGGCAATCGCAAGGGCGGCAATGCGTGCCGGCGAAACTGTTGCCGCGACAGCACGAAGCGCCGTGACCGTCGAGGCCCACCATTCGGCCGGATCCTGCTCGAAATAGCCCGAACGCGGGTTGGACAGCGCAAGCGGTGCACGACCTTCAGCCACGGCCAGACCATTGCGGTCCCAGGCGATCGCCTTGGTAGCCGAGGTCGAGGAATCAATGCCGATGACGAGATCCGGAACCATTGCCGCCACATTGCCAAACGGCGAGGGCGGCCGAAGCCGCCTTCGCCCAAATCACCGATTAGCCGCTAAAGACCGGCATCCTTGACTTTGCCGTCGACAATCCCGGCTATGGCATCCAGGCATGCCTTCGCGTCGCCGCCATAGTCTTGGCCCGTAAGCAATTTGCCGAGCTCAACCGGGATGTCGTTGTTCGACAGATCCGCCCAAATCGGCATGTCCGGCTCCGATCCCATCTGATTGTCGATAGTGTATTTGATCGCGTCGAAATGACGTGTCGTTCCGGGGCCGACAACGGCCTTCGCCTTGACCCGAGGGTCTGTAAAAGAGGAATTACGCATCGGCGAGGCGCCGCCGCCGAGCGTCGATACCCGCGCCATCACATCCTTCGAGCAGACCCACTGCATGAACAGCCATGCTGCTTCCTTGTTCTTGGAATATTGCGACAGCGAAATCGTCGAGCCGCCCTGGTGACCAACGGCCGGGATTTCGTTGAAGCCGCAATCGGCGGCGGCGCGACGACCAGGAACTTCCTTGGGCGCGGGCAGGGCCTCGAACAGGCCTTTGACCTTGGAATCATTGGCGTCGAAGCCGGGGAAATCTTCGCCCCAGGTGATTGCCATCGCGGCCTGACCCTGTGTCAGCGCCTGTCCCTGGCCGTCCCAGGTCCAAGTCGTCGCCGACGGCGGCGAGTTCTTGACCAGCTCCTGATAGAATTTGAGCCCGGCCACGCCGCGCTCGTCATTGCCGACAAACTTCTTGTCTTTGTTGAAGATGGAACCGCCATGGCCCCACAATGCGAAGGTCCAGTCGCATTCCAGCGAATAGTGGCCTGACTTCGCCTGGCATGCTGTGCCGAAGATGCCGTTGCTTTTTTCTGCCTCTGTGAGCGCCTGCACGGCCTTGAGGTAGGCGTCGAGGTCTGTCGGCAGCGCAATGTTGTGTTTGTCGAAAAGATCCTTGCGGTACATCAGGATGAAGATCGGAATATCGAATGGAATTCCGCACTGTTTACCGTTGTACATGGCGATGCCGTCGACCAGCGGCTTGGAGAAATCGTCCCAGTCGAAGTTGGGCATCGCCAGTTCTTTGTTCTGGTCATAATACTCGCGCGGATCGACGACATCCTGGGCAAATGTCGCCATCCAGGACTGGTCGAGATAGTAGACGTCGTACGTACCAAGCTGGCCCTGTACGTCTTGCGTCGCCTTGGCGAGAACCTGCTCCAGCGGCACGATCTCGACTTCCACCTCAATGCCGGTTGCTTTTGTGAATTCACCCGCGACAAGCTGGTTGGCCACGATCGTTGGCGGCGTCGCTTCCGAAGTATAACGGATTTTGGTGCCGGCATATGGCTTGCCGACGTCGGCCAGCCACTTCAGCATATCGGCGTCCTGGGCGCGGGCTTCCTCAACCCCGAGCCCCAGCACCCCCCGATTGGTACGGCCGCCTCCTAGCATGGCCGACCCGAAGGCAGAAAAGCCGACACCAGCAAGCGCCATCTTCCTCATGAAGTCGCGTTTGGTTATTCGGCGCGCCGTAAAATCGTTGCAGGTATCGGCGACGAATGTCTTCTTGTCGTGTTCACTGAAGCTCATGATCGTTCCTCCATTGCGTTTTTGTCGTCGTTCTTCTCGTCTGCGCCTCACTCCTTCAGGGATCCGAGGGTGAGGCCGCGGACCAGATGCCGTTGAACCAGCAGGATAAAGATGAAGCTGGGTATGATGGCTGACGTGCCGAGCGCTGTGATGTAGCCCCACTCGGTCGCGGTCGAGGTGACAAAAGTCGAGATCTTCACCGGCACAGTGCGGATCGACGTTGTCAGGAACAGCGAGAGCAGGAACTCGGTCCACGAAAAGATGAAACACAGCACGGCCGTCGCAGCGATGCCGCCCTTGACCATGGGAAGGACCACGCGCCGGAACGTCTGCCAGCGCGTCGCGCCGTCAATCAGCGCCGCCTCATCAACCTCGCGCGGAACATCGTCGAAGAACGACTTCAAAAGCAAAACCGCCAGCGGCAGGTTGATCAAACTGTGAACGAGGATGAGCCCCGTATAGGTATCGCGCAAGCCGAGATCGCGGAACATGAAAACGATCGGAATGACGATCGCGATTGGCGGCATGAAGCGCTGCGAGAGAATCCAGAACAGGAACGACTGCTGGCCGCTGAACTGCATTCGCGACAGGCAATAGGCCGCCAGCGTGGCCAGCAGCAGCGTCAGCGCCGTCGATCCGACGGCTATGGTGGCGCTGTCGAGCAATGACTGGCGAGAATCGTAGGAGCTGGCGCCACCCTTGATGACCCCGGCCGCCTCGCCGCCCTGTTCCATGCCGATGTCGACGCGGGAGACGCCAAGCAACGTCACGCGGTAATTGTCCGGCGTCGGTGTGAAACCGACGTAGACCGGTCCGCTGCGGTCGAAGATCGCCGAATACGGTTTGATGGACGACAGCGCCCACCACGCGATCGGGAACATGAAGATCGCCACCACCAGGACGGCGAGCACGTCACGAGCGATGGTTTGGGCGCGCGACGACTCCATCAGAACCTCACCTTGAACAGCCTGACGAACAGGTTCGATACGATGATCAAGACGACGAGGACGATCAGCGACAGGGTTGCGGCATAGGGGAAGTCTCCGGTGAAGTAGATACGGCCAGCGTAGAACGAAAGCGTCTCGGTGGCCGTGCCTGGCCCGCCGGCGGTGATGATGTAGACGTAGTCGTAGATGCGAAAGAGATCGACGCCGCGGATCAGCACCGCGACCGCTATCACCTTGCGCAGCATCGGCAATGTGAGCCGCCAGAACGTCTGGATGCCGTTAGCACCGTCGATCGCGGCTGCCTCGAAAGGTTCCTTCGGCAGCGCCCTGAGCCCTGCCAGGATGATGAGCACCATGAATGGCGTCCATTGCCATATGTCTGCCAGCAGGATCGCCGCCAGCGCGGTTCCGGGCTGCGTCAGGATCGGCTGTGCCGGCGAGATCAGGTCGAGGGCATAGAGGTAGAACGACAGGACGCCGAAGGAGCCGTCCTGCATCAGCAGGAACATCATTCCGGTCACCGCAGGCGGCACGACCAGCGGCAGTGTCATCAGCGCCCGCAGCACACCGTAACCTTTGCGATCGGTGTCAAGCAGAAGGGCAATGAGGATGCCGAGCGCAAGCTGAACCGCAAGCGCGACGAAGGTGTAGATCAGCGTGGTTTCCAGCGAATGCCACATGCGCGCATCCGAGAAGGCGCGCGTCCATTGGTGGAGCCCGGCGAAGTCAAGCTGCCGGGAGACGACATTGCGTTTGTGAAACGACAGCCAGACCGAATAGGCGAGGGGATAGATGCCGAAAACGAGAAGCATCACCGTGATCGGCGCGAGCCAGGGGAAAGGATGCTCGGCCGTCATGAATCGGGGTAGCGCCCACCTGGAGGTCGGCCGCGTGAGGGTTGCGCTGGTCACGCGCAAATCTCCGCTCGGTCACAGAGACGCATCGGCCTTCTCCCTATCGGCCAGATTGTGCCAACTTGAACTTTTGTAAGTTTGTTGTGCCTTTTGTTAAGAGGGTGTCGGACGTCCGCCGATTTGTCAAGTGTCGGCTCCGTCAGCGCTCAAGGGATTTGCTCGCGATCCCACGGAATGCCGTCATGGCCGGGTATGGAGTTGTTTTTAGAGGGAACACCGTCGGCAAATGCCGTGTGCCAGCATCCAAAACGCTCAGGGCCGCCGCCAATTTTGGCAGCTCAAGAAGCTACGCAACGCATCGAGGAGATCGGGAGGACCGTCCGGGGGCTTTGGAGGAGCTCGCCTTAATCCGGGAATCGGATTTGAAGCTTTACGTCCGCCGGCCGAGCTTCGACCGCGCGATCAAATGCGGTGATGGAGTCTTCGAAGGCGAAGGTCGCCGAAATGAGTGGTTTTAGGTCGACCCGGCCCGACCCCATCAGCGCGATTGCCCGCTCATATTGGTGGGCATATCGGAACACAGTCTCGATGCGGACTTCCTTGGTCGAGGCGGTGGCAATGTCGAGGGTCACAGGCGCCACCGGCAGGCCGACCACCACCACCGCGCCACCGGGCCGGGGCAGATCGAGCAGGGTCTCCCATGCCTTGGACGAGCCCGAGCATTCAAAGACAACGTCGGCACCCCAGCCATCAGTCAGGCCCTTTACCTCCGCCGCCAGGCTCTTGTCGCGGATGTTGACCGGGATCACGCCTTGATAGCCACCGGCGATGTCGAGCTTGGGTTGGGCGAGATCTGCGACAATGGCGCGGGCGCAGCCGCCGGCGAGCGCAGCGATCGCCACCATCGTGCCGATCGGTCCGGCGCCAATCACCACCGCCGTGTCGCCTGGCGCGATCTTTGCTTTGGCAGCCGCCTGCATGCCGACGGCGAAAGGCTCCACCATGGCGCCTTCGACAAAGCTGACATTGTCGGGCAGTTTGAAAGTGTAGTTGGCGGGGTGGACGACATAGGGCGTCAGCACGCCGTGGATCGGCGGCGTTGCCCAGAACCTGACCGCCGGATCGATGTTGTAGAGGCCGAGCCGGCTCGCCCGCGAATTGGGATCGGGGACACCCGGCTCCATGCAGACGCGGTCGCCGACCTTCAGATGCTCGACGCCTTCGCCTGTTTCGACGACGGTACCGGCGGCTTCGTGGCCCAAAACCATCGGCGCTTCGACCACGAACGGGCCGATGCGGCCATGCGTGTAGTAGTGCACGTCGGAGCCGCAGATGCCCACCGTATGGATTTTGATGCGAACTTCGCCCGGCCCCACGGTCTGCGGCAGATCGATCTCACGCAGCTTGAGTTCGTGCTGGCGTTCAAGAACAAGGGCGCGCACGTTCGTCATCGACGTAGTCTCCTCTAAAGCCGATTGTTGGAGGTCTCATCGACCTTGAGCATCGGCACGCTCATCATAGCCGCTTATCCGCGGCTTCAAAATCCCGTTCGGAAAAGGGTGTTGCCTCATCCGACTATGCGTACCAGCTTCCAGGGCCAAGGGGCTTTGAAGGCCACCATGCCGCTGCCAAATTAGCGTTTGGATCATCCAGGGTGCTCTGAGATAGCCAGTGATGGGTTGGGGCAACAGAATAGGAAGCCAGTGTTTAGAGGGGCGGCGTGCACGTTCGGTGCACACAAAATTCGCCCATTTTTTCGGTTCTGTTTTGGCAAAGCGGCGCAACAGGGGACGCGTGACGCGATGTTTCATTGTCACCCGGCTTTGGCCACCCCAGCGACAGAGCACATGACGGGGTGCCGAAGCACGACGAAAGGGGGTCTTTTACTGGTATGCGACATGCTTCTGAGGGTTTCGGCATAGCACAGGGTGGCCGAACCCGTCGCGGTCCGACGGCGAACGCTCCGCGTTAGGCGATGTAGGTGCTGTGTCGATCATGGCTCCGCCAGTTGCTGGATTGTGTGCATCGGTAGGACCAGCCGGAGGGAGTCCGGCAGCCGCACGAAGCCGTTTCCCTCATTGAAGGCAGCGGCGCGCTCGCTGGTGGCATCCACTACCAGCTTCGAGGAACCGACTGTGGCCGCGCTCGCATAGGCGCGCCGCACGACGTCGGCGAGAAGCATCGCACCTCGGCGTTCGCCCTGCCGGGCTTCCGAGACCGCCAGCCGTCCGACCAACGTGGCGCTGACCAGCGGATAACGCGGGATGTGCTTGCGCGCTGCGGCCGGCATGTCGCCCTGTGCAACGCCGGTTGCGCAAAGCGTATAATAGCCCAGCACGATATTCGGTTTGTCAGGCTCCACTAGTATGAAGACCCCATTCGCCTTGCGCCGCACGTCCTGGCTTGCCTGCGTCCGAAGATAACGGTCGAGGCTGGCCGACGCCGCAGGCAAAGCCATCCCGGTTGTGATGCGACGCGAGCGCCACGATCTTCAAATCTCGCCGAGACGCCGCCACGTTCAGGAAGCGACCCGGCGCTTGTGCTCGGCCAAGGCGCGGACCAGCCGTTCACTCGGCTCTGGCGGATTGCTCAGCGCGTCGAAGAATGCGGCGCGGTCGCGATCGGACAGCACCAACGTCTCATGCTCGGCGATCGTCCGACGCGCGGCGTCAGTAAGCGCAGTGATGCAGAAGTCGCTGACTTTGCGTCGTGACAGATGCGCTGCCCGCTCGATAAGATCTTTAGTCTCTTCATCCAGCCGGAATCCGAGGCGTTCGACGCGGTTGGGCGTCTCTCGTTCGATCGGGGGCTGTTTGCGCGGCATTGGGATCACTCCTGTTCATCTACATGTCGCAACGATGTGCGCCACATAGACTAACAAATGAACATCCACTTTCTGCTCCCGATGGGGATGCGAGAGTGCATCGGCAAAATGCAAGTAAACATCAACCACCGTTTCAGCGATGCCGCGCTCGGCCGGCGGAATGTGCCTCGTCTCGCCTCCCAGGCCAAGTTGCTGGCGTAAGGACGATTGCAGACTTTCGCGGCTGAGGTATCCCCTTCAATCGCGGATGTCTTGAAGACCTCTTCGCTGATAAGGTCGATGCGGATCTGGTCGCGACCGTCGGTACCGATATGACGAAAGACGCCCAGGAACTCCCCCGATCGCAACAGGAACTCGCTTTCCAGCGGTTCCAATAGCTTCTGATCATAAGTAAAATGCGGCCAGTCTGGCCTGCGCCCAATTCCATACCGTGAGCTATAGAGCACCTTTCTATAACTCATGATGCCTCCATAACTCATGATGCCGCGAAGGTGAGCTATAGCACCCCAGCTATGCCTCAGAGTCCGGTCGGATACGTCAACAAACTGGCAACGTGGTTCGAGTTGTAGACCGCCATACAGCAAGATCCACTGTCGAGGAGGCGTTCTTTTGCTATCGTCGGCAAGCGGCCCGACAACAATCGAGCGCCAGGAACTCGAAATTTCGAATTGGAGCGCCTGTTTTTCGGCGATACATACCGGTACTGCAATGCCGTTCTCAGTGGTGGCTCGCAGCGGCCGTCGGCAAGCTCACCATCTTCAATTTCGGCATACGAGAAATGACGTTGGCCGGGTGCGATCGCGTTCTACGATGTCGCCTGCTGCCGCGATGGATGTCGCATTTCGGTGGCTCCTTGAAAGTTGGCTCAACCATGTTATGTTGGACGAAATTGTTAAATGTTAGACATTGGAGGCTGCGTCATGGCGAAGGCAGCGAGGAAGAAACACACGGCTGGTACCGCGGAACGGCAAGGCAGATCTGCCATTCAGAAGCGCGCCGGTATGGCCGGTATGACCGAAATGACGACGAAGGCTGGCGAGCCATTTCCGAAGACTGGTCGGGCAACAAAGACCGGCAAGTCTGTCGCGGTGAGCAGAACCCGTTTTGAAGCTGTCATGAAGGCGGCGAAACATTCTGGCCTGCTGGGTGAGAAGAGCACGCGGATCGGTGGTCGTATCAGTCCGGCGCTGATCGAAAAAGCCAAGAGGCAGACCGGGATTAAGACTGACACCGACTTGATCGAATTCGCCCTCGCCAATGTCGCACTCGACGACAATTTCGGACAGACCTTCAGAAAGACGAGAGGCACCGTCGATCCGACGCTTAAGCTCGGGTTCTGAGTTGACTGACTTCGATTTTGCCAGTTCTGTCCGCTGGGCGCGTTTCGATCCTCAGGAACAGCTGTCTCGGCGCAAGGACGACGACCTTCCGTTCCTCGGTGATACTGCCGAGGCGGGGCAAGAGCTGATGCTCGATACCTGTGTCTACATTGATGGTTTGCAGGGCCATGCTCCGGATGTTGTCGCCGATCTGCTCGATCTCAGACTGAGTAATCATTCGACGGTTGCCATCCAGGAACTCATGCACACCGTGGGCGTGCTAGACCCCAAGCATCCAGGTACAAAGAGTGCAATCAAACAGATTGGCGCTACCGTTCGCGGCATGCACCCGCATCGTGTCTTCGCACCGGATCCGGACGTGCTTGGAAAAGCTGCGCTGCTGTCAGGCATCATGTGCCGCCTTCAGGGCTACCAGAAAGATGCTCGCCTCCGCGCGCTTCAGGATTGTGTCTTGTTCCTGCAGGCGCAGAAGCTAGGGTTCACGGTGCTCACTGCGAACATCAGCGACTTCGATTATCTTCTTCAGCTAATTCCAACCGGACGCGCGCTGTTTTACCGGCAAGCCTGATCGTCACTCCCAGGATACCATCATTGTCGCTGAGAATGCCGGTCAGCGTGGCCGCGCTGAAAATGCCCCCAAGAATAACCGTCCGCCTATTTGGGAGCATTATCCGCGTCGTTTTGGAACCCCTTTCCCCAGTCGTCAGCCGATACGCGTGAAATGAAAAGCTGTTCGAGCTGCCAGAAGGCAAAGATCGACATCTGCCGGTGATCGCATGGCGAAGCTGCGCGGCCATTCATTCCGGGCATGCCCATGCCGCCGCCCATCATGCCATCGGCGCCCTTCAGCTTGTCGCCGCCCGTCATGCCGCCCTGCAGCACGATCTCCTGGCGCGCGGCGTGTGCGAGGTCCGGCGCGGGCATCGGATTGGGCGGCAGGGCAAGGGAGGCTCTCGAGGATGTGCCCTGAACGGCGCCTTGTCATAGGCAAATTGGTCAGCGTATAGGCAGGCCGGCAACCGGACGCAGCGCACTTCAAACTGAAATCCCGGCCTGTGTATTATTGCTGACCCTTCGCAAGCGTTTGGGCTTGAAGCGGCAACGCTTACGCTCTGCCACGCGGACGTGGCCAAGTAGCCTCACTCGCTCATGGCATGAAGCACGTCGTGCTTGATGATCTCGATGCTGCGCAGATTGAGCAGGCGGATGACGCCTTTGTCCTTCAGCCGGGTGAAAACCCGCGACACGGTCTCGATGGTGAGGCCGAGATAGTCGCCGATATCCATGCGCGACATCGGCAGTTCGACCTGCCGCAAGCCGCCCTGCCGCTCCCCCATGTCGACCAGGAACGCGGCGACGCGTTCGATGGCATTCTGGCGGCCGAGGACCAAGAGATGCTCCTGCGCTCTCGTCAGGCCCTTGAGAGCCAGCGGCAGCAACTGGCGGGAGAGATCCGCACCAGTGGCAAAGCGGAAGACGCGGACACTGGTGGCATTGATGGCTTCGGCGAAGAAATGATGGGTGGTGTCGGCTTCGAAACCGAACGTCTCTCCGGCCAGATGGAAAGCGCTTATCTGCCTGCGACCGTCGGCAAGCAGGCGGTAAACACGCACGGCGCCAAACTCCACCTGATAGAACGCTCCTGCCTTTTCACCTTGCGCATAGATTTCCGAACCGGAGGGAAAGAAGCTAACCGGCTGTAGCGGTGTCGGATCGAACGCCGTAGGCAGGCGCGACTGTACGGGGTGCGTCGGCAGTGAAATTCTGGAGCTCGATTGGGCGTGCATGGCTGTTTCCCGGTTGATCCGTAACACAGCAATCGCGCGAATCCGCAGGTCGCGAAATTCGGTTATGTCCCTACGGGAAACTACGTAGCACTTGAGAGGCGATGCCGCGGTGGGGAAGGCGGTCGTGTCCCCACAGGTGGTGTAGCTCGGCGGTAGCGAAGCCGTTCGCGAGCGCGCCCTTGATAGCGCTGTAG